>CAYOBI010000097.1:0-8106 GCA_964402325.1 uncultured Propionibacteriaceae bacterium | reverse complement strand
GCGGCCTCCCACTGGACGCCGTGGTGCTCGACGGGGAGGCGCTGCTGCTCGGGCCGGACGGGCGGCCACGGCCGTTCCAGGAGACCGGCGCCCGGACGATGAGCCACGAGGCGGGCGATTCCGGCGCGACCGCCGCGCTGCGCGCCTTCTTCTTCGACATCCTGCACCTGGACGGCCGTGACCTCGTCGACACCCCCGCAGGGGAGCGGTTCGCGGCGCTCGCCGCGGCCCTGCCCGCGGCGGCGATCGTCCCGCGGATCGTCCCCGCGGCGACGGAACCGGAACCGGCGGCGGTGCAGGACTACTTCGGCGCGGTGCTGCGCGACGGCTACGAGGGCGTGGTCGTCAAGGACCTCACCGCGCCGTACGCGGCGGGTCGGCGCGGCGCGGCCTGGGTGAAGGTGAAGCCCCGGCACACCCTCGACCTGGTCGTCCTGGCCGTCGAATGGGGCAGCGGCCGGCGGCACGGCCTTCTCTCCAACATCCACCTCGGTGCCCGCGACGGCGACGGGTTCGTGATGCTCGGCAAGACGTTCAAGGGGATGACAGACGAGATGCTGGCCTGGCAGACGGCGCGGTTCCTGGAGTTGGAGACGGCTCGCCACGGGAACGTCGTGGGGGTGCGGCCCGAACAGGTCGTCGAGGTCGCCTTCGACGGGGTACAGCGCTCGGTGCGCTACCCCGGCGGGGTCACCCTGCGGTTCGCCCGGGTGCTGCGCTACCGCGACGACAAGCCGGCGGCCGAGGCGGACACCCTGGCGGCGGTCCGGGCCCTGGCCGTCGACTGAGCAGGGCGATCAGCCCCAGTGCGTCAGATCCGACCAGATCGTGGTCCAGGAATCCCGCCGGCCATCGCACACCACGATCGGCTGGCCCTGTTGGTACATCTTGATCGCGTACCCGTTGTCGAGGCGGCCGACCTGCCGACAGGCCACGAAGTGCCCCGACAGCGTCGTGATCGGGATCCCGACGGCGACCACGGCGGTCGCCGTGCTCGGCGGCGGTGCCAGCCAGCCCAGGGTGTTGTGCCCGCTGTACACCTGCGGCAGGTCCATCTGCGGGCCGAACCGGTCGATCGCCCCCGCCTCGCCGTAGTCGCCGGCCAGCACCACGGTGGTGCCCGGGTCCTTGGGCGAGTACGCCCGGTACGCGTCGGCGACCTGCCCGACGTACGTCGGCCAGAAGCTCGCGTCGAGGGCCAGTGGATTGACCCAACGGGTCGGGCTCTTCTCGATCGGCATCACCGGCAGGTCGAAGACCACCGACGTCAGGGCGTTCGCCACCAGCAGACCGGCGACGGCCCGACGCCGTTGCACGGTCGTCGCCCACTCGGCGACCGGCACGCAGCCGATCGCCAGCAGCACGGAGACGATGCCCACCGGGTAGTACGCCTGGCCGGCGACCGGGACCATCATCAGCAGGAAGATCACCAGGGCGGGGAGCAGGAAGCGTGCCTGGCGCCACGCGGGACGCCGGAACAGCCCGACGATCCCGGCCACCCAGATCGGCAGCAGGAAGGGGCCCATGATGACCGGCAGCAGGGTCCACATGCCCCGGCGGACGTCGGCGTTGTTCGACCCCGCCAGTGCCATCCCGAAGGTGAGCTGGGGCCAGCCGTGCTGGGCCTGCCACCACAGGTTCGGCAGCGCCAGCACCAGGGCCACACCGCCGCCGATCCAGGTGTTGCGGTCCCGCAGCTGGCTGCGCGGACCGGTCAGCACGATGCCGGCCAGCAGCACCAGGACGAAGGCGATGATCAGCCACCGGTTGTAGGTGGTCAGCCCGATCACGACACCGGCCGCGATCCACCACCGGGCGTCGCGGCGCAGCGTGGCGCGGGCGATGAACAGGGCGGTCAGGCCCCAC
Source organism: uncultured Propionibacteriaceae bacterium (assembly GCA_964402325.1). Taxonomy (GTDB): domain Bacteria; phylum Actinomycetota; class Actinomycetes; order Propionibacteriales; family Propionibacteriaceae; genus Raineyella. The sequence continues at coordinate 6,240 of CAYOBI010000097.1, read as the reverse complement.
AACGGCAGGTCGACGGTGGCCGTCAGCAGGTTGTGCCCCAGGGCAAGGGGCACCAGGGCGAAGGCGTAGGCGGCCGCGGACAGCAGCTGGGCCCGCCGGGAACCGCCGAACTCCCGGGTGATCAGGACATGGACGTACGTGGCCAGACAGGTCGCCAAGGTCGCGGCGAGCCGGATCGACCAGGTGTGATCACCGAGGTGGGAGAGCGTACGGACCAGGAACGGGGTGAACGGCGGCTGGTCCACGTAGCCCCAGGCGGGCGGCAGCATCCGGAAGTACAGCTCGTCGCGCTGGTAGCCGTAACCGGCGCTGTACACGGTCATCAGCACGAACTGCAGGGCGACGACCAGGTGGACCCAGCGCGACAGCCGGGGACGGCCGGCGCGTGCCAGGGCGGCGCGGACCCTGTCGGCCCAGGCGGCCGGCACCAGCCCGGCGGGGGTGGTGCCGACCAGCGGCCCGGACAGGGCCGGCACGATCCGGGGGCCCTCGGCGGGCTCCTGGCGCGCCGTCACCGGCGCCCTGCCGTGCGGATTCCGCCCGTCACGGGCCCTGCCGACAGGGCGGGACGGTGGCGGCGCGGAACAGAGATCATGGGACGAGGTTAGTCGACACGCCGGTGAGGACGAACTTGACCGGGTGCAGTGTTCCGGTACGTCTCAGCCGGCCCGGGCCGTGGTACGGCGGACTGCGGGGTCAGCGCAGCAGACCGTCGGTGCCGCGGCCGGTCTCGAGCTGCCCGCCGGCCCGAAGCTGGAGCTGCCGAGGTGCCCGCCGGGAACGACGAAGGCTCGTCCGCAGAGGGACGAGCCTTCGTTCTGTTGTGTCCGAGAGGGGACTTGAACCCCTATGCCCTAAAACGGGCACTAGCACCTCAAGCTAGCGCGTCTACCAATTCCGCCACCCGGACAGGTGTTGGGCGCTGGTCCGGCGGTGCCGGGCAGCGATGTAGGACTATACCCAAGGCCAGCCGCCATCGGCAAATCGGCCCCCGGCACGCATGGACGGCACGCGTTGACCGGGTCGGCACAATGGTGGCGTGCCAGCCAAGCCCCGTCCGCGACCCGAGAGCGACTACGCCGTACGTCGTTTCTCGGTGGGTCGCGAGATGTCCCGCAACGCCCTGCGGCAACTCCTCACCGAGGAGGCCGAACGGGGTGGCTGGGAGCTGCACCGGCTGCGGCGCTACCGCGACGGCAGTCGCGAGGTATGGGTGCGTCGCCGGATCATCCGGGTCCGGCCGACCCTGGACCTGGACGGCTACCTGGACGTCTACCCGGACTGATCGGGGGCAGCGGCCCGGACCGGTCAGTCGTGGTGGATCGGCGGCAGCGGCCGGCCGGCCCCGTCCCGGGTGGCCATCGCACCACCGGAGACGTCGTCCAGGGCGGCGGCGATCTCGGCGGGCAGGGTCATCTCCTCGACCGCCAGGCATTCCGCCAGCTGTTCGGCGGTCCGTGCCCCCAGCAGGGATGCGGTCACCCCCGGCGCGTCGCGGACCCACAGCAGGGCCACCTCGAGCGGCTTCATGCCGAGCCCGTCGGCGGCCCGGGCCACCGCGTCCACGATCGCGCGCGAGCGTGGCTGCAGGTACGGGTCGACGAACCAGGCGAAGTGCTCGGCCGCGGCTCGGGAGTCCTTCGGGATCCCGCGCCGGTACTTCCCGGTGAGCACGCCCCGCCCCAGCGGCGACCAGGCGAAGAACCCCAGCCCCATCGCCCGTACCGCGGGCAGGATCTCCACCTCGGCGCGCCGGGTCATCAGGGAGTACTCCACCTGGGTGGCGGCGATCGGCGTACGGGTGGTGATCGCCCGCTGCCAGGACGCCGCCTGCGCAGTCTGCCAGCCGACGAAGTTGGACAGGCCGATGTAGCGCACCCGTCCCGAGGTCACCGCGTGGTCCATCGCCGCGAGGGTCTCCTCGATCGGCGCCTGCCCCCAGGCGTGCACCTGCCACAGGTCGATCCAGTCGGTGCCCAGACGTTCCAGCGAGGCGTCCAGGTCGGCCAGCATGGCCCGAGCCGAGGTGTCCACCACCCGTTCCCCGTCACGTACGCCGAAGCCGGCCTTGGTGGCGAGGACCAGGTCCTCGCGGTCGAACTCGTGGGCCATCAGTGCGCCGAGGATCTCCTCGGCGTCCCCGGCCCCGTACGCCGCGGCTGTGTCGATCAGCGTGCCGCCACCGTCGACGAAGGCGCTCATCAGCTCGTACGCGGCCTGGGGGGACGTGTCGCGGCCCCAGGTGAGCGTGCCGAGTCCGAGCCGGGAGACCTGCAGTCCGGACGAGCCGACGCGTCGCTGTTCCATGCGCGTGACTCTAGGCGGCCGACGGTCACCTGCCAGAATCGGCTCACGCCCCCGACCGCCCGACCGCCCGGCCCGCCCGGCCCCGTCGGTCCGGTGGGACAGCTCCGTGGAGAGGACCCCGACATGAGCATCCACGACGAAGACCCGTTCCGCACCCCGCCGGAGCTGCGCGACCCGATCCGCCGGCTGCGCGGCCACCTGCCGGCACCGGTCACCGTGTGGACCAGCGCCGACGCGCACCGGCAGGACGGCTGGACGATCTCCTCGGTCCTCGTCGGTGACGGACGGCCCGGGGAACTCGTCGCGCTGGTCGACGAGGACTGCGACTGGTGGGAGCTGTTCCGCGGCTGCGGCACCGCCACGGTCAACGTCCTGGCCCAGGGGCAGGGCCGGGTCGCCGATGCCTTCGCTCGGATCGCGCCGTCGCCCGGCGGCCCGTTCCGGACCGGCGGGTGGACGCCCGCGGCCCATGGCCCTCGGCTGCAGGGGGCGGCCGGCTGGGTCGGCGTACGGCTGGTCGACCCGGCGCCGCCGCACGCCGGCTGGGGGCTGCTGGTGCGGGCCACGATCGAGGAGGTGGACCTGGCTGACGGCGCCCGGGCCCTCGAACATCGGTACGGCCGCTACACCTGACCGCGTCCGGGCCGGACCGTACGCTGGGCCCCATGACCATCCTGCTGCTCGTGCGCCACGGCCGGACGACTGCCAATGCCGCGGGCATCCTTGCCGGCCGTACGCCGGGGGTCCGCCTCGACGCGACGGGCCGGGAGCAGGCCCGGGCCGCGGGCCGTCGGCTCGCCGGCGTCCCGCTGGCGGCCGAGGTGTCCTCGCCGCTGGAGCGCTGCCTGGAGACCGCGCTGGCGCTGCGCGAGGGACGCGGTGACGGGTCGGCCCCCGACATCGTCGTGGACGAGGCCCTGTCCGAGGTCGACTACGGGGACTGGAGCGGCCGTCTGCTCGCCGACCTGGCCCGCGAGGAGCTGTGGCGCACCGTCCAGTCACACCCCTCGGCCGCCCGGTTCCCGGGCGGGGAGTCGATGGTCGCGATGGCCCAGCGGGCCGTCTCCGCCGTCCGCGCCCGGCAGGACCGGATCGCCGACGAGAGCGGCCCCGAGGCGGTCTGGGTCGCGGTCTCCCACGGCGACATCATCAAGGCCGTCCTGGCCGATGCCCTCGGCCTGCACCTCGACCAGTTTCAGCGGCTGGTGGTCCACCCCGCCTCGGTCAGTGTCATCCGCTACACCTCCGCCCGCCCGTACGTCCTCACCCTGAACAGCTCGTCGGGGTCGCTCGGCGACCTGCTGCCCGCCGAGGCCCGGGTGGGGGAGGACGCCGCAGTGGGTGGCGGAGCGGGATCGGCGACGTAGGCTGGCGTCGTGAGCGCGTTCACCCTCCGCTACGACAACCCGGACCGCTTCGTCGCCGGGACCGTCGGCGAGCCCGGGGACCGTACCTTCTTCCTGCAGGTCCGTGAGGCGGACCGGCTGTCCTCGTTGGTCTGCGAGAAGCAGCAGGTCGAGGTGCTCGCCAGCCAGATCGCGCACCTGCTCGACGAGGTCTCGGCCCGGTCCCTCAGCGGGATCGTCATCCCGCCGCCGGCCAGCGGAGCGCTCGACACCCGGCCGCTGGACGCCCCGATCACCGAGGACTTCCGGGTCGGTCCGATGAGCCTGGCCTGGGACAGCAGCCATGACAAGGTGGTGCTGGAACTGTTCTCCGACGACGTCGAGGACTCCATCACCGGGCTGAGTGAGATCGACACCGCCGAACTGGAGCAGGGGACGGTCTGCATCGTCGGGCTGACCCCCGCGTACGCACGGCAGTTCGTCGCCCGCGCCCAGGCGGTGATCGCCGCCGGCCGGCCGGTCTGCCCCTTCTGCCGGCAACCGATGGACCCCGAGGGCCATGTCTGTCCGCGCGCCAACGGCTACGTCAACCCGCTGGCGTGACGTACGCCCCTCGTCCGGCCGTTCGCTCGTGCTGAGTGGGGCGGCGTGATGCACCCCGCCCTCGACACGCCGCCGTTCGACGGGCCGGAGGTCGGCCTGCGGGTGCTCGGGCGGATCCGGACGGCGTCCAACGCGACCTACCTGGCCGAGGCCGACCTGCCGGGCCGGGCGCCGGTGCGGTGCGTGTGGAAGCCGGTCGCGGGGGAGCGGCCGCTGTGGGACTTCCCGGACGGCACCCTGGCGGCCCGCGAGGTCGCCGCGTACGCCCTGTCGGCCGCGGCCGGCTTCGACGTCGTGCCCACCACCCGGCTGGTCGAGACCCCGAGGGGAGTGGGGGCGCTGCAGACCTGGGTGCAGGTCGACGAGGACCTCGACGACCTGGTCGGCCTGGCGCCCGCCGGCCGGGTCCCGGACGGCTGGTTCGGGGTGGTCGAGGCCCGCGACGGATACGGCCGGGACGTCATCCTGGTGCACCGCGACGACCCGCGGCTGCGCCGGCTGGCGCTCTTCGACGCGGTGACCAACAACTCCGACCGCAAGCGGGTGCACCTGCTGCCCAGCGGCGGGCTGCTGTTCGGCTGCGACCACGGGCTGTGCTTCCACGTCGAGCCGAAGCTGCGCACCGTGCTGTGGGGCTGGGCCGGCTGCCGCCTGCGGGCCGACGAGGTGGCCCTGCTGGAGCGGACCCGTGCCCTCGCCGCCGACGTGCTCGGCGGCCTGCTCACCCCGGCCGAGACCGCCGCGGTGGTGGTCCGGACCGACGCCATGCTGGCCGCCGGGGCGCTTCCCGTCCCGCAGGACGGCTGGCCGTCGATCCCTTGGCCGCCGCTGTAGAGTCGCCCGCATGCGTGCCTGGAGTTCCCCCGCCCTGACGTCGGTCCCCGGTGACGGGAGCGCTCCCGTCCTGGTCCATGACACGGCCAGCGGCGGTCTCCTCCCGGTCGGGCCGGCGTCGGGCGAGGCCCGGATGTACGTCTGTGGCATCACTCCGTACGACGCGACGCACATGGGTCACGCAGCCACGTACGTCGCCTTCGACCTGCTGAACCGGACCTGGCGCGACCGCGGCCTGGACGTCCACTACGTGCAGAACGTCACCGACATCGACGACCCGCTGCTGGAGCGGGCCGCCGCGACCGGCGTCGACTGGACGGAGCTGGCGCTCGACCAGACCGACCTGTTCCGCTCCGACATGGAGGCCCTGCGCGTGCTGCCACCCCGGGAGTACATCGGCGCGGTGGAGGCGATCCCGCTGGTGGTGCAGGCGGTGGAGAAGCTCGGCGAACGCGGCCTGGTGTACCGGCTCGACGGTCGCGCGCCCGGCGTCGAGGCGCCGGACTGGTATTTCCGGTCCCGCCAGGTGCCTTACTACGGCGCCATCTCGCACCTCACCGAGGCAGAGGCCCGGGCGGTCTTCGCCGAGCGCGGTGGCGATCCCGACCAGCCCGGCAAGGCCGACCCCTTCGACTGCCTGGTCTGGCGGATGGCCCGCCAGGGCGAGCCCTCCTGGGAGAGCCGGCTCGGCGCCGGCCGCCCCGGCTGGCACATCGAGTGCTCGGTGATCGCCCAGCACTACCTCGGGGAGACCTTCGACGTCCAGGGTGGCGGCTCCGACCTCGCCTTCCCGCACCACGAGATGAGCGCCGCCGAGGGCCGCGCCGCGACCGGCCACCGGTACGCCTCGGCGTACGTGCACGCCGGGATGGTCGGCCTGGACGGCGAGAAGATGTCCAAGTCGCGCGGCAACCTGGTGCTGGTCTCCCGGCTGACCGCCGCCGGCGTCGACCCGATGGCGGTCCGGCTTGCGATCCTCGCCCATCACTACCGCCAGGACTGGTCCTGGACCCAGGCAGGGCTCGACGAGGCGCTCACCCGTCTGGAGACCTGGCGGCGGGCGTTCGCCGCCCCCGCCGGACCGGACGGTGCGGCGACGGTCACCGCCGTCCGCGCCGCGCTGCGCGACGACCTCGACGCGCCCGGCGCC
>CAYOBI010000096.1:0-8646 GCA_964402325.1 uncultured Propionibacteriaceae bacterium | reverse complement strand
GTCGCCCCCTTGCGGGACTGCTCGGTCTCCACGATGTGGACGATGCGCGCCAGCGAGTTGTTCTCCGCGGTGCTGGTGACCACCACCTCGAGGGCCCCGGTGCCGTTGATCGAGCCGGCGAAGACGTCGTCGCCGGGGCCGGCCTCGACAGGCATCGACTCGCCGGTGATGGCCGACGTGTCCAGCGTGCTGCGCCCCGAGCGGACCGTGCCGTCGGTGGCCAGGCGTTCCCCCGGTCGTACGACCATGTGGTCGCCGATGAGGACGTCCTCGGGGCCGACCACGACCTCTGCACCCTCACGCCGCACGGTGACCTCGCGGGGGACGAGATCGAGAAGTGCGCGCAGGCCCCGGCGGGTCCTGGCGACCGAGAACTCCTCCAGTCCCTCGCTGAGGGAGTAGAGGAACGCGAGCGTCGCTGCTTCCTCGACCTGCCCGAGGATGGCCGCGCCGATCGCACCGATCGTCATCAGCAGGTCGATACCGAGACGACCGCGCCGCAGCTTCTGGTACGCCTCGGGCGCGAACGTCGAGCCGCCCAGCAGCAGGGCGGCCAGGCTCAGTCCCAGTCCCCAGACCTCCTGGCCGGCCCGGCCCAGCAGGAACCCTGCGAGCAGCAGCAGTCCGGACACAATGCCGAACTGGAACTCCCGGACCTGCCAGACGTGGTCGACGTCCTCGTCGTCATCATCATCGTCGATCAGGCCCTCGGGGCCCTCGACGAGGTCGTCGTCGTCATGGTGGCGGGTCACCCGGCGATGCTAGCCCCGCCCGAGTCCAGGTAGGCCCGCCATCCGCCGAAGGCGGTGATCTCGCGTGCCCCCTCCAGGGCGTACGGCTCCACCACGAATCCGCTGACCCAGCCGCCGTCCGCCAGCTCGAGGTGGCCGATCGCCATCGGGGTGGCGAGAGCGTCCACGAAGATCCCGAAGGACGCCGGCGCGAGCCGCCAGACCTCGACCTCGATCGACGCACCTTCCCCTTGCTCGCTGACCCGGACGAGTCCGGGCTTCGGCAGCGTCGTGCCCAGGTCGAACAGCCGGTACCGCGGGGCGGTGCGGGTGGTCGCCACCAGCTCCGCCCCGAGGTCGACCAACTGGTGGTTCAACGGCTGGCCCGACAGATGCGCGCCGACGACGGCGAGCTCGAGACCGTCGGAGCTCACTGCTTCCGTGCTCACCGTGCCGCCACCAGCCCGGCCACGGCGTCGGCGAGGTCCCCGTCGGCGTACGCGGGGCCGATCACCTGCACGCCGAACGGCAGCCCGGCGACCTCCCCGGCCGGGTAGGCCAGCGCGGACATGTCCAGCAGGTTGACGAAGTTCGTGAACCTGCCGAGGGTGCTGTTGACCCCGATCGGGTCCGCGGCGACCTCCGCCAGAGTGGGGTGCATCACCGTGGTGGGCAGCAGCAGCGCGTCGATCCGCCCCCACAGCTCCTCGGCCCGGGCCCGGTGCTCCTCGAGCGTGTCGAGGTCGGCGAACAGCTTCCAGGCCGGCACCTCACCGGCCGCCAGCACGATCCCCCGCACCGTCGGGTCGGTGTCCTGCGGGTTCGCCGCGATGAACTCCCCGACGCCGGTGTAGCGCTCCGCCACGTACGCCCCGTCGTAGAGCAGCCGCGCCGCGTCGAGCAGGCCTGCGACGTCGACCTCGACGATGTCGTACCCGGCTGCAGACCACTCCTCCACGGCCGCCCGGTAGGCCTCGAGCCAGCCGGGCGCCAGGGTGCCGAGCTGCTCGGGCGCCGCGACGCCGATCCGGCGAACCGCCTGCGCCGCGCGGGGCGTACGTGAGGCGAGGGGGTCGACCCCGTCGGGCCCCCGCATCACGGAGGCGACGAGCCGGGCCCGGTCGAGGTCGGTGTCCATCACGGTGACGACGTCGATCGAGTGGCAGGCCGGGATGACTCCGGTCCGGGGGCTCCAGCCGCGCGACGGCTTGATCCCGTAGAGGCCCTGGAACGCGGCCGGTACGCGCCCCGACCCGGCGGTGTCGGTCCCGAGGGCGAAGTCGGCGATGCCCAGCCCGACGGAGACCCCCGACCCGCTGGAGGATCCGCCGGAGATCCGTTCGGGGTCGGTGGCGTGCCGGACCGCACCGTACGGGCTGCGGGTGCCGACCAGTCCGGTCGCGAACTGGTCGAGGTTGGTGCCGCCCAGCACCACGGCCCCGGCCGCCCGGAGGCGGGCCACCACGGCGGCGTCCGCGGGCGGGTCGTACGCGAAGGCGGGGCAGGCGGCCGTGGTCGGGACCCCGGCCACGTCGATGTTGTTCTTGACCGCGAACAGCGTGCCGGCCAGCGGCAGCTCCTCCCCCGCGGCGACACGGTCCATCACCGCGTCGACCTCGGCGGCGACGTCGGCCTGCGGCCGCAGGGTGATGAACACCTCGGGCCGGTCGACCTCGGCGATCCGCGCGTACGCGGCGCGCACCCGGCGCGCGGCTTCCTCTCGGGGGGTCATGCGGCCAGCTCCTCTCGAATGATCACCAGCGGGGTGCCCGGGCCGACCTGGCTGCCCGGGTGGACGAGGATCTCCTCGACCGTGCCTGCCGCGGCCGCCGCCACCGGGGCCTCCATCTTCATCGCCTCGACGGCGAGCAGCACCTGCCCGGGTTGGACGGACTGGCCCGGTTCCACGTCGATCCGGAAGACGTTCGCCGCGAACTGTGCCTCGACGGCGGTGCAACCGGCCGGTACGACGGCCTCGACGACCTCGACCTCGGCATCCGCCGCGGCCGCGGCCCGCTCGAACTCGCCGCTGTCCTCCCAGCGCTGCCGCTCCTGCCCGAAGGCCGTCGTCTGCTTCTCGTGGAACTCCCCGATACCGGCGGCGTGCTCGGCGAGGAACTCCTCGTACTCGGGGACGCCGAACGATCCCTCCTCGATCCTGAGCTGCAGTCGGCCGGCGGCCTGGTCGGCCCGCAGCTCCAGCAGCTCCTCGGGCGACACCGGGTACCACTTGATCCGGTCGAAGAAGCGCAGCAGCCACGGCACCCCGGGCTCGAAGGAACCGCGCTGTTGGTGGGTGGACCAGACCTGCACCGTACGGCCGACGAACTGGTAGCCGCCGGGGCCCTCCATGCCGTAGATGCACAGGTAGGCGCCGCCGATGCCGACGGAGTTCTGCGCCGTCCAGGTACGGGCCGGGTTGTACTTGGTGGTGACCAGCCGGTGCCGCGGGTCGAGCGGTGTCGCCACCGGCGCCCCGAGGTAGACGTCGCCCAGGCCGAGCACCAGGTACTCGGCGTCGAAGACGGTGCGGAACACGTCGTCGACCGACTCCAGACCGTTGATCCGGCGGATGAACTCGATGTTCCACGGGCACCACGGGGCGTCGTCGCGGACGCCGGCCATGTAGCGGGCGATCGCCTCGCGGGTGGCGGGGTCGTCCCACGACAGCGGCATGTGCACCGTCCGGCTGGGCACCCGCAGCTGGCGGGTGGCCGGCAGGGCGAAGTCGACGTCGCGGATGGTGGTCACCAGCGCCTCGATGTCGACCAGCGCCGGGTCGACGTGCACCTGCAGCGACCGGATGCCAGGGGTGAGTTCGATGACGCCGGTCAGGGACCCGTCCTCCACCAGGGAGGCGATCTCCTGGGCCAGTGCGTGGATCCGCAGCCGGGCGGCGAGGTCGAGCTTCATCTCGCCGTACTCGACCAGCAGGGCGACGTCGCCCTGGCGGCGCACCGTCATCGCGGGCAGGTCGTCGTGGCCCTCGTCGTACAGCAGCACGCCGCCGTCGACGATGACCGGGCGGTCGGCGACCGGTGCCTGCAGCGGCAGGTCCCGCAGCGTACGAGCCTGGGCCGGGGTGACCGGCACGAACCGTACGGTGTCGCCGGGCCGCAGCTGGCCGAGCTTCCACCGGTTGCCGCTCGGCACCGACACCGGGCAGGTGAACCCGCCCAGGGACGGGCCGTCGGGCCCCAGCAGGATCGGCATGTCGCCGGTGTAGTCGACCGCGCCGACGGTGTAGGGGGTGTCGTGGATGTTCGACGGGTGCAGGCCCGCCTCGCCGCCGTCGGTCCGGGCCCAGGACGGCTGCGGTCCGGTGAGCCGGACACCGGTGCGGGCGGAGTTGAAGTGGACCTCCCAGTCGTGAGAGTAGAAGGTGTCCATGTCATCGGGGGTGAAGAACTCCGGAGCGGCGTGCGGGCCCTCGAGTCCGGCGAGCAGCCACCGGTCGGCGATCACCGGCCGGTCGGCGGGCGGCACGGTCCGGACGGTCTGCGGCGCCTCGGGGGTGGCCAGGGCGACGATGTCACCGGTCCGCAGCGCGTGCCCCGTGGTGCCGCCGATCTCACCGTCGGTGAAGGTGGCGGCCGAGCCCATCACCGGCAGCACGTCCAGGCCGCCCTCGACCAGCAGGTAGGTGCGCATCCCGGCCGTGGGGGCGCCGATGCTGAGCTCCGACCCGGCGGGGACCGTGACGGGGGTCCACTGCTCCACCCCGGTGCCGTCGAGCAGGACCGGGGCGGGGGCGCCGGTGACCATCACCCGGGTCGGGGTGTGGAAGCGGAGCGTGGGCCCGGCCATGGTGACCTCGAGGCCGGCCACCCCCTCGGGGTTGCCCAGTGCCCGGTTGCCGAGGCGGAAGGACAGGTCGTCCATCGGCCCGGAGGCGGGGATGCCGACCGGCCAGTAGCCGCGGCGGCCGGGCCAGTCCTGGATGGTGGCCAGCACGCCGGCGCGGACCACCTCCATCCGGGGGCTGGCGTCGGTGATCCGGGCCAGGGTGGAGGTCGAGTGGTCGGCAGCGAGCACGTCGGGGTCGCCGACGACCGAGCGCAGCACGCCGAGGTTGGTGGCCACGCCCTGCACGCGGGTCTCCGCGAGGGCCCGACCCATCCGGGCCCAGGCGTCGTCGCGGTCGGTCCCGTGGACGATGACCTTGGCGAGCATCGGGTCGTAGCTGGTCGACACCTGCGAGCCGGGCTCGATCCAGCCGTCGACCCGGACGTCGTCGGGGAAGGCGACGGCGGTGACGGTACCTGAACTGGGCAGGTTGCCCAGGTCGGTGTTCTCGGCGTACACGCGGGCCTCGACGGCGACCCCCTGCGGGGTCAGCGGGCCGGACTGCGGCAGCGGCTCGCCGGCGGCTAGCCGGATCATCCACTCCACCAGGTCGACGCCGTAGACGGCCTCGGTCACCGGGTGCTCGACCTGCAGGCGGGTGTTGACCTCCAGGAAGGATGCCTCCCGGCGTCCGGCGTCGTAGATGAACTCGACGGTGCCCGCCGACCGGTAGCCGACCGAGGCGCACAGCCGGGAGGCGGACTCCTCCACCATGGTCCGCACCTCATCGGGCAGGTCGGGGGCCGGGGCCTCCTCCATCACCTTCTGGTTGCGTCGCTGCAGCGAGCAGTCGCGGGTGCCCAGGGTCACCACGCCGCCCCGGCCGTCGCCGAACACCTGCACCTCGACGTGACGGGCGTGCCGGACGAGGCGCTCCAGGAAGACCCCGGTCGAGGCGAAGTTGGCGCCGGCGAGGCGGGTGACGTTGGCCCAGGCGGCACGCAGTTCCTCGGACGAGGAACAGGCCTGCATGCCGATGCCCCCGCCGCCGGCGGTGGCCTTGAGCATCACCGGGTAGCCGATCCCCTCGGCCCGGGTGACCGCCTGGTCGACGTCGGCCAGCAGACCGGTCCCCGGCAGCATCGGCACCCCGGCCTCCTCGGCCGCGGCCCGGGCGGTGTGCTTGGCGCCGAAGAGCTCCAGATGATCGGGGGTGGGCCCGATGAACACGATCCCGGCCGCCGCGCAGGCCCTGGCGAAGTCGGCGTTCTCGGAGAGGAAGCCGTAGCCGGGGTGGATCGCGCCGGCGCCCGTGGAGAGGGCGGCGTCGATGATCGCGTCGATGCGCAGGTAGGAGTCGGCAGCCGCCTCCGGACCGATCAGGACGGCCTCGTCGGCCAGGTGCACGTGCAGCGCGCCCCGGTCCGCCTCGGAGTGGACCGCGACGGTGCGCAGCCCCATCTGCTTGGCCGTCCGGATGATCCGAACGGCGATCTCGCCGCGGTTGGCGACCAGGATCGTGTCGAAGGACATCAGGCCACACCCTCCTGGATGACCATCTCGGCGCGCGACGGGTCGAACCCGTTGCACGGGTTGTTGACCTGCGGGCAGTTCGAGACGAGCACCAGGGTGTCCCGCTCGGCACGCATGGACACCGTGAGACCAGGTGCGGAGATGCCGTCGACGATCCCGAGCGCACCGTCGGGGTCCACCGGGACGTTCATGAACCAGTTGATGTTGGGGACCTGGTCGCGCTTGCCCATGCCGTAGCGGGACAGCTCGATCATGAAGTTGTCCGCGCAGGCGTGCTGGCTGTAGGTGTGGTGGCCGTAGCGCAGGGTGTTCGACTCCTTGGAGCAGGCCCCGCCGAGGGTGTCCTGGCGGGCGACGTCGTTGGCGACGACGGTGAGCAGCGCATCGCCCTCGTTCGACCGCAGCACGGACCCGGTGGTGAGGTAGACCGAATCCTGCTCCTGCAGGGTGGTCTGGAAGGAGTAGGCGCGGGAGGTGTCCTGCGCGTCGTAGCAGAGGAAGTCGACCGCCTGGTTGCCGTCGAGGTCCACGATGGTCAGCACCTGGCCGGCCTTGAGCACCGCCGACCAGGGACCCCGCGGGGCCACGGTCTCGCGGCTGAGGACGGCGCCGTACGCCGGATCGATGTCCTTCATGGTCTGCGTTCCTCTCAGGCGATGCCGCGGCAGGCGACGTACTCGGCGGTGTTGGTCAGGGCCCGACGGCCCTCCGGGGTCCGGGTCCACAGGGCGTCGGCGGGGGTGGTCGGCCGGTCGCGCCACGCGACGACCTCGAGCCGGCCACAGGCGTACGCCTCGCGGGGGTCCAGCGGGTGGGGGACATTGGCGATCAGCACGATGACCGGCATCTCGGCGGTCAGCGTGACAGAGGCCCCGGCGGGAGCGGCTCCCTCCCACACCGGGTGGCCCTCGGGATCGATGCGCACACCCTTGAAGAAGGACATGCCCGGCGGGAGGTCGCGGGAGGCCAGGCCGTGCTTGATGCCGGCGAGCTTGAACAGCTCCCGTCCGGCCGGTGAGCCGCCGTGCGGGGTCCCGTCGCCGTAGCGGGCCTCGTTGCGGGCCTTGGTGGAGGTGCCGTAGAAGGAGTCGTGGTGTCCGGAGGTGTCGTCGCCGACCGACATCAGGGCACGGCCCTGGTCGGAGAGGAGCAACTGGCCGGCCCCGGTGTAGACCTGCCACTGCACCTTCTGGGTGTCGGCGATGTTCAGCCGCTCCCAGGGCTCGGCGGCGTTGTACACGAGCACGTGGGCGCAGGCGTCACCGTCGAGGTCGGTCAACCGCAGCTTCATGCCGCGGGCGAGGACCTTGTGGGTGTAGTTGCCGCCGGCGACCCGCTCGGCCCAGACGACGTCGGCCGGGTCGACCCCGTCGGGGATCCGGTCGTAGCCACTGGCGGGGAGGAACGGCATCGCGTCGGCGGGCGTCCCCTCCTGGGCGCGGGCATGGGCACGGGCCCCCGCCGTGGTCGCGGTCATCGACCCCTCGTGGGCTCCGGGGTTGTCGGGCACGATTCCTCCTCGACTGTCAGACTTTTTCTGCTAGGCGACAGAAACTTGTTGTTCCAAGACAACCCCGCCCAGATGACGGTCGGACGCCCGCACCGTTACGGATCCGTTGCAGCAGCCCGACAGCCCCCTGCTACCGTCGAACCCATGGCAGGCCCCGGACGACCACGGCTCACCGCATCACCGACGGGCCGGGGGACGAGGAGCGACATCCTGGCCTCCGCGGCCCGGCTCTTCGCGGCCGAGGGGTTCGCCGCGACCACCCGCGCGATCGCCGAGGGGGCCGGCATCCGGCAGGCGACCCTCTACCACTACTTCGCCAACCGGGACGCACTGCTCGACGCCCTGCTGATCATCACCGTGCACCCCACCCTCGAGGTCGCCGGAACCCTGGCGGCCCATCCGGGCCGACCGGCGGCACGACTCTGGGCGATGGCGGTCTGGGACTGTCGCCAACTCTGCGCGAGCGACACCAACCTCGGCGCCCTCTACCTGCTCCCCGAGGTCCAGCGCGAGGAGCACGCCGCCTTCCGACGCGCCTGGCAGGAGCTCCGCGACTCGTATGGCCGCCTTGCCCTCACCTGCCGGGCCGAGGGAGCCATGGTCGACCCGACCCCGCTGGGCCAACTGGCCATGGGGCTGGTGGAGAGCATCATCAACGAGCGCAGCAGGTCGGACTCCTCCCAAACGGCAGCGCAACCCGAGGAGATCGCCGACGCGGTGGTCCTGCTGGCGAGCCGGGCCCCGGTCACCGAAGCGATCCGCTCAGAAGGCAGCGCCATCCTCGCCACGCTTCCGGCGCAGACCACCGACCCCACCCGCGGCCTCCCCCAGGAACAAGAGGACTAGCACGCCGAACACGGGCGATCTTTCGTAACGCCCGAAGCGATCCCTTAACACGTTCGACCATCGGTGCCACACCAACGGCAACATCCCCGGACAAAAATCTGTCACCAAGCAGAAATAGTCTGACGGGGGCCCGCCCCCCGACGGGAGGCACCATGATCATCTTCGGAGTGTCCCTCACGGTGGTCGCCGTGTTGGTCGTAGGAATAGCTGTCGCCAGGAAGATCGACGGGGACAGCGCGA
>CAYOBI010000095.1:5245-8865 GCA_964402325.1 uncultured Propionibacteriaceae bacterium | reverse complement strand
GTACGAAGCACTCCGCAGAACCCGAACCCCAGCAACCACGGATGAGAGGCCGCGCCGGTGAGCACCAAGGACTGGCTCGAGAAGGACTACTACAAGGTCCTGGGCGTCTCGAAGGACGCCACCCAGGACGACATCAAGAAGGCCTTCCGCAAGCTGGCGCGCGAGAACCACCCCGACGCCAACCCGGGCAACGCCGACAAGATGGAGCGGTTCAAGGCCGTCTCGGAGGCGAACGACGTCCTGTCGGACCCGAAGAAGCGCAAGGAGTACGACCAGCAGCGCAGCCTGTTCGGAGGCGGCTTCCGGTTCAACCGCGGGCAGGGCCAGGCCACCCCGAACGTCGACGACCTGTTCCGCAACGCCACCTCCGGCGCCGGGGACTTCTCCGACCTGCTCGGTGGCCTGTTCGGCGGTGGCGGCGGTGGCGGTGTCCGCCGCAGCGCCAGCCGCAGCCCGCGCCGCGGCGCCGACGTCGAGGGCGACGTGACGATCGACTTCGACCAGGCCGTCGAGGGCACCACGGTGTCCATGCAGATGGTCTCCGACGCGCCCTGTGCGGCCTGTTCCGGCACCGGCGCGAAGTCCGGCACGGTGCCGCGGGTCTGCCCGACCTGCCAGGGGTCCGGGATGCGCACCGCCACCTCGGGCGGCGTCTTCCAGGTCACCGAGCCCTGCCAGGACTGCCACGGCCGCGGCCTGATCGTCGACGACCCGTGCCCGGTCTGCGGCGGGTCCGGGCGGGGCCGCTCGACGCACACCATGCAGGTCCGCATCCCCGCCGGCGTCGAGGACGGCCAGCGGATCCGGCTGAAGGGCAAGGGGTCCCAGGGCGAGCACGGCGGCGGTCCAGGCGACCTGTACGTCGACGTCCACGTCACCCCGCACCGGCTCTTCGGCCGCAGCGGCACCAACCTCACCATCACCGTCCCGGTCACTTTCACCGAGGCTGCCCTGGGCGCCGAGATCGAGGTGCCGACCCTGCACGGGCAGAGCGTCCGGGTGCGGATCCCCGCCGGCACGCCGAACGGGCGTACGTTGCGGGTCCGCGGGCGCGGCGTCGTCCGCAAGGACGGCTCCAAGGGTGACCTGCTGGTCACCATCGAGGTGACCGTCCCCGCGCAGCTGACCGACAAGGCCCGCAACGCCCTGCTGATCTACGCCGACGAGGCGGGCGAGACCAACCCGCGCGCCGCGCTGTTCGCCCGGGAGCCCTGATGACCGCCGAGTCGAGCTGGCTGCCGGAGCGGATCGACCGCGACGCTCCGATCTTCGCGATCTCGGTGGCGGCCCGGCTCGCCGGCATGCACCCGCAGACGCTGCGGACGTACGACCGGCTCGGACTGGTGTCCCCGCGGCGTACGTCCGGGCGAGGCCGGCGCTACTCACCGCGCGACGTCGAACGGCTCCGGCTGATCCAGCACCTCAGCCAGGCGGAGGGGATCAACCTGGAGGGGATCCGCCGGATCCTGCAGATGCAGGACCTGGTCGAGGACCTGCAGCACCAGGTCAGCGAGCTCGAGGAACGGCTCCGGCAGGCGCTGGTCGCCCCGGCCGGCGCGCGGTTCTTCACCGCCGACCCGTCCGGTGGCGTACGGATGGGCTCCACGGTCGGCCGGCGGCACCCGCCGCGGGCGCTGACCGGGCGCTGACACCCGGCCTGCCGCGATCCCGGTGGGTCGTGCTATGCCGTCGCGCCGGACTCGCTCTGCTTCAGCGGCCGCAGCGCCGGCATCCCGCGGCGGCGGGGCTGCGGGCCGGAGACGCCCAGGTCGACCAGGACCGCCTCCGCGGCCCGCTGGCCCGACACCATCGCGCCGTGGATCGAACCGGTCTTGCGGTGGTCGCCGGCGACGTACACGTCGTCCCAGATCCGCACCTGCTGGCTGTCCGACAGCGGCGGGCGGTGGGTCGGCATCGCGTTCGGCAGTTCGAAGTGCGCCACCACCTCCCAGTCGTCGGTCGGCACGTCGTAGATCGCGGCGAGGTGGCGCCGGACGACCCGGGCGCTCGCCCGCCCGTCGAACCGGTCGAGCAGCGTCTTGGCGGCCACCAGGTGGCCGCCCGGCGGGGCGTACGTGGGGGCGAAGCTGGTCACCTCGACCGCCGTCCAGACCGGCCCGATCGGGCCCCGCCCGTCGAGCGCGAAGACCGGCAGCGGGAAGGGCGCCTCGGGCGCCCGGAACCACCAGGTGGCGACGCCCTGCATCCGCGGTCGCCGGACCGGCAGCAGCTGGTTCACCGCCTCGGGGCTGACCGCCACGACGGCCTTGCGGGCGTGCAGGGTGTCCCCCCAGGTCCTCACCTCCACGCCACCACCGGTCTCCAGCACCGCGGAAGCATGCACCTCGAGGCGTACCGGCCGGCGCAGCTGGGACGCGAGCAGTTCCGGCAGGGCCTGCATCCCGTTCGCCGGCAGCCCGGGTGTGCCGGCCAGGATGCCGTGCAGCGCCCACTTCGCGTACGCCGCCGACGTCGTTCCGGAGCTGTCGCCGAGCATCGAGTAGAGCACCGGGAGCAGCAGTTCCTCGCGCAGCGCGCCCCGCACCCGGAACTCGTCCAGGGACTCCTGCAATGTGGTGTCGTCGTCGGAGTCGAGCACCCGGCCCCCGACCAGGCCGCTGGACGACCACCGGGCCAGCGCGGTCAGGTCGGCGGCCGAGATCATCCCGCTGCGGACCATCGAGGGCAGCAGCCGGGGCGCGCGCCGGGGGTCACCGAAGAGCTGCGGCCCGTCGGTGCGCCGCACCAGCAGGGCGGCCAGCGGGTAGTGCATGTCGAGCCGGCCGAGGTCCACCCAACGGTGCACGGCGGGCATCTGCGGATTGAGCGTCATCATGCCCCAGTCGCAGGTGAATCCGTCGATCCGCGAGGACCTGATCCGGCCGCCGACCGTCTGGCCGGCA
Organism: uncultured Propionibacteriaceae bacterium; assembly: GCA_964402325.1. GTDB lineage: Bacteria > Actinomycetota > Actinomycetes > Propionibacteriales > Propionibacteriaceae > Raineyella. Next base: position 5,962 of record CAYOBI010000095.1, on the reverse strand, counting down.
TCCACCGTGAGGACGTCGAGCCCGGCGTCCTCCAGTGCGCGGGCGCACCGCAGACCCGCCACCCCCGCCCCGATCACGATGACCTCGGCATCCATCCCGACCACCTCCAGGCTCGGACCTCGCGGGGCCCGAAGGGGCCTGGCGTCACCCCGTCAGGGGCAGGGCCAATTGCATCACAGGTCGCGCCCGCGGGCGTTCAACTGAGCTCCAGCTGGCCGAACATGTTGAACCGGACCAGGTCCGGGTTGGGCTTGTGGGCGAACTCCCACAGGTGGGCGTCCGGGTCGGCGACGATCGCGGTGTACGCGCCCCAGTCCCGGTCGGCCGGTGGGCGCACCGAGTAGCCGCCCGCGGCGAGCCACTCCTCGTACGCCTCGCGGACCTCGGCGTCGGTGCGGAAGTGGCTGACCAGGCGCTGGCCGCGGAATCCGGCGCCGCACGGGGACAGCTGCGCCTCGGCGGCCAGCCGGTCCCAGGTGGACAGCGCCAGGATCGGGCCGATGGTCTGGAAGAGCACCACGTCGGTGGCCCCCCGGCGGGCCTCGAAGCCGACGGCCTCGTAGAACTGCGCCGACCGGTCGAGGTCCTTCACGCCGAGGGTGACGATCGACAGACGCGGTTTCATGCGCTCACCGTAGCCCGCGTGCCGGCACCGGCCCGGCCGTGACCGGGATCACGACTCCGGCCCGACGCGCGGGGTCCCGGCCACCGGGTCGA
>CAYOBI010000095.1:0-5145 GCA_964402325.1 uncultured Propionibacteriaceae bacterium | reverse complement strand
CCGCCGGCCTGGGGGGCCATGCCGAACTCGTCGGCGAGGTCGGTCCAGCTGCGGATGATCAGGTTGAGGCAGTGGGCCGTGAGGACGGTCCCGAGCGCGTCATCGGCGAGCACCCGGAACCCGACGGCCCGGTAGAACGCGAGGGAGCGGGCGCGGTCCCGCACCCCCAGGGTGATCGATGACAGGCAGGGAGTCGTCATGGCACCAGCTTAGGTCACCCTTCATAGGGTCGATTCACAGCCGTATCGAACCGGACGGGGGCGGCGGGGTCGTCGGGAGCGTTCAGGAGGAGCATCCGTCAGCCGAGGAAGGCCTTCATGATCGGCCCGGCGGTCGCAGAGCCGGAGGTCCCGTTCTCGACGTAGACGGCCACCGCCACACCGTCGCGGTAGCCGATCATCCAGGCGTGGGTCTTCGGCGGGGTGTCGGTGCCGTACTCGGCGGTGCCGGTCTTGGCGCCGGTGAGGATGCCGCGCATGCCCGAGGCGGTCCCGTCGGTGACGACGGACTGCATGATCGAGCGCAGGTCGCCCGCCTCCTGGTCGGTCAGCGGGGTCGCGTCGGCGGTGGGGCGGTGCGCCTCGACCAGGTAGGGCACCACGGTGTGGCCGTTCGCCACCGAGGCGGCGACACCGGCCATCGCCATCGGGGACGCCTCGACCAGGCCCTGGCCGATCAGCGCCTCGGCGGCGCCGACCGTGTTCGCCGGGGCCGGGACCGAGCCGTAGAAGGCGGGGAAGCCGGCGTCGTGGTCCTTGCCGAGGCCGAGGCTGGCGGCCGCGTCGGTCAGTTGTTGCGGGGTGATCCGGTCCCGCTGGCCGATCATCGCGGTGTTGCAGGAGTTGGCCACCGCCTTGCGCAGCGTCGTGCCTCCCAGCCCGCTGCCGGGGAAGTCGGAGTAGTTGGTGAACGTACGGCCGTCGACGGTCACCGTCGGCGGGCAGGTGACGGCCGCGTCGGGGGTGAGGCCGGAGCGCAGCAGGGCCAGCGAGGTGACCACCTTGAAGGTGGAGCCGGGGGTCTCGCGGGCGTACGTGGCGGTCGGGTTGGCCCCGTCGTCGGGTGCCGTGGCGGCGGCCAGGATCGCGCCGCTGGCGGTGTCGACGGCGACCAGGGCGGCGGAGCCCTTGACCGACGACAGCGCCTGTTCGGCCCTGGTCTGGCGGCCCTCGTCGAGGGTGGTCTGCAGGGCGGCGCCGGCGGTCGCGGTGGCGTTGAACACCGCCGCCGGGTCGGCGACCTGGCCGGCCGGGGTGTCGCGGGGGACGATGATCACCCGGTCGCCGGGCTTGCCGCGCAGCTGGTCGTCGTAGCGTTCCTGCAGGCCGCCGATGCCGACCGGGTCGCCGACCAGGATCGCGCCGCCGGAGGCCTGGGCCCGCTGCGCGTCGGCGGTCCCGACGGTGCCCAGCAGGCCCTGGGCGAAGCCGGCGGTGGGGGCGAGCTGGCGGGTCTCGCGGTGGATCCGGGCCCCGGGGGTGGCGATCAGGCTGGGGGAGACCTGGGCCCGTTCGGCCCGGATCGTCAACGCGTCGACGAAGGCGATCGCGCCGGCGGCGTGCACCCTGTCGAGGTAGCGCTGGGTGTCGAGGCCGAGCGCGGTGGCGATCCTCCTGGCGGAGTCGTCGACCTGGCCGGCGGCGACGGTGGATTTGTCGAGGCCGAGCACGAACACGTCGCGTTCCTTGACGATCGGCAGTCCGCCGGCGCCGAGGATCTGGCCGCGCTGGGCGGCGGTGCGCCGGTGGACCAGCCGGGTGGCGTCGGTCAGCGACGGGTGCAGGACGGTGGGCGCCCAGTCGAGCGACCAGCCCTGGTCGGTGCGGGTGTAGGCGGCGGTGGTGTCGTAGTGCCAGGTGCCGGCCGGGAAGACCCAGTCGAAGGTGAGCGGGACGGTGGCCTTCTGCCCGTCGACGGTGGCCCGGCCCGGCGTGACCCGGGGCCTGATCCCGTCCATCCCGCTGGTCAGGGCGGTCAGGTCGGCCCCGGCGTCGGTGCCGTTGGCGGTCCGCAGGCCGGCCAGCGAGCCCGACTCCAGGCCGGTCCGCAGCGCGGTCACCTGGTCGTCCAGTCCGATCCGGGCGAGCGCCCCGCAGCCGGCGGTGGCGGTGAGCAGGGCGAGCGCGAGGAGGGGGAGCAGCAGGTGCCGGAGCGTACGACGGGTCACCTCGGCAGTCTTCGCCACCGGCGGGGTCACGGTCAACGACGCCGGGTGACCGCTCACCTTCCGACGGGTTGAACAGGACGGTGGCGCCACCGGCCCGGAGAAGGCACCATGAGCCCATGATCACGGCCATGCACCTGCTCATCTACTCCGACGACGCTGCGGCGACCCGGACCTTCCTCCGGGACGTGCTGCTGCTGGAGTCGGTGTCCGTGTCGGCGCAGGGCGGCGAACCGGACGAGGCCTCGGCGGACGACTGGCTGATCTTCGCCGCCGGACCGTGCGAGGTCGCCGTGCACCCGACCCGTTCGGAGGGCGAGGGGGCGACGTACGAGTCGCCGAAGCACCACAGCATCTCGCTGATGTGCGACGACCTGGCGGACACGATGGCCGAGCTGTCCGGCCGGGGGGCCGTCTTCACCGGTGAGGCGCAGGACCTCGGCTGGGGCCTCGCCGTGACGCTGCAGGTGCCCGGAGCCGAGGACATGCTGCTCTACCAGCCGCGGCACGCCACCGCGTACGCCAAGGGCCTGCGGGCCTGACCGATCGCACCGCCGCCCGGCTCGGTCGCCCGCCCCCGCTCAGGGGCGGGGCGCCGGCGGACGGGTCGGGGTGGTGGTGACCATCGCCCCGGCGGCGGGGAGCCGGACGATGAAGACCGTGTTCCCCGGCCGGGAGACGCAGCTGACCGTGCCGCGGTGGGCCTCGACGACGGCCCGGACGATCGCCAGCCCGAGCCCGGTGCTGCCCTCGGTCGACCTGCGGGAGGTGTCGGCCCGGGCGAACCGGTCGAACAGGTGCGGCAGGAACGCGGGGTCGATCCCCGGCCCGTCGTCGGTCACGACCACCTCGACGAAGCCGTCCGCGGCGCGCTGCACGACGGTGCTCACCCTGGTGCCGGCCGGGGTGTGCTTGCGGGCGTTCGACAGCAGGTTGGTGATCACCTGGGACAGCTGCCGGCTGTCGCCGTGCACGGTCATCGCCTCGTCGGGGACGTCGCAGCTGAACACGTGGTCCGGCCCGGCGGCCGTCGCGTCCATCACCGCCTCGACCGCGAGCTCGCTCAGGTCAAGGTCGACGAAGGTGGGCGTACGTCCCTCGTCCAGCCGGGCCAGCATCAACAGGTCCTCGACCAGCCCGGTCATCCGGTCGGTCTGCGACTCCACCCGGCCCAGGGACGTACGCCCCTCCGGGCTGAGCTCCTCGGTCAGCCGCAGGATGTCGGTGTAGCCGCGGACGGCCGCCAGCGGGGTCCGCAGCTCGTGCGAGGCGTCCGCGACGAACGCGCGCAGCTGGCGCTCGGTCCGGGCCCGGGCCCCCAGGGCCTCGTCGACGTTGTCGATCAGCAGGTTGAGGGCGTTGCCGACGTTGCCGACCTCGGTGCCCGGCCGGGCCAGGTCGGTCGGCACCCGGGCCCCGCTCAGGTCGACGGTGCCGCTCTCCAGCGGCATCGCGGCGACGTCGGTGGCGACCTTGGAGATCCGGGCCAGCGGGCGCAGCGAGCGGCTGATCGCGAAGGTCGCCACCAGACCGGCCAGCAGCAGCGCGCTCGCGCCGCCGATCAGTTCGGTGGCGGTCAGGAAACCGACCGGGCCGTCGACGGTCGACGTCGGCAGGCCGGTCACCACCACCTTGACGGTGCCGGCGGTCTGGTCGACGACGGTGATCGCCTGCATCCGGTACTCGCCGATCGACAGCCGGACCGTCTTCGGCCCGGGCAGGCTCGGCGTGGCCTCCGGATCGGTCTGCGCGGTGCTGCCGGTGGTGGGGGTGAGCAGGCCGGCGTTCGCGATCGTCTGGACGTCGGTGACCTGCAGCGCCGAGGTGGACCCGTCCGTCACCCGGTAGTAGGCCGCCACGCTGCCGGACGAGTCGCGGACCAGGGTCAGCACCCGGGTCGGCTGGCCGGGCGCGTCGATCGGGTTGCGGTCGTGCACGGCGTCGTCGCGGTCGGCGGGCCGGGCGTACGACAGGGAACGCATCGTCGCCTGCTGCAGGTCGGAGTCGAGCCGCTGGGAGAGGTTGTGGTGCATCACCGCGACCGTCACCGTGCCGAAGACGACGAGCACGGCGGCCATGATGACCAGGATGATCGCGACCAGCCGGGTGGTCAGCGAGAACCGGTGCCGGCGCCCGCCCCTCCGGCGGCCCGCGGTGTTCGGCGGGGTGCTCGTCGCGGGGGTGCTGCCGTCGGCGGGGGGCGTGGCGGGGACCGACGCCATCAGACGGCGGGCTTCAGCACGTAGCCGACGCCCCGGACGGTGTGGATCATCGGCTCGCGGCCGGCGTCGATCTTCTTGCGCAGGTAGGAGATGTAGAGCTCGACGATGTTCGCCTGGCCGGCGAAGTCGTAGTGCCACACGTTGTCGAGGATCTGGCCGCGGCTGAGCACGACCTTCGGGTTCTCCATCAGGTAGCGCAGCAGCTCGAACTGGGTGGCGGTCAGGTCGATGTCGTCACCGCCGCGGGTGACCTCGCGGGTCTCCACGTTCATCGTCAGGTCTCCCACGACGAGCTCGGCGGAGTCCGCGTACGCGGCGCCGGAGCGCTCGACCAGCCGGTGCAGCCGCAGCAGCACCTCCTCGATCGCGAACGGCTTGGTGACGTAGTCGTCACCGCCGCGGACCAGGCCGGTGATCCGGTCCTCGACGCTGTCCTTCGCGGTGAGGAACAGGCAGGGGATCTCCGGGAAGTGCTGGCGGATCCGGGCGAGCACCTCGTCGCCCTCCAGGCCGGGCAGCATCCAGTCCAGCACCAGCACGTCGGGGGCGTACGTCCGGGCCTGCTCGACCGCGTCGAGGCCGTCGTGGGAGACCTTCACGTCCCAGTTGCACATCCGCAGCCCCATCGCGACCAGGTCGGCGAGGACCGCCTCGTCGTCCACGACGAGGGCCCGGATCGGCGAGCCGTCCGGGTGGCTCAGCTTCGGCAGCGCCTCGGCGAGTGCGGCGAAGTTCTGGTGCGTGCTCATGCCGTCCCCC
>CAYOBI010000094.1:2171-9017 GCA_964402325.1 uncultured Propionibacteriaceae bacterium | reverse complement strand
ACGTGGAACCGCGCCAACGACGGACGGAGAACCATGACCGCCAGCACCCTCGACCCCGCCACCCTCGCCCCCAGGACCCTCGCCGCCGGCTCGGAACCGGGCGGCCTCGCCTCGGTCAGCCTCGCCTCGGTCAGCAAGGCCCTGCTGTTGCTCGACTCGCTCAACGAGGCCGACGATCCGGCCGGGGTGAGCGCACTGGCCCGCAAGACCGGGATGCCGAAGTCGACGGCCTTCCGCCTGCTGGCCTACCTGGAGGAGAGCGGCTTCGTGGAGCGCAGCGGCAAGGCCTACCAGCTGGGGCGTCGCCTCTTCGAGCTCGGCAACCACGTGGCGCACAGCCGGCCGGACGGGTTGCGCGACGTCGCCCACCCGTACCTGACCGACCTGCACACCCGGACCGGGATGGTCGTCCACCTCGGCATCCTGGACGGCCACGACGTCGTCTACCTCGACAAGGTCCACGGGACGCGGACCGCTCCGGTGGGCACCACGATCGGCGGCCGGGCGCCCGCCAGCTGCACCGCGCTGGGCAAGGCGATGCTGGCGTTCTCCGGGGCGGAGGCGATCCGCGACGTCGCCGAGCACGGGCTGGCGCCGCGGACCCGGTTCTCGGTGCGCCAGCCGGGCCTGCTGGTCCAGCAGCTCGCCGACGCCCGGCGGACCGGCGTCGCCCACGACCGCGAGGAGTCCCGGCTCGGGACCAGCTGCGTGGCCGCCCCGGTGCTGGTCGACGGGCGCGCCGTGGCCGCGCTGTCGGTGTGTGCCCCGACCCGGCCGGTGAACGCCGAGACCCACGCCGCCCTGGTCCGGCGCGCCGCCGCCGAGGTGTCTCGCCGGCTCGGCGAGGCCCGTGGCGCCGCCGCCTGACCCGGCCGTCCCGGCACCGCCGGCACCACGAACCGCCCCCTGTCGTACACCGTGGTACGACAGGGGGCTTGTCTTCGGCCGGTGGGCGGCTCAGCCGTAGTTCTTCGGGTCGTCCTTCGACAGGGTGAGGTACGGGCTGTGGCCCCAGTACTGGGTCTCGGTGTACCAGGTGGGCGTCCAGGTGTCGTCGACGATCTGCAGCCCGCCGGTGCCGAACTCGACCCCGAAGTGGGACGGGGAGTCCATGTAGAACGAGATCATCTTGTCGTTCGTGTGTCGTCCCAGGCCGTTGATCATCTGGGCGGAGCCGTTGAGCACCTTGTCGTGGGCCCGGCCGACGTGGTCGATGTCCTCGACCTCGAACATCAGGTGGCCGATGGCGGTCGGCAGTCCGGGCACGCCGCCGCCGAAGGCGAAGCTGTGGTGGCGGGGGTTGCAGTGGGTGAAGGTGAGCTTCAGCCCGTTCATCGAGATCCAGTCGCTCAGCCGGAAGCCGAGTACCTCGAAGTAGAGCTTCTCGTACGCCTCGACGTCCTTGACCAGCTGGAAGACGTGCCCGGCGCCGCCGTCGCCGGTGACGAACCGGTGCCCCAGCGGGGAGGAGAACGTGTCGAGCGAATCGTGCAGCGCGTAGTGGAGCTCGCACCGGACAGTGCCGTCGGGGTCGGTGAAGCGGTACATGTCGACCACGCAGCGGTCGGCGATCTCCTCGGCCGGGGGGCGGCTGACGTCGTAGCCGAGCCCGCGCACGGCGGCGGCGAGCTCCTCCAGCTCGGCCGGGCCCTTGACCTCCCAGCCGATGTGGCTGATCCCGTCGCGGTCGGCCCGGTTGACCTCCAGGCGGTAGAGCTTGTTGTCCATCCGGAAGCGGATCCGGTCGTCCGTACGCTCCCCCACCTGGAGGCCGATGACGTTGACGCCGTAGTCGTACCAGGCGTCGAGGTCGGTGGCGTCCACGATGGCGTACGCCAGGCTCTTCACTTCGGCCATGGGTGATTCCTTTCGTCGTCCGCACGGTCGGCGGAGTCGCCGGCGCCCGGGGCGGTGTCGCCGGGGGCGGCGCACGGGCGCCGCCGGGTTCGGGACAACTCTCAGGTACCCTTCCGGCCCCCCGACACCGATTCGTTCCAGGTGCCGGAACCTCCCTGAACATTCTCCCGATACGGCTCTGACAAGGCCGAACGAGCTCACGGACGAGTGTTCCGACATCCGGACCCGATCGGTGGCGGGCCGGCCGCCGGGCGGTCAGGCTGGGGACCCACAGCACCTCCCGGCCCGGGGATTCCGACGGCGCCGGCCACCACCTCGACACCCACGGAGGACCCATGGACGTCACCTTTGAAGAGACCTTCCGGAAGGTCGTACTGCCGGACGGGACCACCGTCGCCTACCACGAGGCCGGCAGCGGGGACCGGGCCCTGATCCTGATCCACGGCAGCGGGCCGGGCGCCACCGGCTGGAGCAACTTCAATCCCAACATCGGCACCCTGGCCGACGACTTCCACGTGTACGCGGTGGACATGCCCGGGTGGGGCGAGTCCAGCCCGCGCGCCGCGGCCGACTACCGGCACCCCGAAGTGGTGGTCCAGTTCATGGACGCGGTGGGCATCGAGCGGGCCGCACTGGTCGGCAATTCGATGGGCGGGATGATCGCCATCGCCGTCGCGGCCCGCAACCCCGAGCGGGTATCGCACCTGGTCACGATGGGTCCGGGCTCGGGCGGGGTGACGATCATGGACGCCGGCGGCGGCCTCTCCGAGGGCCTGAAGATCCTCTACAAGGGCTACGCCGACCCGTCCCCGGAGAACTTCGAGGCCACCGTCGCCGTGATGACGTACGACACCCCGGCCGAGGTCGCGGCGCCGCTCGCCCGGCAGCGCTCCGCCAACGCCCGCAAGCACCAGGAGCACCTGGACAACTGGCTGCAGGGCTCTGTGGACGGGCCGCCGCTGCGCTACGGGGCCACCGAGCGGGAGATCATGTCGATCCAGGCCCCGTCGCTGCTGATCCACGGCCGCGACGACCGGGTGGTGCCGTTCGAGCACACCCTCCGGCTGGTCCGGATGATCCCCGACTCGCGCGCCTACCTGGTCAACCGTTGCGGGCACTGGGCCCAACTGGAGCACGCGGCGGAGTTCAACCGCGTGGTGCGCGACTTCGTCCTCGCCACCGCACAGCCGGCCGTCGAGGAGGAGCTCGTCGCCATCGGCGGCTGAGCGACGTCCGCGGGCCGGGGGCCCGGGAACAGGAGGGGTCGTCCGGTGACGGATGGCCCCTCAGCCCGTCCCGGCCAGCTCCGCCATCGCCGACTCCAGGCCGTCGGCGATCACGTCCGAGGCGTCGGTGAGGGCCCACAGCGGCGACACCGCCTCGACCATGAACAACCCGTCGACCAGCGTCATCACGGCCCAGGAGAGCATCCCGGGCAGCGAGCCGGTGGACACCTCGTCGGCGCTGCCGCGGGGGGCCTCGACGCCCAGCCGGTCGGCGAACCAGGCGGCGTTCTTCAGCACCACGTCGCGGCGGATCCGGCGGAACCGGCGACGGGCCTCCGGGTCGCCGCGCTGGAGCAGCAGCATGAAGCCGATCCGGAACGCGGCCGGCTCCTCCAGCATGTTGGCGAAGCCGGTCCGCAACAGGTCGGCCACGGCCAGGTGGTAGTCGGCGGTGGCCGCGTCCGGCCAGGGGCCGCCGAGCACCCGCCACCGCTCGAAGGCGGAGTCAACCGCCTCCCCGAGCAGCGCGTCGAGGTCGGCGAAGTGCCAGTAGAGCGAACTGGCCGGCAGCCCGGCCCGCGCGCAGATCCGCGACACCGTCGCGCCGGGGTAGCCGTGGTCGCACAGCACCTCGATCGCCGCGGCGACCAGCGCGTCCCGGCCCGGCTCGTCCCCACGGATCCAGACCCGGTCGTCGAGCCCGTGCCCCACCTCGTCGCCGGGGGTCGACCCGCCGGCCGCGTAGAAGCCGGCGACACCGGCCAGCAGCAGGGCGAGCACCCGGGTGTTGTCCGGCACCAGGGTGACGTCGCGCCCGGTGAGGTAGCGGCCGTCCAGGACGGCCAGCGTCAGTCGGGCCAACGCCTCGGGGGCCAGCGGGTCCCACGGCCCGGTCGCCATCCGGTCCAGCATCCGGCCCCACCACACGCCGAGGCGCCGCTTCGCCTCCTGGCGGATCTCAAGGAAGGCGGACCGCGCCGCAGGGGCGGACGTCGCGCGCTGCAGGGACAGAGCCAGGCCGATCCGGATGTAGTCGGCGTCGGCACCGTCGCCCTGCAGCGACTCCATGTCGTCGACGAGCTGGTCGACCAGCCCACGCCCGTCCGGCTCCTCGGGCCAGGGCGACCGGTCGTCGTAGCGCTCGCCGTACGAGTGCCGGATCGCCGCGGCGACCAGCTCGTCCTTGCTGGCGAAATGCCAGTAGACCGAACTGGCCGGCAGGCCGGTGCGGCGGGCCAGTTCGGCGATGGTAGCCCCCTCGAAGCCGCGCTCGTCGACCAGCGTCAGCATGGTCTGCAGGATGCGCGTACGCCCCTCGCGGCCGCGGGCCTGGGTCCGCCGGGTCGGCGCGCGCTCCGGGGTCGGGTCGGGCTCCGCCGTCGATCTGGTCACCGCCACCCCCCGTACGCGTCCGGATCCGTCGCTGGCCAGTATGCCGTGTCCCGGACACGACGAGGGAGCGGTGGCGACCCGGTCGGACCGCCACCGCTCCCCTGCGAGCGGGTGGACTCAGACGAAGACCCGGCCCAGGTCGTAGTCGAGGCCGAGGTTGACCTGCGCCCAGGTCTGGTAGATCGGGTGCTGGTTGTTGCAGATGTGCGCCAGGGTCGTCTTGGTGTCGCGCAGCCCCTGGCTGACCGGGCTGGACCACTGCAGCGCTCGGCCGCCGGCGTAGTTGAAGACCCGCTCCACCGCGTCCGCGGAACGCCGGACGGCCCGCACGCCGTTCGCCCGGATCGCCGCGCGGGTCGTGTCGGAGAGCCTGCCGTCCTGGACCACCTCGTCGTACATCCGGTTGCCGTCGGCGAGCAGCACCGCACGTCCGGCCCGCACCTCGGCGGCGCACTCCGCGATCATCGTCAGCTGGAACGGGTCCTCGCTGGTGCGGGTGCCGCGGGCGTCCACCCGCTTGCGGGCGTTCTCGAGCACGGTGGCCATGGCGCCCTCGGCGATGCCCTGGCTGGCGCAGTTGATGGCGTACGAGAACATCACCGGGAACGGGATCCGGTAGAGCGGTGAGTCCAGCCCGACCTTCTCGAAGTTCTGGCCGTGGTCGAAGTCGTACGGGTCGTAGACGCGGTGGAACGGGACGAACGCCCCGTCGACGACCAGGTCCTTCGAACCGGTGCCGCGCAGGCCGATGACGTTCCACGACTCCTGATCGAACCAGTAGTCGTCCCGCGGCAGCACGACGTGGCGCAGCTGCAGGGTGCCGTCCTCGGCCCGGAGCAGCGCGCCGGTGATCGCCCACTCGCAGGCCTCGCCACCGGAGGAGAACGGGATCCGGCCCTGGATCCGGTAGCCGCCCTCGACCGGCTCGAGCACGCCGAGCGGGGCGTACGGGGAGGAGACCCAGGTGTCGGGGTCCAGGCCCCAGATCTCGTCCTGGAGCTGCGGGGTGAAGCCGGACGCCTGCCACGGGTGCACACCGACCACGCCGGCGACCCAGCCCGCCGCCGAGTTGAGGCTCGCGATCCGCATGACGACCTCGGCGAACTCGACGGGGTGCGACTCGTAGCCGCCGTGCCGCTTGGCCTGCAGCATCTTGATCACGCCGATCCTGCGCAGGTCGGCGACCGTACGGTCGGGCAGCCGGCCCAGCTGGTCGGCCTCGGGGGAGGCGCTGACCAGGCTGTCCTTGACCTCGTCGATCCGGTCCAGCACCTGGCCACCGGTGACGTCGTGGCCCAGCTCGAGTACTTCGTTCATGTCAGTGTCCTTCTTCGTCGGAGGAGACGGGCTCCAGCTCGCGGCGATCGGGGGTCATCCGGACCGCCCGACCACCGCGGTGGATGGCTCCGATCCTGCGGTCGGCGACCGCCCGCGGTGAACGAAAAGGTTCCGGCACCTGGAACATCATCGGCGGCCGAACGGGTCCGGGCCGCTTTCCCAGTGGGTGGAACGAACCGGTCGGCCGGCGGCCGGGCCGCTCCCCAGACTTCCTCTCGCGGCACCACACAACAGTGCGGGTGGCGTTCGCGCCGCCCTGTTCCCGAAGGAGAGAACCATGTCGCAGATGAGCCCCACGACACGAGGATGGGTGGTGGTCGGCGCCTCGACGATCGCCCTGATCGTCTCCGTCAGCGCCCTGATCATCACCCCCTACGGCGTGATGATGGACCACATCGCCAAGGAGTTCGGCTGGAGCCGGGCGGCGGTGAGCAACGGACTCAGCATCTTCGCGCTGACGGCCGCCATCGTGATGCCGTTCGCCGGGCGGCTGCTCGACACCTTCGGCATCCGCAAGGTCGGCATCCCCAGCGCGGTGCTGACCGTCCTCACCATGCTCGCACTGGCCTGGTGCCCGCCCGACCAGGCGCTCTGGTACGGCCTGATGGCCGTGCTCGGCGTCGTGTCGGTCGGCCAGGGCGGCCTGATCTACCTCAAGGTGGCCGCGGAGTGGATCGACCGGCGGCGCGGTCTCGCGGTCGCCGTCGTCGGCACCGGGATGGCCATCGGGCAGGCGTTCTCGCCGGCCTTCACCCAGTTCCTGATGACCACCTTCGGCGGCTGGCGGCCGGTCTTCGTCGGCCTCGCCATCCTGCTCGCGGTACTGTCCCTGCCGCCGCTGTTCTGGATGATCCGCGAGCCCGACGGCGACGAGCGCCGCGCCCTCGGGCACCCGGCCAGCCCGCAGGCGGCCGATCAGCCCGGCCTGGAGCTCGGCGAGGCGGCCCGTACGCCACAGTTCTGGATCCTGCTGGTGACCACCCTGATGCTCGGCTGCGCGGTCCCGGGCGTCCTGGTGCACATGGTGCCGCTG
>CAYOBI010000094.1:0-2071 GCA_964402325.1 uncultured Propionibacteriaceae bacterium | reverse complement strand
CCGCTGGTGGCCGCGGTGGTCTTCGCGATGCCGATCCTGGGCTTCTGGTTCCTCAGCGGCCATGCCGGCGTCGGCGGGATCCACATCGTCGGCGCGATCCTGGTCGGGATGGCCTCGGGCGGGGAGTCCGACCTGGTCGGCTACATGACCTCGCGCTACATGGGGATGAAGCGCTTCGGCCTGATCTACGGCATCTACTACGCCCTGCTGGCGTTGGGCTACTCGCTCGGCCCGTTCGCGTACGCCGCCGCCTACACCGCGACCGGCAACTACGACGCGGCGTTCCTGGTGTTCGGGATCGGCCTGGCCGTCTGCGCCGTCGCCGGCCTGGCGATGGGGCGCTACCGCTACCCGGCCGGTGTGGCGATCCCGGTCGCCGACGACCCGACCGACGCCGCCGAGCAGATCCCCGAGGCCGTGCTGGTCGACAACCCGGTGATCGTTCCCCGACACCCGCACCCGCGGCCGGCCGCCGGGGTGGACGGGTCGGCCCGGTCCGACGAGGACCCGGTCGGCTCCCTGGACCGCTGACCGCCCCCTCGACCGGTGCCCCCGCAGGGCAGTCGCTCCTCCTGCGGGGGCACCACCCTGTCCGGGGCCAGTCGCTCAGTGCCGGTGCTGGTGCCCCGCGTAGAAGCGGCCGAGCACCTCGTCGCGGCACTCCTCGAACCGGCCGTCGGCCAGGGACGTACGGATGTCGTCGACCAGCCGTACGGTGAACCGCTCGTTGTGGATCGTCGCCAGCGTGGCCGAGAGCATCTCCTTGGCCTTGAACAGGTGATGCAGGTAGGCCCGCGAGTAGTGCGTACAGGTGTAGCAGTCGCAGTCGGCCTCGACCGGGCCGAAGTCGCGGCGGTTCTCGGCCCGGGTGATGTTGAACCGGCCGTCGCGGGTGTAGAGCGCGGCGTTGCGGGCGACCCGGGACGGCTGGACGCAGTCGAAGGTGTCGGCCCCGTTCTCGATCGCGGTGAAGAAGTCGTCCGGCTCGGAGATGCCGAGCAGGTGGCGCGGCCGGTCGGGCGGCAGTTCGTCGCTGACCCAGCCGACGATCGTGCCGAGGTTCGCCTTCTCCAGCGCCCCGCCGATGCCGAAACCGTCGAAGCCCCGCCCGTCGACCGTCATCGTGGCCAGGCCACGGGCAGCGGACCGGCGCAGGTCCTCGTACTGGGCGCCCTGGACCACGCCGAACAACGCCTGGTAGGGCCTGCCGACCCGTTCGGCGGTCAGCCGCCGGTGCTCGACCAGACAGCGCTCCGCCCAGCGCCGGGTCCGCTCGACCGACTCGACCTGGTAGTCCCGGGTGTTCATCAGCGTGGTCAGCTCATCGAAGGCGAACATCACGTCCGCGCCCAACTGGTGCTGGATCTGCATCGACACCTCGGGGGTGAACCGGAGCCGGTCGCCGTTCAGGTGGGAGAAGAACGTCACCCCGTCCTCGTCGACGAACGCCCGGCGGGTCTTGCCCTCGGCGATCACGTCGTCGTTCTGCAGGCCGGTGGTGTCCATCGCCAGCACCTTCTTGAACCCGGCGCCCAGGCTCATCACCTGGAAGCCGCCGGAATCGGTGAACGTCGGGCCCGGCCAGTTCATGAACACGCCCAGACCGCCGGCCTCGTCGACGATGTCGGAACCGGGCTGCAGGTACAGGTGGTAGGCGTTCGCCAGCACCGCCTGGGCGCCGAGCTGCTCGACCTGGGCCGGGGTGACCGACTTGACCGTCGCCTTGGTGCCGACCGCGACGAACGCCGGGGTACGAATCTCGCCGTGCGGGGTGCTGATCACGCCGGTGCGGCCGCGCCCGTTGGCCAGCTCGACCTCGCGGCGGAAGCCGAAGGTCGCTGGATCCCCGGCGGCTGGACGGGCGGGCTGGCTGGTCAGGATTCCTCCCGGGGACGTGGCACGGGGTCTCGGACGGCCCGTGCGGTGGCCGCCCCAGGATACCGGGGGCGCCGGTGCGGAACGGCGGTCAGGCTCGCCGCGCGGGATGCACCAGGGCCTGGGCCTGGGCGAGGCCGACGATCCCGGCGCTGGAGCTGCGCAGCACCCCGTCGTTGACCAGCACCGGGACCGC
>CAYOBI010000093.1:0-9143 GCA_964402325.1 uncultured Propionibacteriaceae bacterium | reverse complement strand
TGACAGGATTTGAACCTGCGACCCCCTGACCCCCAGTCAGGTGCGCTACCAAGCTGCGCTACAGCCCGTTGACCCGGGATTTCCCCCGCGGTCACGAGGAGTAACCCTACTACCTCCCGCCCGGCGAACGCCAATCGACCCGGCGGCGTACGGCGATCGACGACAAGCGCCACCGTGTCGCCTAGCATCAGTCACGTGGCATCAGGCAACAAGGTGGCGATCGCACTCGGTGGGGGCGGCGCCCGGGGGTACGCCCACATCGGGGTGCTCGCCGAGCTCCAGGAACGTGGCTACCAGGTGACCCGGATCGCCGGCACCTCGATGGGGGCGATCGTCGGCGCGCTCTACGCCTCGGGCCATCTCGACACGTTCACCGACTGGGTCTCCGAGCTGCGTACGCAACGCGAGGTGCTCCGGCTGATGGACCCCAACCTCCGGGGCCCGAGCACGGTGAGGATCGAGCGTGTCCTGCAACGCGTCGCGGAGATCATCGGCTTCCCACGCATCGACGACCTGCCGATCCCGTTCACGGCGGTCGCGGCCGACCTGTGGACCCGCCGCGAGGTCTGGTTCCAGGAGGGCCCGATCAACCCCGCCATCCGCGCCTCGATCGCGATGCCCGGCGTGTTCCCGCCTGTCGTCCTCAACGGCCGCCTCCTGGTCGACGGCGGCGTCCTCAACCAGGTGCCGGTCAGCGTGCTGGCCTCGGCCCGGGCCGACATCACCATCGCCGTCAGCCTGGACGGGTACGAGCCGCACCGCGGCGCCGCCCTGCCGGTGCGGACCTCGGCCGACGAGCAACCCGACGAGGAGTGGACCACCCGGCTGCGCAACACCATGGGCCACCTGATGGAGGCCGAACCGCTGCGTACGCTCTCCTCCCTGATGACCGGCCGCAGCCGCAGCCAGCGGGCCGAGACCTCCGCCCCCTGGGTGGAGGACCTGTTCGGCGAGCTGCCGCCGGGCCTACGGACCACCGACGTGATGACGATGGCCCTGGAGACGATGCAGACGATCGTCCAGCGCTACCAGCTCGCCTCCTTCCCGCCGGACGTGCTGGTCACCATCCCGCGCGATTCCCTCGGCACGATGGACTTCCACAGGGCCGAGGAGCAGATCGCGCTGGGACGGTGGCTGGCCGCCGAGGCCTTCGACCATGCCGGAATGGTGAGCGGCGACATCGAGGTCGAGTCCTGACCGCGGGCAACTGAGACCTGAACACCGTTCACCTACTGAACGGTGTACAAGTCCGGGGATCCTTCGCCCTACACTCTGGGTGTCCGTCCCACGACCCAAGGACTCGAAGTGGCCAAGCCCCGCACCCCCGCCCGTGACCTCGCGCTGATCGCCGTCTTCGCGGGCGTGACCGCCGCCCTCGGGCTCATCCCGGCGTTCTACACGCCGTTCTCCCCCGCCCCGATCACCGCCCAGACCTTCGGCGTGATCCTCGCCGGGGCCATCCTCGGCGGGCGCCGGGCCTTCCTGTCCCAGCTGCTCTTCCTCGCCCTGGTCGCCATCGGGCTCCCGCTGCTTGCCGGCGGCCGTGGCGGCATCGGCGTCTTCGCCAGCCCCACCGTCGGGTTCCTGGTCGGCTTCGTGGCGTGCTCCGGGGTGATCGGCTGGCTGACATACCGCAAGGGCGCCCCGTACTCGGTGCTCTGGGGCCTCGTGATCAACCTCGCGGGCGGCATGGTCCTGATGTACGCCCTCGGCATCCCGGGGATGATGGCCGTCGCCCACCTCTCGCTGCCCGCCGCCGTGGCCGCCAACCTGCCGTACCTGATCGGTGACCTGATCAAGGTGATCGCCGCGACCGTGATCGCCAAGGGCGTGCACGCCGCCTACCCCGGCCTGCTGCCCTGGCGCGGCCGGACCGCGGAACCGGTCGAGGCCGCCCACGACGTCCAGGCCTGAGGCCGACCCCGGACGATAGGGTGCTGTCTGCGGGGCCGCCCCAGTCCCGACGTCACGCCCTGGAGGATGCAGTGATCAACAACGCGGTCATCATCGATGCCGTTCGTACGCCGCTGGCCCACAACGGCGGGCCCCTGGCACCGTTCACCTCCGCCGCCGTCCTCGCCCCCCTGCTCGGTCGGCTGTACGAGGCCTGCCCGCAGCCCGAACTGCTGCGCGACGTCGTGATCGGCCACGCCCACGGCCAGGTGGGCCTCGGCCGCGATGCCCTCCGACTGGCGGGGGCGCCGCTCGAGGTGCCGGCGATGTCGGTGGAGCGTGGCCGTGCGTCCGGGCTGTCCGCGCTCGACTACGCGGCCGACAAACTGGTCTCGGTCAACACCCCCGGCTACATGATCGCCGGCGGGGTCGAGTCCGGTTCGCAGGCGAACGCCCCGGTCAACCCGGCGATGGCCGATGCCGCCCACGCGCTGGCCGAGGAGTTCCGGGTCACCCGGGAGCAGCGGCGGGCGTACGCCGAGCGCTCCCGCTCCCGGGCCGCCGCAGCCGCCGACAAGGGACTGTTCGACCAGGAGATCGTGCCGGTCGGCGACGTGACGACCGACGACCTCAGCTGGGAGGACGCCGATCCGTCGGTGATCGACGACGGCGCCGCCGCGGTGCTGATGATCGACGGGGGAACGCACCGCCGGCTGCGCCGGCCGGGCCTGCGGGTCACTGCCAGCGCGACGTTCGGCTGCGACCCGGCCCGGGTCGGCTGGGGCATCGTCCCGGCGATCGAGAAGGTCCTCTACGCCACCCGGCTGAAGCTGGAGCAGTTCGACGTGCTGGAGTTCGACGAGGCGTTCGCCTCCAACGTGCTGGTCGCCTGCACCGCCCTGCACATCGACCCCGAACGGGTCTGCCGCCAGGGCGGGTCGATCGCCTTCGGACACCCCTGGGGGGCGTCCGGCGCGGTCGTGATGACCCGCCTCTTCACCCAGCTCGTCCGCCAGGGGCAGGGCCGCTTCGGCCTCGCCGCCGTCTCCGCCGGATCCGGCCAGGGCATCGCCATGGTGGTCGAACGGTGCTGATCGAGGCCGACCACGTCACCCACACGTACGGGGAGGGGCCCACTGCCCGTACGGTCCTGCGGGACCTGTCGGTGCGACTGGGCGAACGCCGGGTGGGTGTGGTCGGCCACAACGGATCGGGCAAGTCGACCTTCGCCCGGATGGTGAACGGCCTGATCGTGCCCACCCGGGGCAGGATCCTCGTCGACGGCCGCGACACCGCCACCCAGGCCAAGGAGATCCGCAGGCACGTCGGGTTCCTGTTCACCGACCCCGACAACCAGATCATCATGCCGACGGTCGCCGAGGACGTCGCCTTCGGCCTGCGCCGCAGCAAGCTGCCGAAGGAGGAGATCGACCGGCGGGTCGCCGAGCTGCTGGACCGGTTCGGGCTGGCGGGACACGCCGACCACCCGGCCCACCTGCTGTCCGGAGGCCAGAAGCAGCTGCTGGCACTGGCGTCGGTCCTGGTCACCCGACCGGACATCCTGGTGATGGACGAGCCGACCACCCTGCTGGACCTGCGCAACGCCCGGATCATCGGCGAGGTGGTCGCCGGACTCGAGCAGTCGGTGCTGCTCGTCACCCACCACCTGCACCTGCTGGACACCTTCGACCGGGTGCTCGTCTTCGACGACGGCCGGCTGGTCGCCGACGACTCCCCCGCCCCCGCGCTGGCGTACTACCGGGAGCTGATGGCGGTTTGATGCAGTCCACCCTCGGCCTGTACCGGCCCGGCAGCAGCCTGCTGCACCGGGTGCCGGCCGGCCCGAAGCTCCTCGCCCTGGTCGGCCTCGGTGCCTCGTCGGTCTTCCTCACCCACTGGTGGCTCGTCCTCGCCCTGCTGGGTGTGCTGCTCGGGGCGTACGGACTGGCCGGCCTCGGCCCCCGGGTGATCGTCCAGCAGATCCGCCCGATGCTGTGGCTGCTGGCGTTCACCGCCGCCTACCACGTCTGGTCCGCGACCTGGCAGCGCGCGGTCGTGGTGACGTTCACCATCGTGCTGCTGGTGCTCGCCGCCGCCCTGGTCACCCTGACCACCCCGACGTCGGCACTGATCGACGCCGTGGTGCGAGTGGCCGGGCCGCTGCGGCGGTTCGGCGTGGACCCCGACCGGGTCGGGCTGATGCTCACCCTCGGGATCCGCTGCGTCCCGTTGGTCGCCGACCTCGCCGCCCAGGTGCGCGAGGCCCAGCTGGCCCGCGGCGTAGGGACCAGCTGGAAGGCCTTCGCCGTGCCGCTGATCGTCCGCGCGCTCCGCGAGGCCGACGCGATGGGCGAGGCGCTCGTCGCCCGCGGCGTCGACGACGACTGACCGCGAGGCGGTCAGCCGCGCTGCGCGCGAGTGGATCAGCTGCGCTTCGCGCGGGGCCGCACCTCCACATGCACCGGAGTGCCGCGGAAGCCGAAGTCCTCCCGCAGTCGCCGCTCCACGAAGCGTACGTAACCCGCGTCGAGGTCCCCGGTGGTGAACAGGACGAACGTCGGCGGGCCGGCCTGGGCCTGGGTGCCGAAGAGGATCCGCGGCTGCTTGCCGCCGCGCAGCGGGTGCGGGTGGGCGGCGACGATGCGGCCGAGGAAGGCGTTGAGCTTGCCGGTCGACACCCGGGTCTCCCAGCCCTCGATCGCGGTGTCGATCGCCGCACGCAGCTTGACCACGTTGCGTCCGGTCAGGGCCGAGATGTTGACGTGGTCGGCCCACTGGAACTGCACCAGGTCACGCTCGATCTCGCGGTCCAGGTAGCGGCGGCGCTCCTCGTCGGTCAGGTCCCACTTGTTGAACGCGATCACCAGGGCACGCCCGGCGTCCTCCACCATCGACAGGATCCGCAGGTCCTGCTCGGAGACCTCCTCGGAGGCGTCGATCACCGCCACGCACACCTCGGCCCGCTCGATCGCGGTCGCGGTCCGCAGCGAGGCGTAGTACTCGTGGCCGGACGCCTCCTTGACCCGCTTGCGCAGGCCGGCGGTGTCGATGAAGCGGTAGACCTCCCCGCCGACCTCGACGAGCTCGTCGACGGGGTCGACGGTGGTGCCGGAGATGTCGGAGACGACCGAGCGCTGGGCCCCGACCAGCCGGTTGAGCAGGGACGACTTGCCGACGTTCGGCTTGCCGACGATCGCGACCCGCCGCGGCCCGCCGACCGCCTCCGCGGCCACGGCCGAGGTCTCGGGCAACACCTCGACGATCGCGTCGAGCAGGTCCCCGGTGCCGCGACCGTGGATCGCCGACACCGGCCACGGCTGGCCGAGCCCGAGGTTCCACATCGACGCGGCCTCGGCCTCGGTGCGCTGGTCGTCGACCTTGTTGGCGGCCAGCACGACGGGCTTGCGGGACTTGCGCAGCACCTTCACCACGGCCTCGTCCTCGTTCAGGGTGCCGACGGTGGCGTCGACGACCAGGACCACCGCGTCGGCGGCGTTGATCGCCAGTTCAGCCTGCTCGGCGATCCGGGCGGCCAGCCCCTTGGCGTCAGACGCCCAGCCACCGGTGTCGACCACGACGAAGTCGCGCCCGTTCCAGGTGGCGTCGTACGAGATGCGGTCACGGGTGACGCCGGGAACGTCCTGGACCACGGCCTCGCGCCGGCCGATGATGCGGTTCACCAGCGTCGACTTGCCGACGTTGGGGCGTCCCACGATGGCGACGACGGGCTTCTGGTTCTCGGTCACCGACACAGCCTAGTGCAGGGCTGCCCGGATCCGCGCCTCGCCGGGCGCCGGGCGAAGCCTCAGACCACCGCGATCCGGTCCCGCGGGACACCCGGCAGGGGGGTCCCGGTCCGCTCGGCGGCCTGCCGCACGTGCGCCGCCAGCTTCACCCGCAGGTCCTCCGCCGCGGACCGTACGACGGCCTGTCGCCGCGGCCACGGCACCTGCTCGACCGGCAGCGGGTCGCCGAACACGACGTGCATCCGTGAGCGCAGCCGCGGGGTGCTGCGCGGGCTGTCCCCGGCGACCCGGGTGCCCAGCATCGCCACCGGCACGATCGGCGCCCCGGTGACCATCGCCAGATACGTGGCACCCGACCGGACCCAGGCGAACTCGCCGGCGTCGCGCATGCCCTCCGGGAACACCACCAGCGCCGAACCGTCGCGCAGCACCCGGATGCAGCGGTCGATCGCCGTACGGTCGACGACGACGTCGCGGTCGATCGGGATCTGGCCCGAGCGGTCGAGTGCGCCGCCCACCGGTCCCCGGAAGAGCTCCCGCTTCGCCAGGGCGTACGTCGGGCGGCGCGGCGACATCAGCACCGACAGCGGCCCGTCCATCGTGGCGATGTGGTTCGACGCCAGGATCACCGGCCCCTCGGTGGGGACCAGCTCGGCGCCGTGCACCCGGACGTCCCACAGTGCCCGGACGACGACCCGGCCCGGCCCGCTGAGCCGCCGCAGCAGGCCGTGCCGAGGGGCCGGCAGGTGGTCGGTGCGCGGCAGCCCCGCCGGGGCGTCGGTGGACCCCGGCGCGGTCGCGGGGGACGACGACGGGTCGATCCGGGTGTCCACGGTCATGGCGGGGGTCCTCTCGGTCAGTGCTCCTCGGCGAGCGTCTGCTCGACGAGGGTGACGACCCGGTCCACCACGGTGGGCAGGTCGTCGTACGTGGAGTCGATCACGGTGACGCCCTCGGCCGCCTCGGTGAAGGTGGTCACCCGGGAGTCGTCACGGTCGCGACGGATCACCTGGTCGGTCACCTCCGCCCCGGTGGCCCGGGCGCCCAGTTCGGCGGCCCGGCGCGCAACCCGGGCCCGCGGGTCGGCGACCAGCAGGATCCGGACCTGTGCCTGCGGGGCGACCACGGTGGTGATGTCGCGGCCCTCGACCACGATGCCGTCCGCGGCCGCCGCGATCGCGGCGCGCTGGCGGGCGATCAGCTCATCGCGTACGCCCTGGAGCGACGACACCTTGGACACCTCGGCGGAGACCCGCGGCTCGCGGATCGCAGCGGTGACGTCGGTGCCGTCGACGCTGACGGTCGGGGCGGCGGGATCGGTCCCGACCTGCAGATCGGTACGCCGGACCATGGCGACCACCGCGTCGGCATCCTCGATCGGGATCCCCGAGGAGAGCCACGCCCAGGCCATCGCCCGGTACATCGCCCCCGTGTCCAGGTAGGCCCACCCGAAGTGCTCGGCAACGGCCCGTGAGGTCGAGGACTTGCCCGACCCGCTCGGCCCGTCGATGGCCACGACTACCACGCTGATCACCCTAACTTTCCTGGTCGACGGATCCCGACGCCCACCTGTCCTGCAGGTGACCGTCGGGGAAACGTTTCGGCGAAACGCCTGATCGTAGCCCGCCCCGCCCCCGGTCCGGGAAACACGGCACCCCGGGGGCGACCTTCGTCACCCCCGGGGTGGGGACCGGGCCGGACCGTACGGTCAGTCGACCCGCCAGCCCGCGGCCCTCATCGCCCCGGCCACCTCACGGACGTGACCGGGCTCGACGGCGACCTCCAGGTAGCCCACCTGGCGGACCAGGTCGTGCTGGATGCCGATGTCCTCGATGTTCACCCCGGCGTCGGCGATGTCACGGAACAGCTGGGCCAACGCGCCGGGGGTGTCCGGGATCTCGATCACCACCCGGGCGTAGTCCATCGCCGGCGCCCCGTGCTTGCCGGGGATCTGCCGGGTGCCGTTGACACCGCGCTGCAGGATCGGGCGCACCTTGTGCGTCGGGTCGTCCAGGGCGGCGATCATCTCGTCGAGGTGGTCGCGCACCTCCTCCAGTTCCGGGCGCAGGGCGTCGACGTTGCCGGCAATGATCTGCTCCCACAGCGCCGGGTCGGAGCCGGCGATCCGGGTGACGTCGCGCAGCCCCTGGCCGGCCAGGGCCAGGTGGGTGGTCGGGATGCCGAGCAGGTGGTCGGCCATCAGCACCGCGACGAGTTGCGGCAGGTGCGAGACCTGCGCCACGGCGCTGTCGTGCTCATCGGGGGTGAACGCCACGTACCGGGCTCCGCACACCCGGATCAATGCCCGGATCCGGTCGGCGGTGGCCTCGGTCACCTCCCGGTGCGGAGTCACCGCCCAGGTGCGGTCGACGAACAGGTCGGGGCTGGCGCTGACCGGCCCGGAGTGCTGGCTGCCCGCCATCGGGTGCGACCCCAGGTAGCGCGACAGGTCCCGGCCGGTGGCCTGCAATTGGCGCAGCACCCGGCCCTTGACCGAGCCGACATCGGTCACCGCCGCGTTCGGGAAGCGGTCCAACGCCTCCCCGATCACCGGTGCCAGCGACCGCGGCGGGGTGGCGACGACGACGAGCCGTACGGTCTGCGGGTCGGCCTTCTCCGTGGTCCCGGCACCGAGCGTCTCGGCGACCCGGGCGTGCGACAGCACCGCGTCGGACAGGTGCACCCGCACCCCCGCACGGGTCAGCGCGGCGCCGACCGAGGCCCCGAGCAGTCCCGCACCGATCACCACGGTCGGGTCGAGCTCCTTGACGTCGCTCACTTGGTCTCCTGTTCTTCCAGCTTGCCTTCGTCCAGCACCTCGGCCAGGGCGGTACGGCTGATCCGCCGGAACTTGCGTGGCCGCGGCCGGGTCCGGTCCAGGATCGCCACCTCGAGCGCGTCCGGCCCGAGCACCCGCGGCGACGGGGCCGACGTGTCGGCGGCGAGCGCGCGGACGGCCAGCCGGACCGCGGTGCCGAGGTCGGCCTGCGGGTCGATGCCGCGGCGCACCACCTCGGCGATCGCCTCGGTCGCGCCGCCCATCGCGGTGAAGTTCTCCTCGTCGGCTATCGACCCGTCGTAGGTGAGCCGGTAGATCTGGTCACCGCCCGCCTCGTCACCCAGCTCGGCGACCACCAGCTCCACCTCGAACGGCTTCTCGGCACCGGAGGAGAACGTCGACCCCAGCAGCTGGGAGTAGGCGTTGGCCAGCATCCGCCCGGTCACGTCGGAGCGGTCGTACGCGTAGCCACGCAGGTCCGCCTGCTGGATGCCGGCGATCCGCAACTGCTCGAACTCGTTGTAGCGCCCGACGGCCGCGAAGGCGATCCGGTCGTAGATCTCGGAAATCTTGTGCAGGGCCAGCGAGCGGTTCTCGGCGACGAAGCAGATGCCGTCCCGATAGCGCAGCACCACCACCGCCCGTCCCCGGGCGATGCCCTTGCGGGCGAAGTCCGAGCGGTCCTTCATCTGCTGCTCGGGCGCGACGTAGAACGGCATGCTCAT
>CAYOBI010000092.1:0-9375 GCA_964402325.1 uncultured Propionibacteriaceae bacterium | reverse complement strand
CCCGAGGAGCTGCTGGACGGCTCGGTGGAGCGTACGGTCCTCGACCCGGCGAACCCGTACGTGCTGGGGCCGCACCTCGCCGCCGCCGCCCAGGAAGCGGCCCTCACCGAGGCGGACAGCCGGTTCTTCGGCCCCTCAATGGTCACCGTCGCCGACATGCTGGCCACGCAGGGAGTGCTGCGCAAACGCCGGGCCGGCTGGTACTGGACCCGGCCCGAGCGGGCCGCGGCGATGATCGACATCCGCGGCGGAGGCACCCGCGCCGTCGACATCGTGGACCGCGACACCGGCCGGGTGGTCGGGGTCGCCGACGTCGGATCCGCCGACCGGGCGGTGCACCCCGAGGCGGTCTACCTGCACCAGGGCGACTCGTGGAAGGTCGACACCCTCGACCTGGACAACTACGAGGCGATCGTCCACCGGGACCGGCCCGGCTACACCACCCAGCCGGTCAGCACGATGGACATCGAGGTCCTCACCACCGCGGAGACCCGTCCGTTCGGACGCAGCGCGAGTCGCCCCCTCGGGGCCACCGCGCAGCTGCACCGGGGGTCCGTACGCCTCACCGGCCAGGTCATCGGCTACCTGCGGCGCGACGAACTGACCGGCGAGGTCTGGGACCAGACCCCGATGGTGATGCCGGAGCACTGCCTCGAGACCCAGGCGATGTGGATCACCGTCCCCGAGGAGGTGATCCGGGCCACCGGCCTCACCCAGGCGCAGCTGGCCGGGGCGGTGCACGCCGCTGAGCACACCGCGATCGGGCTGCTGCCGATGTTCGCCAGTTGCGACCGCTGGGACATCGGCGGCGTCTCCACCGTCTTCCATCCCGAGACCGGGGCGGCGACGATCTTCATCCACGACGGGCAGTCCGGCGGCTCCGGCTATGCCGCCCAGGGCTTCCGGATCGCCGAACGCTGGTGGCAGGCGACGTACGACCGGCTCAGCACCTGCCGCTGCACCGACGGCTGCCCCAGCTGTGTGCAGTCGCCGAAGTGCGGCAACGCCAATCAGACGCTCGACAAGCAGGCGGCCCGAACACTGCTGCACCACCTGCTCCCGGCAGGTGGTGCAGCAGATGTTGCAGCAACGGTCCCCGCGGCCGACTAGCCGGTGTAGCTCACCACCGGGTTGATCACGGCGTGGGTGTCGGTCGCCCCACCGGTCGCTCCGGAGAAGGCGACGTAGACCTGCGGCGGCAGGTTGGACACCAGGGTGTCCTGGACCTGGGTGCCGTCCACCTTGACCACCATGTGGTTGGCGGTGGTGATGGTCACGTCGACGGTGTGGGTGCCGCTGCGCAGCTGCGGGATGTTCGTGGTCGATGTGAGGTACTTCAGGCCGGTCCCGCCGGAGGTCGTGCCGACCCCGGCGTAGTTCGAACTGTTGATCCCCCAGGCCGACCAGGTGGCCATGCTGAAGAAGGTCCCGTTCAGCCCGTTGAGACCGAGCCCGCTGCCCGCCCCGCCGGCCGCGGTCGGCTTCCCGGCCGAGGCGTCGAGCAACCCGAAGGTGAGCCCGTCCGCGCCGGTCGGGTGGTTACCGGTGATCTGGACCGAGAACACCGCATGGACACCCTGTGGCTTGACCGCGGTCGAGTTGTACATCAGGCCCGCGGCCCCCAGCTGACCGTCGGAGGTGAGCGAGATGGTGGTCCCGGACAGCACCGTCGAGCCCAGGCCGACCCAGGTCGAGGTCGCCAGGTCAGGGAGCAGGTTGCTGCCGGACCCGGTCAGCGGAACCACGACCTGGCCGCTGGTGGTGACCACGGTGAGGCTGTCGGTGAACGTGCCGTCCTGGGTCGGGGTGAACGTCACCGGCACGGTGATCGAGCCCCCGGCCGGCACGGTCGACCCGACGGACGGCAGTGTGGCGCCGAACGGGGCGCCCGGACCGGTGGCCCCGGTGACGACCTCCGGCTGGCTGCTCTTGTTGGTGAGCGTCACCGACAGCTTCCCGGTGCGGCCCAACTGGACCTCGCCGAAGCTGGTGTCGGTGGTCGCGTTCGTCAGCGGCGCACCGGATCCGGCGGTGGTGGTGATCGACACCCCACTGACAGCGTGCACGTCGTTCTTGCCACCGGTCGCGCCGGTGAAGCCGACCATCGACGTCGGTGGCAGGCTGCCCGCGGGCGGCACCACGTCCAGCAGTGCCTTGCCGTCCACCGACACCTTCACATGGCCGCCGACGACCGTGACCTCGACCGGGTGGCTGCCGGTGCGCAGGTCCGACGGGGCGGCCGCCCACTGCAGCATCGTCACGCCGGTGGCTGTTGTGCGCGCCACTCCGACGTAGTTGCTGCTGGACACGCCCGCCGCCGGGTACGTCTGGAGCATCACGGCGATGCCGGGCAGATTCGCGACGCCGAGTCCGCCACCGCCGAGGCCGACAGCTGTCGGCGAGGTCTGGGTCGGATCGAGCATCGCGAATGCGACACCGTCAGCCCCCGTGCCGCCGTTCATCGTCGCGGTGAACTTCGCGGCCAGGCCCTCGGTGCGGACCGCCCCGGAGACGGGGGCGCCGCTGTAGAACGCCGTACCGGCCGCGTTGTTGACCGCCGGGGTGAGCTGCAGCTGTCCCGCCGCCGGCAGTGTCGTGGTGCCGTTGAACTGCCATGAGCCGAACGCCGGAGCCGGGACCGGGACCGTGCCGACGCCGGACACCTGGGTGGTGATCGCGACGTTGCTGACGGTGTGGACGTCGTTGAGGCCGCCGGTCGCCCCGGTGAAGCCGATCATCGAGGTCGGCGTCAGGCTTCCGGCCGGGGGCACCACGTCCAGCAGTGCCTTGCCGTCCACCGACACCTTCACATGGCCGCCGACGACCGCTACCTCGACCGGGTGGCTGCCGCTGCGGAGGTTCGACGGAGCCGGTGCCCACTGCAGCATCGTCTCGCCGCTCGCCGTCGTCTGGGCCACACCGACGTAGTTGTTGTTGTTGACCCCTGACGCCGGCCAGGTCTGCAGCATCACGGCGATGCCGGGCAGGTTGCTGACGCCGACGCCACCGCCTCCGGTGCCGATGGACTTCGTGGTGCTCTTCGACGGGTCGAGCATTGCGAACGCGACACCGTCAGCCCCGTTGCCACCGTTCATGGTCACGTTGAACTTCGCGCTGAGACCCTCGGTGTTGACGGTGCCCGCGCCGGTGACGGGTGCCACCGTGTTGAAGAACGCCGTACCGGTCGAGGAGTTGAGCGCCGGTGTCAGCTGGAGCTGACCTGCGGTCGGCATCGTGGTGGTGCCGTTGAGCTGCCACGAGTCCGCGGCCGGTGCCGGGACCGGACCGGTCCCGACGCCCACCAGCTGTACGTTCATGATCGCGCTGTTGGAGTCACTGTTGATCGAGTAGACCGCGGGGGTCGCGGATCCGACCTTGGTCGGGGCGAAGGTCACGGCCTGGTGGATGACCTGCCCAGGACCGACGATCACGCCCTCCGACAGTGGCGTGGAGGAACTGAAGACACCGGCCGGCGCCTTGGCCAGGGTGATCGTGGTCGGGATGTTACCGGTGTTGGCGATGTCGAAGTTCAGGGTGCGTGACTTGCCGACGTCGACGGACCCGAAGTCGAGGGTCGACGGTGTCGTCACCAGGTGCGCGGAGCCGGCCACGGACGTGCCGGTCAACGGGATCTTCAGCGTGCCGCTGGTCGAGGTGATCGTCACGGCACTGGTGTCGCTGCCGGCGCCGGTGGGGGCGTACTTCACCCCGATCACGAAGGACCCCGACCCACCGCCGGCGAGCTTGTCCCCCACGTTGGGCAGTCCGGTGACGGTGAACGGCCCGCTCGGGCCCGATACCGCGCTGATCACCTCGTCATTGGCGCCGGTGTTGGTCACCTGGACGTTGGTGAGCCCGGAGGTGCCGACCACCTGCTCGACGAACGCGGCGGTCGCCGGTTGCGCCTGGAGACCGATGGCCGTTCCGGTGCCGTTGACCGCGAAGGTCAACTTGCTGCCGGCGTCGATGGTCACCGTGACCAGGCCTGAGGTGGCGCCGGCCGCGGTCGGGCTGAAGGAGACCGGAAGCTGGATGGTGCCGCCGGCGGCCAGGCTCACCGGCTGGGTCGGGGCGGTGACGCCGAAGGGCGCCGCGGTCGTGGCGCCGGTCACGGTCAGCGACCGCGTGGCGGTCAGGGTCAGCGTGCCGGTGGCGGTCGAGCCGGTCGCCACGTTGCCGAAGTTGACCAGCGAACCGGTCAGCGCCGAGGTGGCGGGCCGGCCGAACCCGATGACGTGGCCGTCACGGGTCCCGACGTAGACGTGGTTGCCGTCCGTCGCCGGCACGGCGAACTTCGCCATCTGGCCGATGTCGGCCGAGTACAGCAGGTTCAGCACGCCCTGGGAGTTGGGGATGGCACTGTAGGCCCGCAGCTGGGCACCGGTGCCCGATGAGCCGGAGCCGCTGCGCATCACCCACACCACGCCGGAGCCGGACGCGGTCCCGTTGGAGGTGTGGAGCTGGGAAGACGCCCGGAACCGCCTGACGGTCCGGTACACCTGTGCATCGGACCCATCCGGGTGACGGTCAGGCGCCGGCGATGGCCGCCTTCAGCTCCTCGACGCGATCGGTCCGCTCCCAGGTGAAGTCGGGCAGCTCGCGGCCGAAGTGGCCGTACGACGAGGTCGCCTTGTAGATCGGCCGCTTCAGGTCGAGCTGGTCGACGATCGCGCCGGGGCGCAGGTCGAAGACGGTGCGGATCGCCTCGAGGATCCGCTCGTCCGACACCGTGCCCGTGCCGAAGGTCTGCACGTACACCCCGACCGGGCGGGCCCGGCCGATCGCGTACGCGGCCTGCACCTCGCAGCGCCTGGCGAGCCCGGCCGCCACCACATTCTTGGCCACCCACCGCAGGGCGTACGCCGCCGAGCGGTCGACCTTCGACGGGTCCTTGCCGGAGAAGGCGCCGCCACCGTGGCGGGCCATGCCGCCGTACGTGTCGACGATGATCTTGCGGCCGGTCAGGCCGGCGTCGCCCATCGGGCCACCGACGACGAACCGGCCGGTCGGGTTGACCAGCAGTGCCATCCGGTCGGTGGCCAGGTCGAGGCCGGACTCGGCCAGCACCGGCTCCACCACCAGGGTGCGGATGGTCTCCGCGAGCTCCTCCTGGGTGATGTCCTCGTCATGCTGGGTCGACACCAGGACGGTGTCGATGCCGACCGGGCGTTCCCCGTCGTACGCGATGGTGACCTGGGTCTTGCCGTCCGGGCGCAGACCGGGGGCGAGGCCCTGCTTGCGGACGGCGGTGAGCCGCTCGGCCAGCCGGTGTGCCAGGAAGACGGGCATCGGCATCAGCGTCGGGGTCTCGTCGGTGGCGTAGCCGAACATCAGGCCCTGGTCGCCGGCGCCCTGCAGGTCGTAGTGGTCGTGCTCACCGGCGTCGGTGCGGAACTCCAGCGACTTGTCGACGCCCTGGGCGATGTCCGGGGACTGCTGGCCGATCGACACGATCACCCCGCACGAGGCCCCGTCGAAGCCCACCTTGGAGGAGGTGTAGCCGATCGACTGCAGTTCCTGGCGGATGATCTGCGGGATCTCGACGTACGCGGTGGTGGTCACCTCGCCGACGACGTGCACCAGGCCGGTCGTGGTGAGGGTCTCCACGGCCACGCGCGCCTGCGGGTCCTGCTCCAGCATGGCGTCGAGGATGGCGTCGGAGATCCGGTCACAGACCTTGTCCGGGTGGCCTTCGGTGACCGACTCGGAGGTGAAGAGGTGCATGTTCGTGTAGGGCACGTCCTCGATCCTAGATGCCGGTACCGCCGACCACGGCTGCCGTCCAACCGACAGGTGCCCGCCCGGTCGACCGTCAGGGGGTGGCGTCAGCCGGCCAGGCCGGCCTTCTCCGCCTTGCCGGCGAGCCGGGCCGCGAACTTCTCCCGGTGGATGATCGCCCGCTGGTGGGTGCCGACGCCGATCTGCTCCAGGTCGTCGCGGAGCACGACCCGGAAGCTGACCATCCGCCCCTCGACCGCGGTGACCTCGGCGGTCGCCGTCACCGTCATCCCGACCGGGGTGGCGGCGGTGTGGTCGAACCGGACGTCGACGCCGACGCTGCTCTCGTGCGGCTCCAGGTAGTCGGCCAGCACGCCCATCGCGGCGCACTCGGCGAAACCGACCAGGTAGGCGGTCGCGAACACCGCCGGCATGTCGGCGAACCCGGGGAACCTGTCCGACACGGCCGGCACGGTGAGCGAGTCGTCGACCCGTACGGAGACGGTGTGGGTCTGTCCCGGCGCGAGACCTGGCTTCATCGGGGCTCCTCGGTGATGGCTGGGGCTGGTGAGGTGATCCTAGCGGCCGTTCACAGCCGACCGGCGAGTTCGCCGCCCCACGCGTCGACCGCCGCCCAGTCGCGGAAGTCGCCCCGGGGCGCCCTGGCGAGCCGGGCCGCGAGCCGTTCCCACCAGCGGCGCGCCGCCGGGTCGTACGATCCGGCGAACACTGTCGTGGCGACCGGCGGCTGCGGCAGCGCCGCGGCGAGCTGGTCCGGGTAGCCGGCGGCCTCCTCGAGCCGGGCCGGGTCCCGCGTCGCCGCACCGAGGCAGACCACGAACAGCCCGACCGGCTTGTCCGCCAGGCCCCGTGCGTGAGCGGTGAGCCACCGCCCGGCGGCCGGGTAGACGCTGCCGGCGAGGACCCCCGAGCCGACCACGACCGCGTCGTACGTCGCGGGGTCCGGGTCGTCCTGGACCGACACCACGGTCACGGCATGGCCGGCGCCGAGCAACCGGGCCCCCAGCCGCTCGGCGACCGACTGGGTGGTGCCACCCTTGGTGGCGAAGGCCACCAGCACTGTGGTCATGGGTTCTCCTCGGCTCCCCGATCGAGCTGCGTACGACCCCACCGTAGGCGGCGACCTGCCACCGGACGATGGGGTTCTTCACCGGATCTGCCCTGACCCTGCCCCGGGGGGCGCGGTCCATGCGGCTGCGTGGGGTGACGGGGGTTCGTAGGCTGGGGGCATGGCCACCACTCCCGACCGCGACGCACCCGAGGGACTGCGCGAGCGCAAGAAGCGGGAGAGCCGCCGGGCGCTGCAGATCGCCGCCCTCGAGCTGGTGGCCGAGCACGGCCTGTCCGAGGTCCGGGTCGAGGACATCGCGCACCGGGCGAAGGTGTCGCCGCGGACCTTCTTCAACTACTTCACCAGCAAGGAACAGGCGCTGGTCGATCCGACCCCGGACCACGGCGCCGACCTGCGCGACCGGATCCTGGCGGCACCACCCGGCCCGGCGACCCGCGACGTGCTGCTCGACGTGCTGATCGACTACGCCGTCGACCTGGCCGCCGACCGGACGACCTGGCGGCTGGTGAAGGAGGTGACCTCGCGCCACCCCGAGCTGCTCCCGCTGGCGATGGGGTCGTCGCGCCAGACGGCCCGGATGCTGGTGGCCGCGGTCGCCGAACGGCTCGGCACCGACCCACTGGCCGACCCGTACCCGACGGTCCTGGTCGAGGCCTCACTGGCTACGCTGCGCGCGGCGGCGGCGCACTTCCTGCACCGGGAGAGCGGATCGTCCGGCTCCGCCACCCTCACCGATGACGACGCGGCCGCGATCCGCGCCGCCCTCGAGGCCGCCGCCGCCACCCTGCGGGCCGGTTTCGCGACTCCGCCGCCCACCGTGGGCTCCGCCTGACCGTCCCGCGGGTCCCGCGACAGCACGACCCGACCCGGCTACCGTCGGATCCATGACGACGCTGCACCCCGCGACCGTCCGTGCCCTCGACGCCTGGCTGCTCGCCACCCAGCGCGACCGCCGGGTCCCCTCGCTGTCCGCGGCGGTGGCCCGTGACGGCGAGCCGGTCTGGGCCGGGGCGGTCGGCGTCCGCGACCCCGGCAGCGCGGCGGGCGGAGCCGCCACCACCGACACCCGCTACCGGGTCGGGTCGATCAGCAAGCCGCTGGTCGCGGTGGCCGTCCTCCAACTGGTGGCCGAGGGCCGGGTCGGGCTGGAGTCGCCGATCGGCGAGGTGCTGCCGGACGCCCTGGCCCCGACCGCCTCGGTGGCGCAGTTCCTGAGCCACACCGCTGGCCTGGCCGCGGAGCCGACCGGCCCGTGGTGGGAACGCTCCCCCGGCCCGTCCTGGGACGAACTGGTCGCCGCCCCGCCGCAACTGCTGTCCGCCCCGGGACGACGGCACCACTACTCGAACGTGGGCTACGCCGTGCTCGGCCGTCTGCTCGAGGTGGCCGACGGCGAGCCGTGGGACGCCGTGGTGCGGCGCCGGGTCCTCGACCCACTGGGCCTGTCCCGCACCGGCGCGGTCGCGGACGCGTCGTCCGCGGTGGGGGTCGCGGTGCACCCGTACGCCGACGTCTGGCACCCCGAGCCGGTGACCGACTACCGGGCGATGGCCCCCGCCGGGGCGATCTGGTCGACCCCGGGCGACCTGGTGCGGTTCGGCTCCTGGCTGCTCGGCCTGGGCCCGCAGGCCGGCACGGTGCTGCCGGCCGACCTGCTGGCCCAGATGTACGAGCCCCGGGCCCTCGCCGACACCCCCGAGGCACCCTGGACCTCGGCGCACGGACTCGGCCTGATGATCGCCAACACCGGCGGAGCGCGGCGCTGGGGCCACGGCGGCTCGGTGCCCGGCTTCACCGCCGAGCTGTGGTGCGACCCGGCGACCCGTGACGTCGTCGCGGTCTGCGGGGCGGCCACCCACCCGGTCGGCGCCGCCCACGCCCTGCTCGACCTGCTCGCGGAGACCGAGCCGGCCGCCCCCCTGCCGTACGTCCTCGACCCGGCCCAGCGGTCGGTGATCGACCTCTGCGGGCTCTGGTACTGGGGGCCGAACCCCTACACCGTCACCGCGCAGCCGGCGACCGGTCCGGGACGCTCACCGAGGCTGGCCCTGGCCCCGCTGGAGGGCAACCGGCGCCGGACCACGTTCGAGCGCGACCCGGCGGACCGCTGGGTCGGGGCCGACGGGGACTACTGGCTCGGCGAGGAACTGCGCCCGCTCACCCGCGACGGCGAAGGGGAGCCGTACGCCCTCGACATCGGCACCTTCCTCTTCACCCGGTCCCCGTACGAGCCGGGGACGGGCACCCCGGGCGCCGAGCCGCACCACGCGTGGCAGTGAGGCCCGGCCGAGCCGAGGGGTCAGCGGACCCACCATTTCTGGTTGGCGGTGCCGGCACAGTCCCACAGCTGCAAGGGAGTGCCGTTGCCGGAGTTCCAACCGGTCACGTCGACACAGCGGTTGGCCTGAAGGTTGACCAGGTCCGCGGCGGCGGTGAGGGTGAACTGTTCGGAACGCCGTCCGTCGCAGGTGGACAGCTGCAATCGGGTGCCGTTGGCGGTGCCGCTCCCGACGGTGTCCATGCACAGCCCCATGCTCCGGATGGTGCCGTCACTCGCGTGGGTC
>CAYOBI010000091.1:0-9685 GCA_964402325.1 uncultured Propionibacteriaceae bacterium | reverse complement strand
CCGCTACCGCGGCACCATGGTGTTCGTCACCACCGCCAGCACCCGGTCGGTGTCGTCGGTGACCCGCACCTGGGCGACGACGAGCGTACGACCGGCCTTCACCAGGGTCGCGACCGCATGGGCGTACCCCTCGGAGGTGTTGGCGATCAGGTTGGTGCTGGACTGGACCAGCAGTGGGAATCGGTCCTGCGGGACGTGCCGCATCGCCAGCCAGGTGGCGCAGACGTCGGCCAGGCCGAACAGCGAGGCCGCCGAGAACATCCCGGCGATCTGGCGGATCTGCGGCTGCAACGGCATCTTCAGGTGCACGTGGTCGTCGTCGGCGCTGACCGGCTGCAGGCCCAGCGACACGGCGACGTCGTCGACGTCCTCGTAGAAGTCGGCCCACTGCCGGTGGAAGTCGGGATCGGTCATCAGGGCCCCTCAGGTCTGCGGCAGGTCGTCGACGGCGATGGACAGCGCGGTGACCGCGGCGGGTTCGGCGACCCAGAGCACCACGACGGTGTCGTCGGCGAGTTCGACCTCGACGACGGGGCGCAGGTCGGCACCCTCGGCCAGATCGGCCAGCACGGCGTCGCCGTCCGGCACCGCGAGGATGATCCGGCGGCACGCCGGGTCCTCGGCGAACAGCTGCGCCACCACCCCGGCGACGCCTTCCGGGGTGCCGCGGGTGACGCCGATCTCCAGGTCGCGGGCGCCGACGGGGTAACTGTCCCGCAGCCGGGAGGTGAGGGTGTGCCGGACCTGGACGAGGGTGTCCCCGGCCCCGCCGGCGTCGACCTGCAGCGCCCGCTCCCAGCCGGCGCTCGGCTCGAGAGCGCTCATCGGGCCACCTCCGCCCGGCGGTCGAGCACCAGCCGGCGGATCGCGGCCTTGTCGAGCTTGCCGGCGGCGTTGCGGGGCACGACGTCGACGGCCCACAGTTCGCGCGGCAGCTTGTAGCGGGCCAGCTGGGTCTCGCCGTACGCCCGGAGCGTCTCCAGGTCGGCCTCCGCCCCCGCGGCGAACTCGACCACGGCGACGACCGTCTCGCCCCACTTCGGGTCCGGCCCGCCGACGACGGCGATGTCGCGGATACCCTCCATCCGGTGCAGGGCTCGCTCCACCTCGGCCGGATAGATGTTCTCCCCGCCGGAGATGATCATGTCCTTGCGCCGGTCGACGATGAAGTAGAAGCCGTCCTCGTCGCGGTAGCCGATGTCGCCGGACCGGAACCAGCCGTCCGGGAACGCCTTCGCGGTCGCGTCCGGGTCGTTCCAGTAGCCGACGGTGACGTTCGGGCCGCGTACGCACAGCTCACCGGAGACGTGCGCCTCGGTGATGTCGGCGCCGCTGTCCACGTCGACCAGCTTGATCTCGGTGTAGGGCATCGGCTCGCCGCACGAGCCGGCCTTCACCCCGGTCATCCGGGCCGGCAGGTACGTCGCGAACGGGGCGGTCTCGGTCAGCCCCCAGGCCTGTTGCACGGCCATCCCCTTGGCCGCGTACTCCTGGATCAGCGAGGTCGGCACCGGGGCGCCGGCGCAGATCGTGGCGCGCAGGCTGGACATGTCCGCGTCGTTGAAGACCGGCGACTTGGCCATCGCGACCAGCTGCGCGGGCACCAGGAAGGCGGAGTTGACCCGGTACTTCTCGATGTCGAGCAGTGCCTGCTCCGGGGTGACCGCGCGGCGGACGACGGTCGCGTTGCCGCGGACGAACGCCCGGATGGTGAACGAGTTCAGCGCACCGATGTGGAACAGCGGGGCGGCGGCGTAGTTCATGTCGCCGGGCCGGGTGTCGACCAGGGTGTCGACGTTGATCGAGTTCCAGAAGATGTTGCCGAACGACAGCATCACGCCCTTCGGCAGGCCGGTGGTGCCGGAGGTGAACATCAGGATGCCGAGGTCGTCCATGGACGTACGCAGCGGCTCCGGCATCGCCCGGGCGGCCTCGCTGCCGGGCAGGCCGGTGGAGACCCGCTCCCACCCGGCGGGCTCGTCACCGCTCGGCGGCACCGCCGGGTCGTCGTCGACCAGCCGGATCGCGATCCCCTCGAGCCCCTCGACCTCGGCCAGCACCGGGGCGTGGCCGGGCTCGACGACGATCACCTTCGGCGCGCCGCGCTTCACCAGGTCGGTGATCTCGGTCGCCGCCAGCCGGAAGTTGATCGGCATGAACACGCCGCCGGACCACCAGGCGCCGAACATGGTGACCAGGAAGGCCCGCGAGTTGAGGCCGAGGTAGGCGACCCGGTCGCCCTTCCCGATGCCGTGTGAGGCCAGGTAGTGGGCGAAGCGGCGGACCCGGTCGGCGAACTCGCCGTACGTCCAGTCCTCCTGCTCGTAGACGAGCGCCAGCTTGCCCGGGTGGTACTTCGCCACCCGCTCGACGTACGCCGTGGGGTTGACGTTGATGTCGTAGATGTTGCCGCGCAGTTCCTCGACGCTGGGCACCGTGGCACTCCTCTCGGAAGAAGGGGTCTCAGAAGAAGGTGGAGATGTTCTTGGCGAGCAGCACGTTCGACTCCAGCAGGATGGTCCGCTTCGCCACCCGCAGTTCGCCGTCGGGGTGCAGTCGCAGGATGTCGGTCCGTGACCCGGCGTAGAGGTCCACCTCGCGCTCGAGCCGGGACCGGTAGACCAGGAAGGCCGACCGAGCGGTGAACTCGCGCGGTCCGGCGACCTCCGGCTCGCCCTTGTGGCGGACCGAGACGTTGCTGATCAGGTGCCGGGTCCTCGACGGAGGATCCTCCGACCAGGCCATCCCGGAATCGTAGCGACGGATCCTCCAGGCGAGGGAGTCCTTCGTCTCGTCGTAGAAGGCGGCCTCGCCGGGGCGGGCGACGGCCAGGGCCTGCTGGCGGCGGGTCCGGTTGGAGCGGGTCGGCAGCCAGTAGTGCAGGTCGTCGTCGAAGATCTCCAGCCAGTCGGAGTAGCGGCCCTCGTCGAGCACCTCGGCCTCGTGGAAGTAGAACTGCTCCACCCGGTAGCCGAACGCGGCGTCGACCAGGGTGCCGTCGAGGCGCTGCTCGGCGTCCGCGGCCGGCCCGAAGCCGCCGGTCGGCTCCTCGTCCTCGGTGACAGCGATGTGCGTCATGATCGGGGTCCTCTCGCTGTGTCGTCGTACGGTCGGGGTCAGCGCTGCTGCTCGTGCCAGGCGGGGGTGCGCATCAGCTCGGCCCAGCGGCGGTAGAACGCCCGGCCGGCCGAGTCGGACAGCAGCTCCGAGGTGATCCCCGGGTAGCCGGGCTCCTCGCGGTCGCTGCCGATGCCCATCTGGTAGTTCAGCGGGGTGGAGTTGGTCATGAAGCCGTGCGCGATGGCCTGACACTCCGACCAGTTCTCGCCGTCGTCCTGCTCGAAGATGCCCGACGGGCCGAAGGTGCGGAGGTTGTAGAGCCGCTGGGCCTCGCGGACCTCTTCGGGCATCGACCGGTCGAGGACGGTCCAGGCCCACACCTCCATCCGGTCGGGGCCCTTGGGGTGCCAGACCCGGATCGAGCCGTTGACGGGCAGGTAGGAGAAGTTCGGGAAGACGGTGCCATGACCGTTGGTCAGCGGGCCGGCGACCCGCTCGGCGCCGAGCCGCTCGCGCAGCGCGTCGTAGTCGTACCACTGGTGCACGGTCTTTGCGTCAAACCGGTTGCGCGGGTGCACCGGGAAGCCGTGGGCGTGGCCGTGGTCGTTGTGGAACTGGCGGCCGGTACGCTCCGCGATCTCCTTCTTCGGCCCCTGGCCGGTCGGCGAGAGCACCTGCAGGGCCGAGGCGTGCGACATGTTGACGTGGTACCAGTCGGTGGCGAACTGCTCGGCGGCGAGCTTCCAGTTGCCCTGCAGCACCCACTTCATCACCCCGCCGACGACGACGGTGCCCTCGGGGTCACGGTCGAGCATCGCGTCGAGGTACCAGCGCATGTCGCCGAGGTCCTCCTCCAGCGGCATCGCGTCCGGGTCCCAGTTGCCGAAGATCAGGCCGTGGTACTCCTGCACGTTCGGCACCTCGACCAGGCCCCAGTCCTCACGCCTGAAGTCCTCCGGGTAGCCGCCGCTGTTGGGCACCGAGATGAGCGCGCCGTCCAGCCCGAAGGACCAGCCGTGGTAGGTGCAGGTGAAGGCCTTGGCCTGGCCCTCGTCGGCCCGGCACACCCGGGCGCCGCGGTGCCGGCAGGAGTTGAGGTAGGCCCGGATCCGCTTCTGCTTGTCCATCGTGACGATGATCGGGTCCTCGCCCATGAACGTCTGGAAGAAGTCGCCGGGCTTGCGGAACTGGTCGGTGTGGGCCAGGAAGAGCCAACTGCGGGCGAAGACCCGGCGCATCTCGGTGTCGTAGACGGTCCGGTCGGTGAAGACGGCCCGGTCGACCAGGCCGCCCTCGGGATCGACCATCGTCGACACGTCGGTGGCGGGGTCGAGGCCGTCGGGGCGGCGGAGGGTGGAGGCGGCCGCGGCGGCTCCGCGCAGGCCGTTCGGCGAGAAAGAGGTGGGCATCGGTGCTCCTTCGGCGGCAGGGTGCGCGCACCTCCGCGGCCGGGGACCGGCCGGGTCGAGTGCTGCGCTGCTACTCGTCGGCCGGTGGTCCGTACGGGCTCACCGGCACATGTTCAGTCAAGCCGATGTGAGGGGCATCGCGCAGGCAGACGTGCCGAACCTCGGGATCCCGACTTGACACCACCGGCCATTCCGAACCTTAAAAC
The DNA here is from genome assembly GCA_964402325.1 of uncultured Propionibacteriaceae bacterium. GTDB lineage: Bacteria > Actinomycetota > Actinomycetes > Propionibacteriales > Propionibacteriaceae > Raineyella. The sequence continues at coordinate 5,010 of CAYOBI010000091.1, read as the reverse complement.
GTACGGTTCCCACCACTCGACGTTCCGGAAGTCGGCACGGCAGCCTGCTGAGGTCGGAGGCAGCGGGACGGACGCAGCACGGCTCGCGCTGCATCGTGGAGCGAAGAGATCGGCTCCCGCATCGATGACATCCTCGCCGACAAGGTAGATCTCGTCGACGCGAACGAGACCTATCAGATCTTGTCGGCAGAACTTGATTCACGGCGCACGTGGCATTCGCCCAGCGCGGACCATCCCGAAGCGCGCCGACTTACGGGCAGGAGCCACTTGGTACGGCGACCCGGCCACAGGTCAGGAGTTGCTTGACGCGACACTCAGCGGCGACTGAGTGGCTGAGGGTTACCAATCATCTCGACAATCACCACCCTTGCCATTGGTGCGGGTGTCGGTAAAGCCACCTATATCAGCCTCCGACGAGGATACAATGCAGTCAGGATGAGCACCCGAGCGCCAGGGGGAGGATGACGATGCCCCGGCACTACTCCCACAGGAACCGGGCGACTCGTTATGCGCATATGTTCTTGGCGTTGTCCGCGAGGGTTGCAGCCAACGCCACTTCGGGGGCAAAACACCCTAGCAATGTCCGATATCATAGACGCCGCAGACGATGGGAAAATGGCTAGTTTCCGTGTCTTTTATATTCGAATCGTGCGAATCCTTAGAGCTGTTGGCGTGATCATTCTTCTCGTCTTAGGTGTCGCCGCATTCATTGCTGCGGGCGTGCAGATCAAAGCCGGCGAGGTTGGCGAGTGGGGGACCTTCACTGTTACCACGGTCAACTGCTCAACGAAAGTCTGCACGGTTTCGGGCGACTTTAGGGGGGTGAAGTATGTCGGCAACCGGAGTCCCGAGTGAGTGTCAGCTCAGTGCGCGCAGTGTGGCTCCACGTGAGGTGGATCCGTTCATCCCAGCAGGTCGTCAACCACCCGGCCGATCAGGCCCTTCGCGTTCGCCACGTCCAGGATCGACCCGGACGTGGTGATGCCGTACTTGCGCGACGCCAGCAGCACGTACGCCCCGGTGTAGTCGACCGCCTCCGGACAGCGGCGCAGCGCGGACTTCTTCGCCACCATGCCCGCCATGTCGAAGCCGCTCACCGACGTGTCGGCCAGGCCCATCGCCGCCGGCCCGCGCAGGTCGCTGACCATGCCGGCCGGCGCGACACCGTTGACCCGTACGTCGGGGGCAAGTTCGTACGCCAGCTGCTTCACCAGCCCGGCACCGGCGTGCTTGCTGGAGATGTAGAGCGCCCCGCCGCCGCCGGGGTAGAGGGCGGCGTTGGACAGCGTGACGATGAATGAGCCGTTGGTCGCCCGCAGCGCCTCCACGGCCGCCTTCGCGCCGAGCAGCGGGCCCTTGACGTTGAGCCGGTAGAGCTCGTCGAAGCCCCGCTCCAGCTCCTCGGGCGTCATCTCGTCCAGGCTGCGGCTGAAGTCCCACAGCCCGGCGTTCGCGATGAAGGTGTCCAGCCGACCCCAGCGGGAGACCGCCAGGTCGACGGCCTCCCGGTTCGAGGCGTACGACCCGGCGTCACCCGGCAGCACCGCGACCCGCTCAGGATCGCACTCGGCCTCCAGGGCCCGGCACTTGTCGGGCGAGTACTCCAGCACGACGACCCGGGCGCCCTCCTCCAGCAGGGTGTCCACCAGCGCGCGACCAAGTCCGGAGCCGCCCCCGGTGAGCACCGCGACCTGTCCGTCCAACCACCCCATGTCAGTGCTCCTCAACGGTCCGCGCGGCCATCACGCCGAAGCCGGCGATGTACTCCGGGATCGGCTCGTAGTACTCGTAGGTCGTGGCGTACGCCCCGGCGGCGGCCAGCGCGCTGAACGCGGCGACCCAGGTGCGGACCTCGTGGGAGGAGTGGCCGGCGTCCTCCGTCATCGCCTCCGCCTCGTACGCGTCGAAGCGAGCCGGGTCGCCGGCTGCGCAGTCGGCCATGAAGGCCCGGTCCCAGTCCGGGTTGAGGTCACGGATCGACGCCTCGCCGCGGGCGAACGCCGCGGCCCCCTCGATCACCCGGCGCTGACGCGCCTCGCGGGCCTCGGGGGTGGGGTGGCGGCCGTCGATCAGCCCCTCCCGGGCGGCGGCGGGCGCGGTGTCCCACTGCGGCACCGGCGGGTCGTGCGACAGCCCGCCGGAGGCGATCAGCAGCACCCGCTCGTCGAGGGTCGCCAGGTGGTCGCCGACCGCCTGCCCCATCGCCCGGACCCGCCGCATCGGCACGAACGGCCCGGCGACGCCGTTGACGAAGATCGGCACGACCGGCCTGGCGGTCAGCCCGCCGAACAGCGTCTCCAGCGGCTGCACGGCGCCGTGGTCGACCTCCATCCGGCGCGAGAAGGTCAGGTCGACGTCAGCCTGCTGGACGTGCCGGACGATCGCGAGGGCCTGCGCCTCGTCGACCGACAGCGGGCCCGCCTCGGTGCCGTAGTCACCGATCGCGCTGGCCGCCAGTCCGACGGCGAAGGGCGGCATCAGGTCGTAGAAGAAGCCGTTGTAGTGGTCCGGTGCGAAGACGACCACCAGGGTCGGGTCGTACTCGGCGGCGAACGCGTGGATCGCGGCGAACGAGGCGTCCACCCGGGCGCGGACCTCGGGGGCCGGCGGCAGTTCGGCGGTGTGCAGGAGCGGGCTGTGGGACATCGCGATGAGGGCGAGCGACATGTGGGGTCCTTCGAGGACGTCGGGACACGACGGTGCGGTCGACGAGGCTGCTCACCCATCCCACCACGGCCGGACGCCCTCCGGCCCGTGAACGGTGATCCGAGGTTAGGTGGCCCGGCCGAACAGGTCAACTCCCGCGGGCGGATCGAGCACCAACGACGACAGCCCGGCGGCCCGCTCCCGGAAGAAGTCCGGCACCGGCTCCCCCGCGCTCTCGCAGGCCAGGGCGACCATCCGTGCCATCACCGCGGTCGCCACCGAGGTGATGAACTCCTCGTCCCGCGGGGTGCCGGCGACCCGGGACAGGATGCAGCCCTCGACGGTGGCGAGCGAGAAGTCGGCCATCCGGACCGGCAGCTCGGGCACCTCGGCCAGCACCCGCGGCGGCACCAGGTCCAGCCAGGCCCCGGTCAACGCCCGCTGGGTGATCTCGCGCAACGTACGGATCTCCTGCGCGGTCTTCGACTCCTGCATGTCCGCGTCCAGCATCAGCTGGACGTTGAACCGCCACAGGCCGTGCCGGGCCGGGTTCTCGACGATCGAGTCGAGCACGACCTTGACCGGGTTGGGCGCGTCGCCCGGGCCGAGGTGGTCCACCATCGGCCGCGACTCCTCGTACGCATAGCGGACCAGGGCGGCGAAGAGCGCGTCCTTGTCCTCGAAGTGCCAGTAGAAGGAGCCCGGATGGACCTTGGCCTCCTTCTGGATCATCGCCAGGGTGGTGCCCTTGTAGCCGCGTTCGGCGGAGATGTGGCGCGCCGCGTCGAGGATCCGCTGCCGGGTGGAGCGGGGGTCGGCGGGGGTCCTGGGCACGCGCGTCCTTCCTGGTGGAACAGTCTCTGTCGATCGTACGCCACGGCCGTCTAGCGTGATCCTCACCACAGACTTGAGCGCTCACTCAAGCAGCGGCAGTCTTGAGCACATGCTCAAGCCGCTTCACCAGCAGCACGCAGTCGCAGGTTCCAGTGCCGGAACGCCCTCGGCTCCCCAGCCGACCGGCAACGGAACCCCCTGCCGGTCCGTTGACAAGGGAGTTTCCATGACCGACCACACCACCCTCGACATCACCGAGCTCGTCGACATCGAGCACGGCCGCCTCAACGGCCGGATCTTCACCGACGAGGAGATCTACGAGCAGGAGTTGGAGAAGGTCTGGAAGCGGGCCTGGGTGATGCTCGCCCACGACTCGATGATCCCCAAGAAGGGTGACTTCCTGCAGACCTACATCGGCGAGGACCCGGTGATGGTCGTCCGGCAGAAGGACGGCGGCGTCAAGGCGTTCCTCAACCAGTGCCGGCACCGCGGGATGCGCATCTGCCGGGTCGACAAGGGCACCGCCAAGGCCTTCACCTGCACCTTCCACGGCTGGGCGTACGACCTGTCCGGCGACCTGATCCAGGTGCCCCGGCAGGACACCGCCTACCCCGAGACCTTCGAGCGCGGCGACTTCAGCGCCGTCAAGGTCCCGCGGATCCAGTACTACAAGGGCTTCTGGTTCGGCACCTGGGACGAGGACGCCCCCGACGTCGAGGACTACCTCGGCTCGGCGAAGTACTACCTCGACGGCTACATCGACCGCTGGGACGGTGGCATGGAGCAGGTCGCGTTCCACCGCTGGGTGCTGCCGAACAACTGGAAGTTCATGGCCGAGCAGCCCACCTCCGACATGCAGCACTCCGAGATCACCCACGTCTCCGCCGCCACCGTGCTCAACAAGGGCTCCGACGCCGCCGACCGGACCAAGCGCGGCACCGACCCGGTCGGCCGGCAGTTCTTCTCCGACTACGGCCACGGCGGCGCATGGTACGGCGAGAAGGGCGCCGAGGTCCCCAACACCGGCCAGGCGATGCAGGCGTACGAGGCGCAGCCCGAGATCGCCGAGATGATCGCCCGCCGGCTCGGCGACGACCGCGAGGTCCGCGGCCACCTGAACATCTGGCCGACCTTCATGGTGCTGGGCAACTACACCATCCGCGTCACCCACCCGCGGGGCCCGCACGAGATGGAGGTCTGGGCCTGGACCTTCGTGCCGAAGGACGCCCCGGAGGAGATCAAGGACTCCATCCGCCGCGACGTGCTCCGTACGTTCACCCCCGGCGGCATGTTCGAGGCCGACGACGCGCTCAACTGGGAGGAGATGCAGCACGTACTGAAGGGCCGCGTCGCCCGCGACACCGGCTACCTCTACCAGATGGTCGGCGCCCCGATCCAGTGGGACGAGGGCTGCTACCCCGGCGGCTCGTCCGCCCATGTCTTCTCCGACAACGCGGCGATCAACATGTACGCGACCTACCTCGACATGATGACCTCCGACTCCTGGGAAGAGCTGATGGAGAAGCGCGC
>CAYOBI010000090.1:0-9832 GCA_964402325.1 uncultured Propionibacteriaceae bacterium | reverse complement strand
CCCGGTCGGCGGCCCGGGAGATCACCCGGTCGCTGTTCGGGGTGGGACGGAAGCGTTGATCGACCCGCCCCGGTCATATCGCCACACCTGAGAGGGAACCGCATGGACAGGCTGCATCCCGGGCTCGCCGGCCGGCCGCTCTACCTGGACTACAACGGCACCACGCCGGTGGATCCGGCGGTGGTGGACGCCATGCTGCCCTTCCTGCGATCGGAGTTCGGCAACCCCTCGAGCAGCCATGCGTACGGCACCACCGCCCGGGCGGCCGTCGACGCGGCGCGGGCCCGGGTGAGCGACCTCGTCGGAGGGCCGGGTGGACGCATCATCTTCACCGGCAGCGGGTCGGAGTCCGACGCGTTGGCGATCAAGGGCGGCGTCCTGGGTAATCGCCGCGCGGGTCGGCGGCCCCACGTCATCACCCAGGCCACCGAACACCCCGCCGTGCTGGCAGCCTGCGACGACCTGGCCGACCTGTACGACGTGGACGTCACCGTGCTGCCCGTCGATCCGTACGGTCTGGTCGATCCGCAGGACGTCGCCGGGGCGATCACCGACGCCACCGTGCTGGTCACCGTCATGCACGCCAACAACGAGACCGGCACGATCCAGCCGATCGCCGACATCGCCCGTGTCGCGCATGCCCGCGGCGTCCTGGTCCACACCGATGCCGCCCAGTCCGTCGGCAAGATCGCCGTCGACGTACGGGCACTCGGGGTCGACCTGCTCACGGTCGTCGGGCACAAGGTGTACGCGCCCAAGGGGGTGGCGGCGCTGTGGGTGCGCGACGGGGTGGCGTTGCGGCCGCTCGTCGGGGGCGGCGGCCAGGAGTTCGGGCTGCGTGCCGGCACCGAGAACGTCCCCCACATCGTGGGGTTGGGGATGGCCGCCCAGCTGGCCGCCGGCGCCCTTGCCGACGGTGAGACCGCCCGGCTCACCACCGTGCGCGACCGGCTCCAGGACGCCCTCCGCCGCCGGATGCCCGGTCGGGTCCACCTCAACGGGCACCCCACCTTGCGGCTGCCCAACACCCTCAACGTCAGCATCGACGACACCCGGGCCCTGACGGTGCTGGAGCAGGTCCTCGGCGTGGCCGCCTCGGCCGGCTCGGCGTGCCATGCCGGGCTCGACGCACCCTCGCCCGTCCCTCGGGCGCTGGACGACCGCCGACGAGATCGATCGGGCCGCGCGTCTCATCGCGGAGGCTGTCGGGCGCTGACCCCACCTGCCGGGGTGGAGGATTAGTCCTTACATATGCCACCATTGGTAGGGACAAATTGTTTGGCCCTCGGTACCCGGGCGACCGCCCGATCCGAGCGGCCTCGACCCCAGGAGCAGCCGATGAAGATCGGACTTGTCGGCGCCGGCATCATCGGGCGCGCCCATGCCGGACGTCTGGCGGACCTGCCTGGCGTCGAGGAAGTCCTCGTCGCCGCTCCGCACCGCGATGCGGCCGAGAGGCTCGCCGCCGCCACCCCGAGGAGTACGGCCGTCGATCTCGACGACATCCTGTCCGCCGACGTCGACGGCATCGTCGTCACCACGCCGACCGCGGCCCACGCCGACTGGATCCACCGGGCCCTGGCGGCCGGGGTGGCGGTGCTGTGTGAGAAGCCCGTCGCGATCGACGTGGCCACCACGCGCGAGGTGGTCGCACACGCCGCCGAGGTGCCGGACGTCCCGGTGCAGATCGGGTTCCAGCGGCGGTTCGACCGTGGCTACCTGCGGGCGCGTGAACTCTACCGCCGTGGCACCTTCGGCTTCGTCCACACCGTCCGGGCCAACACCCTCGACGAGGCGCCACCGCCGGAGGCGTACATCCGCAGCGGCATGTCCGGCGGGCTGTTCAAGGACTGCGCGATCCACGACTTCGACATCATCGGCTGGCTGCTCGATGCCCGCGCCCGGACCGTCTTCGCCGCCGGCAGCAACAAGGGCGCCCCGTTCTTCGCGGAGTCGGGTGACGTGGACAGCTCCTCGGCGCTGGTCGTCTACCACGACGACACCGTGGCCACGGTCTCCGCCTCCCGCAACAGCGGTGCCGGCCATGACGTACGCCTCGAGATCTTCGGCTCGCTGTCCGGGATCGTCGTCGGCCTCGACGACAGGTCCCCGATGGTCAGCGCCGAGGAGCGGGTCAGCTGGGTGCGCGCCGATCCGTACCACAGCTACAACGAGCGGTTCGATCGCGCCTACCGGGCCGAGCTCGCGCACTTCCTGCAGGTCGTCCGCGGCGATGCCCCCAGCGCCTGCACGCCGGCGGACGCCCTCGAGGCCCTGTACGTCGCCCAGGCCTGCGACCTGTCCCGGGAACGCGGCCAGGCCGTCGAGGTCGCGGAGCTGCGCGAGGGCTGAGCCCGCCCTCACCGCCAGCCGTCGTCGGCGTCCGGGTCGGGCGCCTCGCCCCCGCAGCAGCGGGGGACCTCCTGGCGGACCAGCTGGATCGCGTGGCCGACCTTGTCGAGGAACGCGTGCGCCGGGTCCACCACGTAGTGGTGCGGGTGGGTGGACCAGACGGCCAGGATGCGCTCGTCGATGGCCATCGCGGCCTCCGCACTCTCGACCCGCAGCGGGTTCTGCCGGTTGTATCCCTGCGCGGCGGTGGGCGTACGCAGGTGGATCACCGCGTCGTACCGGGCGAGTTCCCGCTCCAGGGTGGTGCCGACCGAGGCCCAGTACTCTTCGGGGGTGCCGGGCCAGTAGGCGGCGCCGTCGACGGTGCCGCGGTCGCACAGCACGACCGCCGGTTCGCGGCTGTCGCCGACACACTCCAGTTCGCGTTGTACGTAGTAGATGGCCCGTTGCCCGGACTGCCGGGCGACCAGCGAGTCGTCGCGGGGGAAGCCGCCGCCGAACACCACCCCGGCCGACTCCTGGACCACCACCACGTGGTGGCAGAAGGTCTGGCGGGCCAGTTCGAGGAAAGCCGTCTTGCCCGCCCCCGGTCCGCCGGTGACCGCCACCCGGCGGGCCTCGTGCGACCCGGTGCAGCCGCAGTCCGTCATGGCATCTCCTTCCGCCCACGACCGGGCAGGCCGACCCACCGCGGGACGCGGCGGCGGTAGTCCTCGTACGCCTCGCCGAAGAGGTCGTGCGTCCACACCGGCGGCGGGATGCGGGTGTCGAGCGGCGTTGCCATGACGGGAGCCTAGTCGGGTGTGCCCCGCGACAGGTGGTGTTCGGGGTGCCGATACTGGTCCATGGACATCGTGCATACGCAGGCGAGGGTCAACACCAGGGCGGAGGCCCTCGCCGAGGGCCGGGCCGCCCGGCAACGGCTGCCCCGGGCCGGACTCGCCCGCAGCGACCGGCACGGCCGCGACCCGATCACCATCCTCGAGCAGCAGAACGCGATCCGCCTCCAGGAGCTCATCCCGCTGCGGATGGAGCGGATGCTCGCCGGCCCGTTCGCGTTCTACCGGGGCACCGCGGCACTGATGGCCGCCGACCTCGCCCAGGACCCGCACACCGGCCTGGCCGTCGCCTCCTGCGGGGACGCCCACCTGAGCAACTTCGGCTTCTTCGCCTCCCCGGAGCGGCGCCTGGTCTTCGACCTGAACGACTTCGACGAGGCCGGCCTCGCGCCCTGGGAGTGGGACGTCAAGCGCCTGTCGACCAGCGTCGTCGTCGGCGGGGTCGACGCCGGCTACGACGAGGCCACCATCCGCGCCCTCACCGCCGAGACCGTCCGCACCTACCAGCGGTCGCTGGCCAGGCTGCTGGCGATGTCGCCGGTCGCCCGCTACTTCCTGCACGGCAACCTCGACGCCTCCCGCGCCTCGCTGGACGAGAAGTCGCACCGCGCGCTCGACGCCGCGCTGGCCCGGGCCCAGAAACGTACGTCCGATCGGGCCGTCCGGCGCACCACCGAGGTCGGCGCGGGCGGTGCCCGCCGGTTCGTCGAGGAACCGCCGCGGATGACCCACGCGGCCGTCGACCGCGACGAGATGCCGCGCCTCTACGAGGAGTACCGCGCCGGCGTCGAGATCGACCTCAGCCTGGTGCTGGCGCAGTACGCGCCGGTCGACATCGTCCGCCGGGTCGTCGGCGTCGGCAGCGTCGGCACCCGGTGCTTCCTGGTCCTGCTCGAGGGCGCCGACGGCGACACCCTGCTGCTGCAGGTCAAGGAGGCCACCGACTCGGTGCTGGGCCAGTACGGCGGGATGACCTTCTCCGACCGGACCGTCGAACGCATCGGGACGTACGGCAACGGCTACCGTGTCGTCGCCCTGCAGCGGATCCTCCAGGTGGTCTCCGACCCGTTCCTCGGCCACCTCCGCTTCGACGGCCGCGACTACTACGTCCGCCAGTTCCACGACATGAAGGGCTCGATCGAGCTCGAGGGGCTCGAACCGGACGGCTTCGGCGCGTACGCGTCCGCCTGTGCCACCATGCTCGCCCGGGCCCACGCGCAGAGCCCCGGCTTCGCCCGGATCGTGGGTTACCTGGGCCGGAACTCCGCCGCCGCCGACGCGATCGTCGACTGGTCCTTCGACTACGCCGAACAGTCCCTGAGCGACTTCCGGGCGTTGCAGGAGGCGGTCGCCTCCGGCCGGCTGCCGGCTCCGCCGGAGCCCGTCGACTGAGCGCGGGCGCCCCGGACGCACTCGACGCGACCGCGCGGGCGGTCGCGTCGAAGGTGGGTCGTGTGTGTGATGTGGTGCGCGGTGGGCGGCCCCGGTCAGGTGGCCGGCATCTCGTCCACGCTGATGAAGTTGCCGTCCGGGTCGGTGAACCAGACGGCGCGCAGTCCCGCGTCGGTCATCGTGGCGACGCCGTCGTCCCAGGTCGTGCCCGGGAGGTCGAAGGTCGCGAAGGTGATCCCCGCGGCCCGTAGCGCCGCGACCTCGGCCGCGAACGAGCCCGCCGACACGTTGAAGGACACCGCGGTGCCCTTGTTGGTGCCCGCGAAGGCCGACTCGTAGACGAAGAGGGCTCCGTCACCGGTGGCATAGAAAACGCCACCACCGCCCGGGTCCTCCATCTTGCGGGTCAGGCCCAAGGTGTTCTCGTAGAACGCGGTCGCCGCAGCCATGTCCTTGACGGGCAGCGTCGGCACCGCCGTGTAGTCCCCCAGCATTTTTCGCACCTCTCGTCGGTCGACGATCGATCCCTGCGACCGGTCTCCCTCTCAGGTTAGGATGTGGCGTACGTCACATCAAGGCTCAACGGTGTGGCGTCCTTCGGTTGGTGTCAGGGTGCTGTGTCAGGGTGCTGCATCAGGGCAGTTCCTCGGCCGGGGCGACGATGATCCCGGCCGGTCGGTCGCGGTCAGTCGCCCAGGCCGGTCCCGACGTGGCGGGCGGCGAGCACCCACGGGTGGTCCAGCGGGACGGTCTTCAGGTTGCCGGCCACGTCCTCCAACGGCACCGGCACCGCGGCCTGCCCCTGGGAGGCCACCGTCACGCCGAAGTGGCCCTCGGCGACCAGGCCCGCACCGGCCCCGCCGAGCAGGGTGCCGAGCAGCCGGTCCTGGGCGTCCGGGGTGCCGCCGCGCTGGACGTAGCCCAGCACGGTGACCCGGGACTCCAGGCCGGTCGCGGCCTCGAGCGCCGAGGCCAGGTCGAAGGCATTGCTGCGGTGGGCGGCGACCACGGCGTTCTGGTGGGCCTTGGCGGCGGCCTTCGCCTCGGGCGTCGCGGCGCTGCGGACCAGCGCCTCGGCGGCCGCCAGGTCGGCGCTGCGCTGGGTGTCCCGGGCGCCCTCGGCGATCGCGACGACGGAGAAGTTGTGGCCGCGGGAGGCTCGGTCCTGGATCGAGGCGGCCACCGACTCGATGCTGTAGGGGATCTCCGGCAGCAGGATGATGTCGGCCCCACCGGCGATCCCGGCGCCCAGGGCCAGCCAGCCGGCCTTGTGGCCCATCGTCTCCACCACGATGATCCGGTGGTGGGAGTGGGCGGTCGAGTGCAGTCGGTCGATCGCGTCGGTGGCGATGCCGAGAGCGGTGGAGAAGCCGAAGCTGGTCTCGGTGTGGGCGATGTCGTTGTCGATGGTCTTCGGCAGGTGGATGATGTTCAGCCCCGCCTTGGCCAGCTTCAGCGCGTTCTTCGCGGTGCCGCCGCCACCGATGCAGACCAGCGCGGTCAGCTCGTCCTTCTCGTAGTTGTCGACGATCGTCGGCACCATGTCGACGATCTCGTCCCCGACCCGGAACTTGTGCGGCTTGTCCCGCGAGGTGCCGAGGATCGTGCCGCCGGTGGTCAGGATGCCGGACAGGGCCACCGAGTCGAGCGGGATGTAGCGGTTCTCGGCCAGGCCGCGGATGCCGTCGCGGAAGCCGATCACCTCCATGCCGTGGTGGCCGACGGCCGCCTTGCCGAACCCGCGGATCGCGGCGTTCAGCCCCGGGCTGTCGCCCCCTGCGGTCAGCACTCCGACCCGGTGCGTCTTCTTGCTCATCCGGCCCTCCTCGCGCGTACGGTCCGCCCAGCCTAGCGGCGGGTCGCCCCGGTGTGTCGGGGCGGGGTCGGGGTCGTCAGCCCAGCGTCGTGACGGCGATGTCGATCCGCCCCTCGGTCAGGCCGCACCAGTCGGGGGCGGTCCCAGGGCGGGTGCGCGGCATCCCGACGAAGCTGCTGCGGGCCACGCCGCCGTACACGAACGCGTCGCCGGACTCCAGCAGGACGTTGCGGTAGGGCCGGGTCGGCGTCTGGGTGTTGCCGAGCCGGAACTCGCCGGCGTCCCCGACCGACAGGATGACCACCGGGCCGGAGCCCTTCGGCCGGTGCAGTCGCAGGAACGTGCCGGGTGCCAGGTGGGTGACCAGGGCGCTGTCGGGGGTCCAGTCGTCCGGGTCGGGATGCGGGTCGCCGGTGGTCGGCAGGGCGTGGCCGAGGGCGGTACGGGCCAGGTCCACCAGCCAGTCGGGCAGCTCGGTGACGTGCCGGCGCAGCGTCGCGCCGCGCGCGGTGATCTGCTGGCCTGGCCACGACTTCGAGCCTGCCGCCAGGCGACGCTGGTCCTCCAGGGTCAGCAGGTCCGGGACGTGGGTGGCGTCCGGGCCGACGCGCCGGACCTGCCGGTCCACCGCGTCGACGGGGAACAGCGCCTCCAGCTGGCTCATCGCGGTCCCGGCCATGTCGCTCCTCCCGGCCCGCGGGCCTCACGCCGCCGGGATGTCCCGGCCTCAGCAGGAAGCGTACATATGTTCTAGTTCCGGGGGCGTGTCACGCGCCGTGTCGTACGGAGAGCGCACCGCCGGCGCGCCCCCGGGGGATGTCTGGGGCGGCCGGTGGTGCGCCGCACGAGAAGCATCCCTGATTCGGTTCAGTGTGACAAGCATCACACTGAGCCATGGCTGAGCACGGCTCCCCGGCGGTCCGAGGGCCCCGTCGGGGCGCCTGGGCCGCCCCGTCCTCGAGACGCTGCGGGACATGTGCAGTCGCGGCGGGATTTCCGGCGCGTCTGTTGTTTCCCCGCAGCGTCTGGGCGTCGTGGCGGGGTCGGCCGGGTCGCGCCCCGAGGGTCAGGCGACCTGACAGCGCAGTGGCGGCCGGCCCACCTCGGCGCGGATCCCGTCGCTCACCGCGGTCAGCCAAGCGCCCATCGAGGCGTGCGCCTCCGGGGTGTCGGGGTAGCGGCAGCGTACGTGCATGCCGTCGTCGTTCAGCAGGAACCAGGCCATCACGCCCTGGGTCGGCAGCGATGCCGACAGCTGGTACGGCGACAGGCCGGCGGGCAGGCTCACCGGGAGCCGCCGGTTGTCCAGCCAGGACAGGGCGAACATCCCCGGCGCCGTCGGCATCCCCCCGTACGGCGCCATGATCGGGGCGAGGGGGTAGGAGCCGAGCCGGACGGCCTGCCGCACCGCGTCGGCGCAGTGCTCGAGCTCGGGGGTGTCCGCCTCGAGGACCGAGTTGGTGATGAACCAGCCGACCGAGTCGCGCCAGCGCGGTTCGTGGCGGCTGTGCACCGGCATCACCACCCGCAGCGGCCGGCCGGTGAGCTCGAGCGTCACCCGGGTCATCACCGACACGGTCAGCGGCAGCATCCGGACGCCCAGGTCGGTGGCCCGCTCCCCGTACGCCGCCAACTCGCCGGCGTCGAGGATGTCGACCACGTCGACCACGTCGGGCTGCGGTTCGGACACATCGCCCAACGGCAGCGGGAACACCGGCATCACGCCGCCGGACCGGCGCAGGATCTCGTCCCAGCGCTCGATCACCTCGGCCGGGGCCGGCGGCTGGGCCGCCAGCTGCGCGGTGTGCTCGGCGAACGCCGGTGCCGCCGGCAGGTCGGTCCCCGGCGTACGCCCCGCGAGCAGGTCGTCCAGCGCCGCGGTGAGGTCGCGGACCAGCACCAGCATCGACCAGGCGTCGACGTGGGCGTGGTCGGCGCCGATCACCACGGTCGGCCGGCCCTCGCCCTCGATCAGGATCAGCCGGTACGACGGGCGTTCGAACGGGGAACAGGTGGTGTCCAGCACGGTCTGGAGGACGTCGGCGGGCCGCTGGCCGTTGGACGGGATGTGGTCGACCCAGCTGCCCGGCTGCACCTCGATCTCGCGCAGCTCCAGCGACCCGTCCGGTCGGGTGGCGAAAGCGGTACGCAGGGTGCCGTGCCGGGCGATCACCGCGTGCCACGCCGCGGCCAGCAGGTCCCGGTCGACCGGCGCGCCGGGGGCGAAGACCTGCGGGGTGAACCCGACCCCCATCCAGGAGCCGGGACGGGGGCCGACACCCACGTGGCGGCCCTGGTCGAAGGAAACCGGCAGCTCTCGTCCCTGCCCGGCAGGGACGACGGCCGCATAGCTGCTCACCCGGGCCCGCTCCGGCAGGGGGAACGACCCGATGCTCGTCTGACGCATGCCTCGTAGATTAGGGGGATCATGTGACAGCTCATGTAACAGGAGATGACCCATGTCCCGCCTCGACATCATCGACCGTACGACCGGCGGGCGCATGTCCCTTGCCTACGACGACGTCGGGGAGGGTCCAGCGGTCGTCCAGCTGCACGGTCTCACCTCCAGTCGTGAGCGGGACAGACGCCTCGGCCTCGACTTCATCGCCGGAATGCCCGGCCATCGGCTGATCCACTACGACGCCCGGGGGCACGGCCACTCGACCGGGCCGCGGGACCCCGAGGCGTACGCCTGGCCCCGGCTCGCCGACGACCTGCTGGCGCTGCTGGACCACCTGGTGCCCGGTGAGCGGGTGCACGCGGTCGGCAAATCGATGGGCGTGGGCACCGTCCTGCATGCCGCTGTGCGGCACCCCGAGCGGTTCTCCGGTCTGACCCTGATCATCCCGCCGACCGCGTGGGCCTCCCGCGTGGCGCAGCACGACGCGTACTTCCACAACGCCGAGGTGATCGAGAAGCGCGGCGTACGTTACTGGTCCTCGCTGGAGAAGCGGATGCCGCTGCCCCCGGCCGTACGTCCCGACCGGCCGTTCACCCTGCCCGACGTGGCCGAGGACCTGCTGCCGACCCTCTACCGCGGCGCGGCGGCGACCGACCTCCCGCCGGTCGAGGCGCTGGCCGACCTCGACCTGCCCACGCTGATCCTCGGCTGGATCGACGACTCCTCGCACCCGGTCTCCACCTCTCGGACCCTGCACGAGGTGCTGCCCGACAGCCGCCTCGAGATCGCCCGGACCCCCGCCGACGTCGCCACCTGGTCGGCCCGGATCACCGACCACGTGAAGGCGATAGGCCTGCGTGTCGGCGGTGCGGGGGCGCGGCTTCGCCGCTGATCCCGGCGGTCGGGTTTGCGGTGCCGGGTTCCCTTCCCGTCGTCCCCTCCTGGGGGACTCTCCGCCTGGGGCTCTCCGCCTGGGGGACGTACGGTGGAGGCGTGCCGAACCTCAGTTCCTTCCCGGACCTGCCGAAGCTG
>CAYOBI010000089.1:7021-9879 GCA_964402325.1 uncultured Propionibacteriaceae bacterium | reverse complement strand
GGCCTGCAGCGGATGGTCGACGAGGACCAGTACTGCATCGACATCCTCACCCAGATCTCGGCCGTCACGAAGGCCCTGGAGTCCACTGCGCTGAAGCTGCTGGACGAGCACCTGTCGCACTGCGTCATGCACGCCATCGAGGCGGGCGGCGAGGAGGCCGACCAGAAGCTCGCCGAGGCCTCCGCCGCCATCGCCCGCCTGGTCCGCTCCTGACGCCCGGCCTGGTCCGCTCCTGACGCCCGGCCTGGTCCGCTCCTGACGCACTGCCGGCCCGTACGCCCGTGCCGTTCGGCGGTCGGGCGACGCGGGCCGGCCGTGGAGGGCGGCGTACGCTTCTGGGCAGCACCATCGCCGTGGCCCTGTCCTGCCGCGGCGCAGAACCACGGGAGGAACTCCATGGCCACGACCGCCTACACCGTCTCCGGCATGAGCTGCGGCCACTGCGTCTCCTCGGTGACCGAGGAGGTCGGCGGCGTGGCGGGTGTCACCGCGGTCGACGTGAACCTCGAGTCCGGTCGGATGGTCGTCACCTCCGACGCCGAGGTCGCCTTCGAGGCCATCGCCGCGGCCGTGGACGAGGCCGGCTACTCGGTCGTCCCGGCCTGACCCCCGGCGTCCCCGTCGGAGCGGCGTCCTCGGGACACGCTCAGTTGGGGGACGCCTCCCCGACGTTGCGCCGGAACGGCAGCGAATGCGTCGCGCGGATCAGGCCCGCCTCGCGGCGCAGCCGGTCCCGCGCCACCACGAGCCGGACCTCCGTCGTCGGCGCGGCCAGCAGCTCCTGCTGGTCGGGGATGCTGAGCGGGACCAACGCCCCCACTGTGTAGGCCAGCTCGTCCGGGTCGCGGGGCAGTGGCGGGATCTCGCCGTTCAGGGCGGTCGCGTACGCCTCGAGGGCCGTGCGCACCTCCCGGGCGTGCTCGTCGACCCGCTGCTGGTCGCCGCGGACCTCCGGCAGCCTGGTCACGAAACCCGTGGCGTACGGCGTCTCGGCGGCCGCATCGACCCCGTCGAGCCGGAACCGCCAGACGCCCATCACCCGGATCACGAACCGCTCCCCGAGCGAGCGCGCCGACGCGAGCCGGGCGGCACAGCCGACGTTGTGCACGCTGTGCACCCGGCGGGTGCCGACCTCCGAGCCCTCGCGGATCGCCACGACGCCGAACTCGCGGTCCTCCGGCTCGAGTTCGGACAGGTCCTCCAGCAGCTGGAGGTAGCGCGGTTCGAACACCTGCAGTTGCAGTGGCATGCCGGGGAACAGCACGACGCCCAGCGGGAACAGCGGCAGTCTCCTCATGAGCCGCCCCCGGCCCCGCCCCCGGGCGCGTCCTGCGCCGCCAGGGTGGCCTCGACCCGGGCCACCTTGCCGGTGATCTCCCCGGTGTGACCGGGGCGGATGTCGGCCTTGAGCACCAGGGAAACGCGGGTGCCGTACGCCCCGACCGCCTCGGTGGCCCGCTTCACCACGTCCATCACCTCGTCCCAGTCGCCCTCGAGGGTGGTGAACATGGAGTCGGTGCGGTTCGGCAGGCCGGACTCCCGGACGACGCGGACGGCGGCCGCGACGGCTTCGTGCAGCGAGGCATCGGGATTGTCCCCACCGGAGGGGGCCACGGAGAAGGCGACGAGCATGTGCCCACCGTAGCCACTCGGGTCCCCACCGGAAGGGGTTCCGGGTGCCCGGGCTGCCGCCCGGGCACCCGGTCGGCTCAGCGCTTGATCAGCGGGGAGCTGAGGCCCTTCTGCTTGTCACCCTCGTTGAAGAAGTCCTCGCCGAAGATGTCCCGCGGGAACAGCCGCCGGCTCATGAACGACTTCAGGCAGCCCTCGACCATCGCCGGCGAGCCGCACATGTAGCCCTGGTAGCCGATCAGCTTGTCGAAGTCCTGCTCCAGCGCCTGCGTCACGTACCCGCCGCGGTAGCCCTCCTCGGGCTCCTCGGCCGAGACGCACGGGTGGTAGGTGAACTGGTCGGGGTACTCCTCCGCCAGCCCGCGGAAGTAGTCCACGTCGTACAGGTCGGCCCGGGTCCGGCCGCCGGCGTAGAGGGTGATGTGGCCGTCGTACGCCTCGTTGACCAGCGCGTGCTTGATCATCGACGCGATCGGGGCCAGGCCGGTGCCACCCGCCATCATCACGATCGGGCGCTCCTCCTCCCAGGTGCGCAGCACGAACCGGCCGTACGGGCCGGACAGCTGGACCGTGTCGCCCTCGGCCGCGTCCTTGAACAGCCAGCCGTCGGTCGCGACGCCGCCCGGCACGTTGCGCACCTGGAACTCGACGACCTTCGTCTCGGTCGGCGGGTTGGCCATCGACCAGGTGCGGTCGATGCCGTCGGTGCCGGGGACGATCACCTTCATGTACTGGCCGGCGTTGAAGCCGATCTCGCGGTCGAGTTCGATCCGCAGCCGCTTGATGTCGTGGGCGATGTCGGTGAGCTCGACGATCGTGCCGGTGAAGTCCTGCACCGGGAAGATCTCCAACTCCTCCTCGACGTCGATGTCGGCCTCGATCGTCACGTCGCCCTGCGGGCGGGCGCAGCAGGTCAGGGTCTTGCCCTCCTCGCGCTCGAAGTCCATCAGCGCGAAGCTCGAGGCGGCGCCGTGGTCGACCTCGCCGTCGAGGATCTCCACCTTGCAGGTCGCGCAGGTGCCGTGGGTGCAGGAGTGCGGCAGCCAGACCCCGGCCCGCAGGCAGGCCTCGAGGATGGTCTGGTCGTCGGCGACCTCGACCTCGCGGCCGAGCGGTTCAACGGTGACGGTGTGGCTCATGGTGTCCCTGCGGTTCTCTCTGTGCGGCGGGCGGGGGCGTACGACGGCGTCGGCGTACGGCCGGGTGGTGCGGAAGGGCGGGTGCGG
>CAYOBI010000089.1:0-6921 GCA_964402325.1 uncultured Propionibacteriaceae bacterium | reverse complement strand
CGGGTGCGGGAAGGTGAGGGTGGCGTGCGCGGCGGGCGGGGGAGGGGCCGGGGTGAGCCGGCTCCTCCCCCGTGTCCGGCGGTCAGGCCCGGGCGAAGCCCAGGGTGTTCTTGTGCCCGACACCGAGCTCGGCGAGGGTCGCGTCGTCGCGCGGGGTGAAGGCGTCGTCGACCAGGCTCCAGGCGTAGGTCTCGTCGCCCGTGGTGTGCGGGTTGGCGGAGACGTAGGGCAGGAACTGCGTGGCGTAGAAGTCCTTCCAGGTCATCGCCCGGGGCACCCGGACGGTGGCCGGGGCGGCGAACCACAGGTCGTCCTTCTGCCACAGGTGGACGAGCATGTCGTCGCCGTAGAGCTCCTGGGCCGAGCGGGACGGGTAGGAGTAGTCGTAGAGAGCCTTGATGGCCATGTCAGGAGTCCTTTCCGAGCGAGGCCTCGACGGAGGCGGCGGCCGCGGTGACACCCTCCGCGTCGAGGGCCTCCTCGACCTCGTGGGCGTTGCCGAGCTTGTCCTCGATCTGGTGGTGCCACTTCTGCCAGTTCTGGTCGTCGATGCTGCCGACGAACTCGCCCGCGTCGCCCTCCTGGTAGCCGTACCAGGCCAGCACGTCCGGGATGGTCGGGCCACCGCAGTTGCCCTGGTAGATCTGGTGCACGGGCAGCCAGGCCTGGCGGTACTTCTCCGGTTCGCGGTCGAAGATCCACTTGCAGGCGTCGGAGCAGAAGTTGTAGTGCTCCCCGTCGTGGTCGGAGTGGAACTGCGCGATCTGCCCGGCGTCGCCGTGGACCTTGAAGGTCATCGGGATCTGGCAGACCTGGCAGAGCTCCGGCAGCCCGGGGTAGGTGAAGCGCTTGCCGGCCCGGTCGAGGGCCCGCATCTCCTCCCACTTGGCCCGGTACGGCTCGAAGGTGTCCGGGTAGGCCTGGGCCAGCCAGGCGAGGTGGTCGTCGTCGGGCGTGGTGGTGGTGAAGTTGGCCGCGTGGCTGTACTGGTAGAGGGTGTCGTACAGCCAGTGCGACAGGTGCTCCTTCTCCCAGATCGCCTGGTCGACGTGCTTGGGCGGGCGGATGCCGTAGAGGGCGAGGTCCGGGAAGAGGCCGCCCATCATCTGCTGCTCGAAGTAGAGCTCGAACGCCTCCTTCCAGCTCATCACCGGGCGGGGCAGCATGTAGTCGAGCATCGCCGCGACCAGGCCGGTGACCCGGTAGCCGCGCCAGAACCACTTGTCCACCCACTCCTGGACGATCGGCACGTTGGCCTCGTCCTGCTCGAGGATGAACTTGATCGCCTCCAGGCCCAGAGTCATGTGGCGCGACTCGTCGGACTGCGCCGAGAAGCCGAAGGTCATCGTCGGCAGGTCGCCGTTGAAGCTGGCGGCCGACATGAACGGCACGAAGAGCAGGTTCGTCAGCAGGTACTCGAAGGAGAACCCGATGGCGATCATGAACTCGAACGGCCCGGCGGACAGCGCGTCGTCGAAGTACGACTTGGTCACCGACAGGTACCAGACCCGGTCGTGCTGCTGCAGGAAGTTGTGGAAGCCGCCGTAGAACTTGTTGTAGTTCGACAGGGTGTGGATCTCGGTCTGCGCGTGGCGCATCTCGTCGATCGACTGGCACAGCGCCGCGAACCGCGGGCCCGGGCCGTTGTAGTGCCGGGCCAGGTAGGAGAAGTGCCGGTTGGCCTGGTACTCCAGCGGGGTGACGCCGCCGAGGAAGATCTTCATCGCGTTCAGGTAGCTGGCGTGGGCCAGGGTCAGGTGCCCCTGCCCCTGCGCGAAGCCGTCGAGCACCGAGTAGAGGCGCTTGTCCTTCTCCGCCTGGTAGCGGTAGTACGCGTCGACGGTCAGCCGGAACGGGTCGTCCCACTTGGACCAGTCGTGGATCTTGATCCCCTCGTAGGAGGTGTGCGGGTACATCTCCTGCTCGGGGACGTACGTCGGCTCCCAGTCGAGGTCGCGGGTCAGCGCGCTGTAGCGCGCCTTCATCGACAGCTTCTTGGGCTTCGCCGGGGCCTTCGCGGCCGGCGTCGGCGCGCTGGTGTTGGGCTTGATCGCGGTCATCTCGTCAGTCCTCGTCTTCTTCGTCGTCCTCGATCCGGGGGCCCCACGAGATGACGATGCGGTCCTCGTCCCACTCGGAGATGTTGCCGGACAGGGTGATGATGGCCATCTGGAACTCGTGGGTCTCCCACGTACGGCCGAGCTCGGCCTCCACCGACTCCCGGTTGATCGTCAGCCGGCCGGGGGCCTGCAGCTTCACCACGCCGGGGAAGTGGTTGATCACCAGGTCGGTGTTGTCGGCCTCGATCGCGGTGACCAGGGCACGGTTGTTCTCGGTCTCCTGCAGGTCGACGCTGACCGGCCGGTTGTCGAGGATCTTCTCGGTCATCTCAGGCTCCCTGCTGGTCGAGGGCCGGCTCGTCGATCTCGAGGCCGAGGGCGCGGAACTTCGCCGCGACGGTGACGGCGTGGGCGCGGACCGCGGCGACCGAGCCCGTGCCGGCCAGCTCGTCGGCGCGGGTGGCGACCTTCTCGACCGCGGCCAGGGCCTGCGGCAGCCAGGTGTTCACCGCGGCGGCGACGGCGGCCCGGTTGGTGTCGGCGTACGTCTCGTCGCCGGCCCAGGCCCGGTACAGCGGGTCGAGCCACTTGCGGTGCTCCGACCACCAGGTGCCGATGTGCTGGGCGAGCAGCGAGTAGGCGCCCGCCCCGCCGAGGATGGCCTCCTCGTCGAGGTGGCGGTAGACCAGTGCGTCGAGCAGCTCGTCGAGGACATCGAGGCCGATCACGCCGACCGCCCAGTCCTGCTCGACCAGCAGGTGCTCGATCACCTCGCGCAGGCCCTGCAGGTGCGGGGCGTCCATCCACTGCACCTTGGCGGACTTCAGCACCGCCGAGGTCTCCGCGCCGAGCGCGATGCCGACCCGGGAGATCAGCTGGGCGTTGCCGATCCGGTCGAAGCCCTCGTAGCTGCAGCACTGCGCGATCGTCGCGCCGTAGCTGAACCGGCAGGCGTTCGAGAAGAGCATCTGGGCGCCCGACTCGTAGTGCCGCAGCGGGATGATCACCTCGGCGATCAGCTGCTGCCAGTTCTGCGGCGTACGCTCCAGCAGGCCGTGGTCGGTGACGTAGTCGAGGGTCTTGCCGAAGGCCTCGTGCATGGCGGCCCGATTGGTGACGTACGGCGTGTAGTAGTACTGCCGCGGGTCGGTGTAGGAGTAGGGGTCGGTCAGCTTCAGCGCACTGTAGTCCGGGTCGTAGAGCTCGTGCTCGGAGTCCCAGGTCGGGCGGTAGTGGAAGTTCTCCGTCGGCTGGAGGCCGATGGTCCCCTCCTGGTAGCGGGTGGCGGGCTTGTCGCCGTAGCGCTCGATCAGTGGCGTGAAAGTCTGGCGAAGAGGCTCGATGACCTGGGTCTTCAGCTCGTACTGCACGTGACTGACCTCCTTTCCTGTGTTGTCGGTCATCGTTGACCGGACATCTGGTGGGGGCGTACGCCTCCGGGGCGTACGCGTCGACGGTGCCGGCACCGGCGGTGCAGCACCTCGGGGGGAAGAGCGGTCAGCTGATGTGGACCGGCTCGGCGTTGTGCAGGCCGGCCGCCACCACGAGGCGGACCAGCAGGTCGGGCAGGGCCTCGGGGCCGGCCAGTTCCTGCGGCTCGCCGTCGGGCAGGTCGGCGGAGATGATTCGGCCGAGCGTGCGCCCGCCGGAGAAGTGGGTGGAGACCCGGGCGCGGTGGTCGCGGCAGCTGATCGTGAAGGCGAGGTCCTCCCCGCCGACCTCGTCGACCAGGTCGAGGTGGTCGGCGGGATCCTCGATCACCGCGTTGGCCTCGCAGAGGAGCTGCTCGGCCAGCGACCGCAGTGCGACCTGGCGATCGGTGCCCTCGTTGCGGGCGACCGGGACCGCGGGCCGCAGTGCGGGCCGGGGTGCCTGCTGGGGCTCCGGGGCCCCGAGCACCTCCGCCAGCCGGTGCATGAAGAACGTCATGGACTCCTCCTTGAGTCGTGTCCGTGACACCGAATGTAAGCTGGGTCACAGATCGCCCGGTACCCGTAGAACTACCCGTATCCGGCCCCCGCGGCCCGGGTGGGGGCCGTCGCGGCAGCCCCTCGGGAGACGGGTGGCGGTACGGGTGTGGGCGTTCCTCAGGGACGTCCGGAGGCCCCCGATCCCGCGCCGTCTCACGTACTCTGGGGAGGATCCCCGCCGTCGAGGAGCCACGTTGACCGAACTGTCGCCGTCACCGGAGCTGGCGACCGCCCTCACGTCCTTCATCGGGCGTGAGGAGTTGGTGTGCCACATGGTGGAACTCGTGCATGCCCGTCGCCTGGTGACCCTGGTCGGGCCCGGTGGGATCGGCAAGACCCGGCTCGCGACAGAGCTCTGCACCCGGCTGGAGCACGAGTTCCCCGACGGCACCGTCCTGGTCACCCTGGACGCGGTCTCCGACCCGGCCGACGTCGCGTGGCGTACGGCCTCGGCGGTGCAGGTGATCGACCAGTCGCTGCAGGACCCGGTGGCCCAGGTGCTCGGGCACCTGCGCAACCGGCGGCTGCTGCTGGTGCTGGACAACTGCGAGCACCTGCTGGCGGCCGCCGCCGACCTGGCCCGGGCGATCCTGCGGGAGTGCCCCGAGGTGCGGATCATCGCCACCTCCCGCGAGCCGCTGGGCATCTCCGGGGAACAGGTGACGGTCGTCCCGCCCCTGCAGGTGCCCGACTCCTGCGCCGACCTGGACGCGGTCCGGGAGTCGGAGGCCGTCCGGCTGCTCGTCGACCGGGCCGACCGGGCCGGGGTGCACCTGGTCGTCGGGCCGGACAACTGCACCCAGGTGGTGGAGCTGTGCGCCCACCTCGACGGGATGCCGCTGGCGATCGAACTGGCCGCCGCCCGGCTGCGCGCCCTCGGCGTCGGGGACCTGCTGGTACGGCTGGACCAGCGGTTCTCGCTGCTCAAGGGCTCCCCGCGCGACATCCTGCCCCGGCACCGGACGCTGGAGGCGCTGGTCGACTGGAGCTACGAACTGTGCACCCCCGCCGAGCGGCTGCTCTGGGCGCGGCTGTCGGTCTTCCGCGGCGGCGCGGACCTGGAGGCGGTCGAGACCGTCGCCGGCTGGGGCGAGATCGACCCCGCCGACGTGATCGACCTGCTCGACGGGCTGGTCGCCAAGTCGGTGCTGATCGCCGAACCGGCCGACGGGTTCACCTACTACCGCCAGCTCGTGACGATGCGCGACTACGGGGCCCGGGTGGCCGCCCGCAGCGACGAGTGGGAGGACCTGCGGCGCCGCCACGCCCTGCTCGCGCTGGAGCGCAGCGGCCAGATGCACCGGGAGTGGGCCGGGCCGCACCAGGCGCAGTGGCTGCGGCGGGCCCGGCGCGACGTCGCCGAGATCGTCGCCGCGATGGACTGGGGCATCTCCGACCCGGCCGGCCACGACACCGCCGCCGCGATCGCCGCCAACCTGCGCTACTTCTGGGCCGGCGGACACAACATGGCGGCCGGGCGCTACCGGCTGGAGCGGGTGCTGGCGCTGCCGGACGTGGCGGCGCCGCTGCGCTGCGAGTGCCTGCTGGTGGTCCACTGGATCGCCCTGCTGCAGGGCGACCACCAGGACGGGGCCCGGATGCTCGAGGAGGCGCGGGCGATCGCGACGGAGCTCGACGACCGGCGCCGCCTGGCGGAGGTGGACACCTGGGCCGGGCTGCGCTGCCTGTTCGGCGGGGACCCGGCCGACGGGGTGCCGCTCTACCGGCGCGGCATCGACGTGCTCCGCGGGCTGGGCGACATCGCCGCGATGCAGACCGCGATGTTCCAGCTGGCGCTGTGCCAGATCTACTCCGGTGACCCGGCCGGCGGCGGCGACACCTGTGCCGCGATCCTGGCCGAGAGCCGGCGCAACGGGGAGGCCTGGGCCAAGGCGTACGCCCTGTGGGTGACCGGGATCGTCCGGTGGCGGCAGGGCGACCTGGCCGGGGTCCGGGCGTACGCCACCGAGGCGCTGCGGCTGCAGGAGGTGTTCGAGGACGGCATCTGCACCCCGCACGTCCTGCTGCTGGCCTGCCAGGTGGTGATGGCCGCCGGCGAGCCGCGCCGGGCCGCCCGGCTGCAGGGGGCGGCGGACGCGCTGTGGCGGGCGCAGTCCACCGGGATCGACGCGTTCGGGCCTGGACTGGCGGGCGACGCCCGGGACAGCCGGGAGCGGATCCTGCGGGTGCTCGGCCCGGAACAGGCCGAGGCGCTGATGGCACAGACCGCGGACCTCGACCTGCGCCAGGCGATCGAGGTGGGGCTGGGCGAGCTGGCGCTGACCCCGGTCGAGGCGCCGGTCGACGTCGGCCTGACCCGGCGCGAGACCCAGGTGGCCGAACTCGTCGCCGAGGGCCTCAGCAACAAGCAGATCGCCACCCGCCTGACGATCTCCATCCGGACCGTCGACGGCCACGTCGAGCGGATCCTGGCGAAGTTCGGCGTCACCTCGCGCGGCCAGGTGGCGGTCCGGCTGCACGAGACCCGGGCCGTACGGTGAGCGAGGACGCGATGGCACAGATCCGGCGACTGACCGGCGCCGGCCCGGCCCTGGGCGGGCTCGAGCTGCTGCGGGCGCTCGGGGACGACCCGGGCGTACGGGCCAACATGGTGACCTCGGCCGACGGGCACGCCACCATCAGCGGGCGGGTCGGTGCGCTGACCGGGGCGGCCGACCAGGCGCTGCTGGTGGCGCTGCGCGGCTGGTGCGACGTGCTGCTGGTCGGGGCGGGCACGATCCGGGCCGAGGGGTACGGCCTGCTCGACCTGCCGACGCCGGCCCGGGACGAGCGGCTGGCCCGGGGCCGGTCGCCGCGCCCGGTGCTGGCGATCGTCTCCGGCAGCCTCGACCTCGACCCGGCGCTGCCGGCGTTCGCCGACGCGGCCGCTG
>CAYOBI010000088.1:0-10307 GCA_964402325.1 uncultured Propionibacteriaceae bacterium | reverse complement strand
ACTTCTTCGACCCGGCCGGCAACCGCAACGAGGTCTTCGCCGGCGGCTACCTGTCGTTCCCGGACCGCCCGATGGTCACCTGGACCCCGGACGTCCTGGGTAAGGCGATCTTCTACCACGCCCGCGAGCTCAACGACCGCTTCACCACCGTCCTGACCTAGTCCGACCCCCGTCCGTGGTCCGGGGGTCCAGCAGGATCCCCGGACCACGGCAGAACGCCCACCCACCCCCCGTACGCCGAACCCGTACGCCCGGAAGGAGTCACCCCGTGTCCGTCACCCGCCCGCAGACCGTCATCTCGCTCGATGGTGCCCGCACAGCGATCGCCGGGGCCTTCGCCCGGGCGACAGAGCTGGGCGTCGCCGTCAACATCGCCGTCGCCGACGCCGGGGGCAACCTGGTCAGCTTCGACCGGATGGACGGGGCGGCCCTGATGTCGGCCTCCATCGCGCAGGACAAGGCCATCTCGGTGGTCTCCTTCAAGGGGCTGCCGACCCACCAGTGGTCGGAGCTGTTCGCCGGTGACGACGCGTCGGTCGGCCAGGGCATCCCGCATCGTCCGGGCCTGGTGATCTTCGGCGGCGGCATCCCGATCGTGATCGACGGCGAGTTGGTCGGCGCCGTCGGCTGCTCCGGCGGCACCTCGGAGGAGGACCGCGCGATCGCCGAGGCCGGCGCCGCAGCGGTGCTCGGTCGATGACGGCCGTGGCAACCGGCAAGCAGACCAGGACGACCCCACCCGCCCAGACCCGTACTGCGCAGACGACGTCCGGGCAGACCCGGACTGCACAGACGACGTCCGGGCAGACCCGGACGTGGGAGGTCACCACGACCGCGCGGTCCCGCGGCGACCGGCAGGAGCCGCGCAGCGGTGAGCTGAAGTCCGTCGGCACCGCCCTCGACGTCCTGGAGTGCTTCTCCGTCGACGGTGAGCTCGGGGTCTCCGACATCGCCCGCCGCCTCGACATCGCCAAGAGCACCGCGCACCGGCTGCTCACCACGATGGCGTCACGCCGGATCGTCGAGCAGAACCCGCACACCGGGCGCTACCGCCTCGGCATCCACCTCTTCGAGCTGGGGCACCTGGCCCAGGCGCGGTTCGACCTGCGCCAGGTCGCGATGCCGACCATGCTCGAGCTGAGCCGGCAGACCGGCTACGTGGTCAACCTCTCCGTCCCCGACGGCGCCGACGTCGTCTACATCGAGCGGCTTGAGATCGGCGCCGGGGCCAAGCTGCTCGCCACGTCGGGCCGCCGGCTGCCGAGCCACGTCACCAGCTCCGGCAAGGTGATGGCGGCGTACAACCCGGACGCCGCCCGGGCCCGCGCCGAGGCGGGCTTCCCGCCCCGGGTGAGTCACACCATCCGCAGCCATGCCGAGTGGGAGGCGACCCTCGACGAGGTGCGCCGGCTCGGCTACGCCCACGCCGACCACGAGTCGTACGAGGGCATCTCGACGGTCGCGGTGCCGCTGCTGGACCTCCAGCAGCACGCGTACGCCGCGCTGTCCCTGCTCGGGCCCACCGAGCGGCTGTCCCCCCAGGTGCCGAACCTGGCCCGCCTGCTGCACACTGCGGCCCAGCGGATCAGCCGTTCCCTGGGGCGCTGACCCCCACATCCCGCAAGACGACAAACCCGACGGAAGGAGAAGAACGTGGATTCGATCAGCCGGACCAGCGCCGCGGAGGCGCTGCTCGAGGCCAACCGCAGTGGGGTGTCGATCCCGCCGTTGCGCGAGACCTACCCCGACCTCACCATCGAGGACGCCTACGAGATCCAGATGCTGACCGTACGCAGCTGGTTGGCCGAGGGCCGCACCGTGGGCGGCTACAAGGTGGGGCTGACCTCTCCGGCGATGCAGAAGCAGCTGGGGGTCGCCCAGCCGGACTTCGGCCACATCTTCACCGACCAGTTCTACCTCGAGAACATGCCGATGGACCTGAGCGGGCACATCCTGCCCCGGGTCGAGCCGGAGATCGCCTTCGTGCTCAAGGAGGACCTGCAGGGGCCCGGGGTGACCGTCGTCGACGCGATCCGCGCCATCGACTACGTGTTGCCGGCCCTGGAGGTCGTCGACTCCCGGGTCCGCGACTGGGACATCAGGATCGGTGACACCGTCGCCGACAACGCCTCCGGTGGGGGCGTCGTGCTCGGTTCCACCCCCAGCTACCTGGGCGACCTCGACCTGCGGCTGGTCGGCTGCACCATGCACAAGAACGGCAAGGTCGCCGGTACCGGTGCCGGCGGCGCCGTCCTCGGCTCGCCGATCAACGCGCTGGTCTGGCTCGCCAACACCGTCGGCCCGCTCGGCACCACTCTCGAGGCGGGCAAGGTCGTGCTGCCCGGCTCGGTGACGAAGATGGTCCCGGTCGGCCCGGGCGACCGGGTGACCGCCACCTTCGGTGGCCTCGGCTCGGTGACCGCCCTGATCGCCAACACCTCGAAGGAGAACTGACCCATGGCCTGGGATTACGAGAGCGTCGCCGCGGAGCTGCTCGCCTGTGAGGACGAGGTCCGCGACCGCGAGCCGATCAGCGACGAGTGGCCCGAGCTGGCCGGCGACATCGCCGGCGCGTACGGCATCCAGGACGCCAACCTGGCCAAGCGCCTCGCCCGCGGCGAGAAGCTCATCGGCGTGAAGCTGGGGCTCACCTCCCGCGCGAAGCAGCTGCGGATGGGCGTCGACACGCCCTTCGTCGCCTGGTTGACCGACGCGATGATCCTGCCCGCCGGCGACCCGGTGCCGCAGGCAAGGCTGATCCACCCCCGGATCGAGCCCGAGCTCGTCTTCGTGATGCAAGACCGCCTCGAGGGTCCTGGCGTCACTGCCGCCCAGGCGATGGCGGCCGTCGGCCAGGTCCAGGGCGGCGGCGAGGTGATCGACTCCCGTTACAAGAACTTCCGGTTCACCGCGGGTGACGTGATCGCCGACAACGCCTCGTCCGGTGCTTTCTCCACCGGCCCGGTCGCGGTCCGCCCCGAGGACGTCGATCTGTCGACCGAGGCAGTCCTGGTTGAGGTCAACGGCGAGATCGTCGACTCCGCCACCGGGGCCGCGGTGCAGGGCCACCCCGGCGAGGCGCTGGCGCTGGCCGCCAACGACCTGGCCAAGCGCGGCCTGGCGATCGAGGCCGGCTGGATCGTCCTCACCGGCGGCATCACCGACGCCTACTTCGCCACCCCCGGCACGTCGATCGCCTTCCACTTCACCAACCTCGGGTCGGTGCACTTCCACAGCGGAGACGAGTGATGCCGATCATCGAGGTCACCCTCACCGAGGGCCGTTCGCCCGAGAAGCTGCGGGCACTCATCCACGAGCTCACCGAGTCCGTCGTGCGCACCGGGGTGGCGAAGAAGGAGAGCGTCCGCGTCATCCTCCGCGAGATCCCGAAGACGCACTTCGCCGCCGCTGACGAGACGCTCGCCGAGCGCGCCGAGCGTACGGCCCGCGAGGCCCAGCAGGCCTGACGACTCCCCAGACCAGCAGTAACGACAGGAAACAGGCAACCATGCACAAGGTCATCACGCCGCGCAACGTGGCCAACTTCATCAACGGCACCTACGTCGAGACCGGCGACACGTTCGACGTCCTCTACCCGGTCACCGGCGAGGTCACCGCGCACGTCCACACCGCCGGCCGGGCCGAGGTCGACGCCGCCGTGGCGGCCGCCCGGGCCGCGCTCTGCGGCCCGTGGGGACAGCTCACCACCGACCAGCGGATCGAGCTCGTCCTCGACATCGCCAACGGGATCACCAAGCGGTTCGACGACTTCCTCGAGCTCGAGGTCCTCGACACCGGCAAGCCGTACTCGGTCGCCTCGCACGTGGACATCCCGCGCGGCGCGGCGAACTTCAAGGCGTTCGCGCACACCCTCAAGGAGCACGCGACCGAGACGTTCCGGATGGACACCCCGGACGGCCGGGGCGCCTGGAACTTCGGCGTCCGCCGCCCCCGCGGCGTCATCGGCATCATCTCGCCGTGGAACCTGCCGCTGCTCCTGATGACCTGGAAGGCCGGCCCCGCGCTGGCCATGGGCAACACCGTCGTGGTCAAGCCCTCCGAGGTCACCCCGTCCACCGCCTCGCTGCTCGGCGAGGTGATGAACGAGGTCGGCGTGCCGGCCGGTGTCTACAACGTGGTCAACGGCTTCGGGAAGACCGGCGCGATGATTACCTCGCACCCCGACGTCGACGGCATCACCTTCACCGGTGAGACCGTGACCGGCTCGATCATCATCAAGGCGACCGCCGACACGCTCAAGGCCACCTCGATGGAGATGGGCGGCAAGAACGCCGGCATCGTCTTCGAGGACGCCGACCTCGACCTGGCGGTCAAGGAGCTGGGCCGATCCTGCTTCCTCAACACCGGTCAGGTCTGCCTCGGCACCGAGCGGGTCTACGTCCATGAGTCGGTCTTCGACCAGGTCCGCGACCGGCTGAAGGACTACGCCGAGAACGAGCTGACGTACGGCTACCCGGACGACGACGCGATGAACTTCGGCCCGGTGGTCTCCGACGAGCACCGCGACAAGGTGCTGTCGTACTACAAGCTGGCCGAGGAGGAAGGTGCCACGGTCGTCACCGGTGGCGGCGCCCCGACCTTCGGCGACGAGCGGGACGGCGGCTCCTGGGTCGAGCCGACCATCTGGACCGGCCTGGCGCACGACTCCCGGGTCGCGACCGAGGAGATCTTCGGCCCGGCCGTCGCGCTGATCCCCTTCACCGACGAGGACGAGGTGATCAAGCTCGCCAACGACACCACGTACGGCCTGTCGGCGACCTTCTTCACCAAGGACATGTCGCGTGCGCTCCGGGTCGCTCCGCAGCTCGAGGCCGGCATCGTCTGGGTGAACTCCTGGTTCCTGCGTGACCTGCGCACCGCGTTCGGCGGCATGAAGCACTCCGGCATCGGCCGCGAGGGTGGGGTACACGGCCTGGAGTTCTACACCGAGACCTCGAACGTCTGCATCAAGATCTGACCCCGGACACCGGACCCGTTCCGGTGCCCCGAAGGAGGGCGGCCCCGCTGCGGCGGCGTCGCCCTCCTGCCGCTCCGGGCGGCCAGGGCTCAGGGACGCAAGGAAGCCTTGAGATCGGGCGGCAACAGCCTGCCGGCCGCCGCCAGCCGCTCCACCAGGACCGCGACGCCGGCGTTGGCGGCCATGATCCCGATCAGCACGAGCACCTGGGAGGCGCCGGCCTGGATCGGCGAGCCGCCACCGAGTAGCACACCGATGAACGCGCCCGGCAGCGTCACCAGCCCGACCGTACGGGTGGTGTCGATGTTGGGCATCAAGGCCTCGGCGGTGCCGGGGTGGATGATCTGGCGGATCGCCCAGGGCCGCTCGAAGCCGAGCGCGAGGGCGGCTTCGTACTGTCCGTGCTGCTCGCGCAGGGCGGGGAAGGCGCGGCGGGTGACCAGGGTGTGGGCGTTCATCGCATTGCCGACGATGATGCCCACGATCGGGATGATCGCCGCCCCCTGCCACGGTGAGGCCCCGGACAGGAAGATCACCGCGGCGACCGGGACGATGCCGCCGGCGATCGCCAGCGCCACCCAGCCGATCGCGTTGCGGACGCCGGCCCGGCCGGCCGCCGTCCAGGTCGCGATGCAGAACATCAGCAGCACGAACAGCAGCGCCGACCAGACGTAGTGCACCGCGGCCACGATGATGAACGACACGACGGCCAGCTGCAGCACGGCCCGCAGCGCGGCGATCACCTGCTGCCGGGCCAGGCCGAGCTCACCGAGGCGGGACAACAGCGCCGACAGGGCGACCAGCGCCACCAGGGCGATGGCCAGCCCCCAGCCGAGATCGACAGTCACGCTGTCACCCTACTCACGCGGGCGGACAGCGCGACGAGGGTCACTTGCCGACCAGGGTCACCTTGATCTGCTGCGTGGTGCCGTTGCGGCTGACGTCGAGGGTGACCGAGTCGCCGACCTGTTGGCTGCGGACCCGGGCGGCGAGGCTGACCGATCCGGTGATCGGCACGCCGTCCATGCCGGTGATCACGTCGCCGGTCTGGATGCCGCCCTTGGCCGCCGGCGACCCGGAGCTGACCGACTTGACCTCGGCGCCGACGACCTGCTGGCCGCTGACGGTGCCGACCCCGTCGGTGGTGGAGACCCCCAGCAGCGGGGTGGTGGCACTGCCCTTGCTGATCAGCTCGTTGGTGACCGAACGGACCTGGTCGGCGCGGATCGCGAAGCCGATGCCGATGTTGCCGGACTGGCTGGTCGACGAACTGCCGAGCGTGGCGATCGAGGAGGTGAGGCCGATCAGCTCGCCCGCGGCGTTGACCAGGGCGCCGCCGGAGTTGCCCGGGTTGATCGCCGCGGAGGTCTGGATCGCGTCGGTGACCACGGTGGTGTCGGTCGACTGGGTCTGGCCCTGGGAGAACGGCGACTGCTGCTGGGAGTCGCTCGACGACGACTTCACCGGCCGGTGCAGGGCCGAGACGATGCCGGTGGTCACGCTGCCGGACAGGCCGAGCGGGTTGCCGATCGCCATCGCCGGGTCGCCGACCGCCACCTTGGAGACGTCGCCGAACGCGATCGGGGTGAGGTCGCTCGGCGGATCGGTGAGCTTGATCACCGCCAGGTCGGTGCCCGCGTCGGTGCCGACGATCGTGGCCTTGTGGATCGTGTTGTTGTTCAGCGTGACGCTGATCGTGCCGCTCTGGCCGCCACTCACCACGTGGTTGTTGGTGGCGATGTGGCCCTGGGTGTCGAGGATGACGCCCGATCCCTCCGACTCGCTGTTGCCGGTTGTCACGGTGATCGAGACCACGGCCGGCTCGACGGACTTCGCGACCGTGGCCCAGTCCACGGCGGTGCCGTTGCCCTGGACCACCGGGGTGGTCGTGCCGCCGGTCACCACCTGGCTGTTCGCGCCGCCGACCGCCAGGGTGGCCGCCGAACCGACGCCGCCGCCGAGCAGTGCGCCGACCAGGACGAGGGCGACCAGCTTGCCTGAGCCGTTGCGCGGCTTGCGGGGGGTCTGCACCTGTCCGGGACCCGGCACCTGGGCTGGCTGCCCGGGGGCCGGCCACTGCGGGGCGGACTGCCACGGCTGGCCGTACGGGGTCTGTGGCTGGCCGTAAGGGGTCTGTTGCTGGGCGTACGAGACCTGTGGCTGGCCGAAGGGGGCCTGCGCCGGCGAGCCCTGGGAGGCCTGCGAGGCCTCAGCGGCGGGGGTGGGCCGCTCGCCCGGGGTGTGACCGGGCGTCGACGACGAGCCGGCCGGCGGCTCGAACGACGGGGAACCAGGACGCTCCGACATGTTCTCCTCCAAGATCGCAGGACGCTTGCTGATGTTTGCTGCTGACCACCATGTTCGTCGCGGATTCAAGGAAGCTGATGGTTCCCTGTGTGCCGCTTGAGAACGGTGGCGGCCGGCAGGCCACGTACACTGACACCTTGTGGCAGGCCGGATCAACGAGGAGGATATCGCCCTGGTGCGGGAGCGCGCCCGCATCGATGACGTGGTGAGTCCGTACGTGACGCTGCGGCGCGCCGGCGCCGGGTCACTCAAGGGGCTGTGCCCGTTCCACGACGAGAAGACCCCGAGCTTCCAGGTGACCCCGGCACGCGGGCTCTACTACTGCTTCGGCTGCGGCGAGGGCGGCGACGCCATCACGTTCCTGCAGAAGAAGGAGAACCTGTCGTTCGTCGAGGCGGTCGAGCGGCTCGCCGATCAGTTCAACGTCCAGCTCCGCTACGTCGACGACGGCGGGCGGACCTCCGACTCCGGCAACCGGCGCCGGCTCACCGAGGCGAACCGGATCGCCGCGGAGTACTTCGCGGAACAGCTCACCACCCCCGACGCGCTGGTGGGGCGCCGCTTCCTCGACGGCCGCGGCTTCGACCGGCAGGCGGCCGAGCACTTCGGGATCGGCTTCGCCCCGCGTGGCGGCCGCGACCTGCACGGCTTCCTGCGCCAGCGCGGCTTCCGCGACGAGGAGCTGGTGCGGGCCGGCCTGGTCCGCGAGAACGGCGGCTGGGACTTCTTCCAGGGCCGGCTGATCTGGCCGATCCGCGACGCCGGGGGAGTGGTGCTCGGGTTCGGCGGCCGGCGGCTGTTCGACGACGACCGGTTGCCGGCGAAGTACATCAACACCCCCGAGACCGCGGTCTACAAGAAGTCGCACGTGCTGTACGGCCTCGACCTGGCCCGCCAGCCGATCGCGAAGAAGTCCCAGGCGGTCGTCGTCGAGGGCTACACCGATGTGATGGCCGCGCACCTGTCCGGCGTCGACACGGCCGTCGCCTCCTGCGGGACGGCGTTCGGGGACGACCACGCCCGGATCCTGCAGCGGCTGATCGGCCAGACCTCGGCCACCCAGGGCGAGGTGGTCTTCACCTTCGACGGCGACGCGGCCGGGCAGGCGGCGGCGCTGAAGGTCTTCAAGGGCGACCAGAACTTCATCACCCAGACGTACGTCGCCGTCGAGCCGCACGGTTGGGACCCGTGTGATCTGCGGATCAACGAGGGCGAGGCGGCGGTCCGGGAACTGGTCGGCCGCCGGGTGCCGCTGTACCGCTTCGTGATGGACAACGTGATCGCCGAGTACGACCTGGACCGGGCCGACGGGCGGGTCGCGGCGCTGCGGGGCGCGGCACCGTTGGTCGCCGCGATCCGGGACCGCTCTCTGGTGGGGGCGTACGTGCACGAGCTGGCCGGCATGCTGGGGATGGACGTCGAGGAGGTCCGTCGGGAGGTTTCCCGCGCCGAACGTGCCGCCGGCCAGGGCGGCCAGGGCGCTCGGGGCGGGTCGCGAGGCACCGCAGCCCCACAGCCGGCCGCCGCCCCGGTGCCGATCGCGCCGAGCCCGGCGGCGGCGCCGCTGCTGCTGCCGCTGCCAGATCCGCGCGACCCGGCGCTGGTGATCGAACGGGGCACCGTGCAGCTACTGGTCCAGGTGCCGTGGACGTTCAGCGTCGACTGGGGCGGGCTGGAGTCGGACGACTTCGTCCACCCGACCTACCGGCGGATCGCCCAGACCGCGCGGCTGGTGTTCGCGATGTACGGGGAGCCGGCCGGGACGGTGCCGGACGGCTTCGACACCACCACCTGGATGCAGCTGATCCGGGAGGGCTGCGACGATGCCAACGCCGAGCAGGTGCTGATCGCCCTGTCGGTGGAGCCGCTGCTGCGCGACCCGGACCCTCGCTACGCCGACGCGTACGCCGCCCGGCTGCAGCTGCAGCGGGTCAACGAGGCGATCGCCACCCTGAAGGGCCGGATGCAACGCACCAACCCGCTCGAGCACGCCGCGGAGCACCGGCAGATGTTCACCGACCTGCTGGCCTGGGAGACCGCCCGCAAGGACCTGCAGGCCCGATCGGTGGCCGTGCCGGACTGATCCCTCCACAGGGGGAGCGGGCTCAGCCCGAT
Organism: uncultured Propionibacteriaceae bacterium; assembly: GCA_964402325.1. GTDB lineage: Bacteria > Actinomycetota > Actinomycetes > Propionibacteriales > Propionibacteriaceae > Raineyella. The sequence continues at coordinate 907 of CAYOBI010000088.1, read as the reverse complement.
CCGTCCACAGCAGGCGACTGAGCGGGGTCGACACGCCGGGGGCGGCCGCAGGGTGGGGACATGAGCTACCCACGCACCGACGAACCACGACTCACTGCCGACGAGGAACGTGCCCTGGCCCGCACGATCGAGGCCGGGGTGATCGCCGGCCACGTACTCGACACCGACGGACTCTGCCCGCGGGCGACCCCGGACGAGCTCCGAGCCGTCGTCGAGCTGGGCGCCCGGGCCCGGGCCCGCTTCCTGGCGGCCAACATCGGGCTGGTGGTCCACCTGGTCCGCCGTGACGCCGGCCCGTCGACCGCCGAGCGCGACGACCTGGTCCAGGAGGGCTGCCTGGGCCTGGCCGAGGCGCTGGCGACGTACGACTGGGCCCGCGGCACGCGGTTCTCGACCTGGGCCGTGCCGTACGTCCGGCACCGCATCGCCGAGGCCCGCCGCCTCGAGCGGGGCGGGATCCGGATCCCGGTCCGGCGGCTTCGGGAGGCCGCGGCAGCGGGGGAGCAGGTGGTCAGCACCGCGTCGATCCACGGGGACGAGGACCTGGAGGCGACCTGGTGGCGCGATGACACCGCCGACCCCGACGAGGGCCCCGGCCACGAGGAACTGGCCCAGGGCTGGCGTGGGCTCAGTCCCGAGCAGCAGGCCGTGTTGGCCCACCGCTACGGCCTGGTGGACGGGGCGGCCGGCACCCGGGTCGCCACCGCGGCAGCCCTGGGGATGCCGGTGAAGCGGGTCCGGGCCGCCGAGGAGGCGGCGCTGGCGCACCTGCGCGAGGTGTGCCTGGCCGGGCGCTGACCACCGGACACGGGCGTCCCACGGCGGGCACGAAAAAGCCGCCCTCACCGGCGTTGTGCCTGGTGAAAGCGGCTTTCGAGTGGCTCCCCCGACTGGACTCGAACCAGTA
>CAYOBI010000087.1:0-10445 GCA_964402325.1 uncultured Propionibacteriaceae bacterium | reverse complement strand
CGACCATCGGCAGCGCGCCGAGGTTGCGGTTGAGCGTGGCGACGGCCGCCATCCAGTCCTGATCGGACGGCACTGCCTCGGACCGCCCTGCCTCGGACCGCACGGCCTCGGACCGCCCTGCCTCGGACGGAACAGCCTGGTCGGAGGAGGCCGGCCGGTCGGGAAGCGCCTTGGTCCCCTCGCTGATCATCGTGTTGATCTCCCGCTGCTGGTCCCTCCTGCGCCGGGGGAGCTTGGGGTTGCCGATCAGCAGGAAGGCGATCACCCCGACGTACGGGATGAGGAAGATCGCCAGCAGCCAGGCCATCGCCGATGACGGTCGACGGTTCACCGGCACCAGGAGGATCGCCGCGAGACGCACGGCGAGACCGAGGAGGTCGGGCGCCAACGAGCCGTGCAGCAGGAAGTACAGGACACTCATCGGCCATCGCTCCCCGACACGCGGAGGACGACCGGGTGGATCAAGGCGGTCACGCAGTGCTCCCAACGCTCACAGTCGTCGGCGCGGCGGAGGCCTCTGGCTGAGGCTCGGGGCCGACGCCTCAGTCTGCCCCTTGATCGGTCCGGCCGGGCCGGGGACTGCGGCCCACCTACCGTTGAAGGCATGAAGATCCCCCTCGGTCCGACGCGGATCCCCGACACCGTCCCCCGGCCCCTGCTGGTCGTCGCCAGGACTCTTCGGCGGTCCGGGGCCCGGCGCACCGGATCGGTGCGTGGCATCGTCACCCTGGCGGACTCCGGTCCCGGCCCTCGGTTCCCCGGCGCCGGCCGACGACGCGGCAGCCGACGCCCCGGAGCGCCGGTCCTCGGTCTCCTCGTGCTGGCCGCCCTCACCGTGACCACCACGGCCATCCTCCGCGTCGCGGCACCCTCCCACGCCTGGGTGTCCCCCGCCATCGGCGGGGGTGTCGCACTGGTCGGGGCCGCATTCCTGCTGATGCACTGGGCCGCCGCGGCCCGGTTGGTCACGGCTCCCGGCTCGTTCGCCGTCGTCGGGCGCGACCATCGGCTCGACCTGGTCACCATCGATCGGGTCACCGCGTCATGGCCGGACCCGGAACGGCTCGACGCCCTCCAGCACGCCGGCCGGGACCCGCGCTGGGCCCGTTGGACCGCCGACGGCATGCGGGAACGGCATGAGGATGACCGCCACCGGTGAGCGTTGACCCAGTCGAGCTGCACACATGACTCTCAAACATCTCTCGGCTCACAGTGCTTCAGCACGTCCGGACTCGGCGTCTGGCCAGTCGTTACTCGTCAGTTCACCGCTGTCAACTCGGCAGTTTGCGAGCGTGAACTCGACACCTGCCCGCGACCGTCTCAGCGCCTCGCCGTCCATCATCCGTCGGTCTGCGCCGGACCACCTCGCCTAAGCGGAGGCCTTCCCCGACGCCTTGGCCGCCTTCCGCTTCTTGAGCCACTTGTCGACCACGTACGCCATCAGCAACCAGCCGCCGAGGGCGGTGATCAGCCAGACCAGCAGCGCCGTGATGAACCAGGTGGCCAGGCCGGTGATCACCAGTCCGCCGGACATCAGCGATGCGACCAGAAGGGCGAGCAGGGTGGAGACGATCCCGACTCCACCCAACACCGCGTTCGCGTAGCGGCGCGCCATGTTGAACACGAACGGCGCCAGGATGGCCTGGGCGACGGTGAAGACGACGACCGCCGTGATGAAACCGCCGAACCGCAGGGTGACACCCGGGATCACCCACCAGGCCACCAGGAAGGCGATCGCCGAACCGACGAGGTTGACGACGACGTTGGCCAGGAATCTGATCATGCGGACCCTCCCGAGCGGGGACACGTTCGGCCGGACCACGGGCACCGAACGAAGCGCTGTCAGCCTAACAGGCGGGACCGCCGCCGGCCCTCACTCCTCAGCGGTCAACCGGTGGCCATGGGCCAGTGCCCAGACAGCGATCTCGAAGGAGGGGCGGTCCTGCGGATCGGCCGGGTCCTGGCCCGTGATCTCACGAATGCGAGTCAACCGGTAGCGCACAGTGTTCGGGTGGACGAAGAGTGCCCGGGCGCAGTCCCGCAGGCTCCCCCGGGCGAGGAGATAGGCCTGCAAGGTGGCGAGCAGATCGCTTCCGTGTCGACGATCCGCCGCCCGAAGAGGGTCGAGGAGGCTCGTCACGAACGGCGCCAGACGACTCGGCGGCTGCTGGAAGAGCAACCCCTCCAGGGTGACGAGGTCCCGCGGACCGGTCACCTTCCTCTTCGCCAGGGCGACGTTGAGCGCGGCGTGTGCCTGGGTGATCGCAGGCACCAGCAGGGCGGATGTCGCCGGAGCGGCCACCCCACAGACCAGGCCGACCTCCCGCGCGATCCCCTCCACCGCCCCGATCTCGGCCGATACGACGTACACCGCGTCCGGCGCATCGGCGATGATCGCCCGCGGCAGGAGACGAGCCAGGCGGGGAGCCGAGTCCACCGGCCAGGCCGAGACCTGGAGCAGGCGGTCGGGGGCCGACAGTCCTGCCAGCAGGGGGCGCAGCACCACGGGATCCACCTGTCCCTGCGCCGCGAGGGAGAACAGTTGGCCGTTCCTGATCCGCACCTCCGCCAGCCGACGGTCCTCTGCGTAGACCTCGGTGAGGAAATCGGTGATTCTCGAGAACGGAACGCCCTTCGCCATCGTCACGAGGGGGACCGCATGCCGCCGGCAGGCCTCCACCAGGCCCGGCGGGACCTCTTCGTGGATGTCCCCCACCCCGAAGCACACCCCGGCGCCGCCGGAGGCCGCCACCGCGGCGACGAGCACCTCCCAGTCGGCCTGGGTTCGCCGGCGCACTCCGACGCTGCAGACGAGGTCACCTGACCGCAGGTAATGATCGGCGCGAACCAGCTCGTTGGGGTTCGCCGCCAGCACCTCCGCCTCCCGACCACCGGGTGGGGCCCACACGAGGCTCAGGCACAGTGTCGGCACCCCGAGCAGGTCGCCGAGGGTCACCAGCGACGTGCGTCCGGCCACTTCACCCTCGTTCTCCGGTCGTTCCCGCACCGGTCCGATGTCACAACCGTGGGACACGGTGTTACGAAGGGATCGTCCTGGGTTGTGCACTCCTCCAATGCGCCCACTCTATCGTCGGGGATCACTCAAGCGATCGGCCAGAACCTTGTCCACAGCACCGTTTCCGGAGTCTGCTGTGCCCATGACATCGACCAGCACCCCACCCCCCTCGGGACTTCAGCGGGAGTTCACGCTGTGGTCTGCCTTCACCTTCGCGTTCGCGTTCATCTCGCCGATCGTTGCCCTCTATGGCATCTTCGGCCTCGCCATCAGCACCGCCGGCCCCTCGTTCTGGTGGGGCTTCCTCGTCGTGCTGATCGGGCAGCTGCTCGTCGCGCTGGTGTTCGCCGCGCTGGTCTCCCGCTGGCCGCACGAGGGGTCCATCTACCAGTGGACACGTCGCCTGGCCGGGCCGACCGGAGGATGGTTCGCCGGCTGGGCGTACATGTGCACCCTGGTCATCGCCATGACCACCGTGGCCCTCGGGGCCGCCGGATTCGTCGGCGGCGCCTTCGGTCTTGACATGACCAATCCCGCCACGAAGGCCGCCCTCGCCATCGGCATCCTCATCGCCGGAACGGTGCTCAACCTGGTCGGCCGACAGGCGCTCAAGGTCTTCATGGGCGCGAGCATCGCCGCCGAAATGATCGGCTCGATCGGTCTGGGCGTCTGGCTGCTGCTGTTCCACCGCGAGAACTCGCCCGCGATCCTCCTCACAGGTGGCCACGGCGTGGGCATGGAATCCGGTTACTGGGGCCTGACCGGGCCCTTCGTCGCCGCGCTGGTGTTCATCGGTTTCTCCTTCGTCGGGTTCGAGAGCGCCGGGGCGATCGCCGAGGAGGTCCGCGAGCCCGAACGGAACCTGCCCAAGGCCGTCATCACCTCCCTGCTCCTCGTCGGTGTGGTCGTCATGTTCGCCAGCTTCTCGCTCATCCTGGCGATCCCGGACCTGTCCAGCGTCGACTGGACCACCGTCGCGGACCCAGTGAGCTTCATCATCACCACCCAGCTCAGCCCGGGTCTCGGCAAGCCGCTGCAGGTGCTCTTCGCGATCGGGTTCAGCGCCAGCTTCCTGGCCCTCCAGACGTCGGCCTCCCGGGTGATCTGGGCGTACGCCCGTGACCGCGCCCTCCCCGGATCGGCCTCCCTATCGCGCCTCTCCACGCGCGGCATCCCGACCATCGCCCTCACGACGGTCACCGCCATCGGCCTGGTGATCCTGGCGATCAGCTTCCTGGCCGGCGACATCTACGGAATGCTGGTCAACTTCACCAGCGGCGGCTTCTACATCGCCTTCCTGTTCCCGGTGCTCGGCTTCCTCGTCACCGTCCTCCGACGCCGCTGGACCCCGGGTCGCTTCAGCCTGGGGACCGCCGCCCCCGCCATCGCGATCGTCGCCACGGCATGGCTGACTTTCGAGCTGATCAACATCGCGTGGCCCCGCGCCGCGTTCGGATCCGTCCTGCTGGACTGGGGCGTCATCATCGGCATGGCCATCCTGACCGTGATCGGCGCAGTGGTCTACTCCACCGTCTCCCGGACCGTGACCGGCTCCGTTCCCGACCGCGACATCCCTGCCGAGGACGTCGCCGTCGCCGCGGAGGAGCTGGCGTGAGCACCTGCATCGTCACGGGCAGCAGCTCGGGAATCGGCCGCGCCTGCACCGAGCTGCTGACCGACGAAGGGTGGACCGTGGTCGGCTTCGACCGGGCACCCGGCGGACCCGCCGCGATCCACCTTCAGGTCGACATGGCCGATCCCGAAGCGGTCACCGCCGCCGTCAGCGCGGCGACCGACCAGGCCGGCCCCATCGCGGCCGTCGTCTCCGCCGCCGGCCACTACGAGTCCACGCCACTGGCCGAGGTCACCGACGCCATGCTGGACCGCATGCTGCGCGTCCACCTGGGCGGGATCTTCGCCCTGAGCCGGGCCGTACTCCCCGGGATGCTCGCCCGCGGCTCCGGAAGCATCGTCGCGATCGCCAGCGAACTGGCCTACGGCGGCGGGGAACGTGACTCCCACTACTCCGCGGCCAAGGGAGCCGTCCTCGGCTTCGTCCGCAGCCTGGCCGCGGAGGTCGCCCCGCACGGGATCAGGGTGAACGCCGTGGCCCCCGGCCCGACCGACACCCCGCTGCTCGCGGCGGACTCGCCGTGGCGGGCGGAGGACTACCTCGCCACCCTGCCGGCAGGTCACCTGACCTCCCCCCAGGAAGTGGCGCTCTGCGCCTCCTGGCTGTTGTCCGAGGGCACCTTCGCCGTCGGGGAGAGCCTCCAGCCCAACGCCGGGGCGGTGATCTGATGAGCACCGGGACTCTGAACAGCGGGGCACGGAACAGCGAGGCACGGCTGAACGGCAGGGTGGCCCTGGTCACCGGCGCCGACGGCGCGATGGGCCGGGCCGAGGCCCGACGCCTGGCGGCGATGGGCGCAACCGTGGCCGTCACGGATCTGGCCCTCACCGACCGGCTGCAGGACCTGGCCCGGGACCTGGGAGGACGGGCCTACGCGGCCGACCTGTCCATCCCCGAAGGGGCCGCTGGACTCGTGGCAGCGGTGGGCGCCGAGCTGGGCGCCCCCGCGATCCTGGTCGCCAACCACGCCTACATGTCGATGGGGCCGCTGGTCGACGCCGACCCCGCCTCCTGGTGGCGGGTGATCGACACCAACCTCGCCGGGACCTTCCGGCTGGTCCGGGCCGTCGCCGGGCCGATGCGTACGGCCGGATGGGGACGCGTCGTCGTCATCGCGAGCGAGTGGGGCGTCACCGGCTGGCCGGAGGCGACCGCGTACGCCGCCTCGAAGGCCGGCCTGATCAGCCTGGTGAAGTCCCTGGGCCGCGAATTCGGCCCGGACGGGATCCTCGTGAACGCGATCGCCCCGGGGGTCATCGACACGGCCCAGCTACTCGTCGACGCCGAGAACGAGGGGATCCCGTTGGAGGAGATGCACCGGCGGTACGCGGCCGACATCCCCCTCGGCCGGATCGGCCGACCCGAGGAGATCGCAGCAGGCGTGGGCCTGCTGTGCGACCCCCGACTGACCACGATGATGGGCCAGACCCTGCAGATCAACGGAGGCAGCACCCGGGGACGGGTCTGAGATGAGAGGACACACCATGACAACCGCCGTCACGGCGACCCACCAGCCCGTCGGACCGGTCGACGCCCAGGGGTCTCCCCGGTACGCCGGCCTGGCGACCTACGCCCGGCTTCCGCGGCTGGAGGACGTCCCCGACTACGACATCGCCGTGGCCGGTGTCCCGTTCGACGGCGGTGTCACCTACCGCCCCGGGGCACGGTTCGGTCCGGCCGCCGTCCGCGAGGCCTCCCGGCTGTTGAAGCCGTACCACCAGGAGCTCGACGCCTCGCCCTTCGCCGAGGCCCAGGTCGTCGACGCCGGCGACCTGGACTGCAACCCGTTCGACATCCCGAGGGCCATCGACGAGATCGGCCGCGGTGTCGCGCGGCTCACCGGGGAGGGGCGCCGTACGGTCCTCATCGGTGGCGACCACACCATCGCGCTCCCTTCGCTGCGGGCGATCGCCGCTCAGCACGGTCCGGTGGCGCTGCTCCACTTCGATGCGCACCTGGACACCTGGGGCGAGTATTTCGGCCAGACGTTCACCCACGGCACACCCTTCCGCAAGGCCTCCGAGGAGGGCCTCATCCTGAAGGGCCACTCGGCCCATGTCGGCATCCGCGGGTCGATCTACGACCGCCAGGACCTCACCGACGACGCCGAGCTCGGTTTCACCCTGGTCCGCGCGCAGGAGTTCCAGCACACGCCGATCACCGAGATCATCGACAGGCTGCGGTCCCGCATCGGCGATGCTCCCCTGTACGTCTCGATCGATGTCGACGTGATGGATCCGGCCTTCGCGCCCGGGACGGGGACCCCGGAGATCGGTGGCCTGACCAGCCGCGAACTCGTCACCCTGCTGCGGGGCCTGGTCGACCACCGGATCGTCGGCGCGGACGTCGTCGAGGTCGCCCCGGCGTACGACCACGCCCAGGTGACGGCCGTGGCGGGCGCCAATCTGGCGTACGAGGTGGTGACCCTGATGTCGCGCCAGATCGCGAGGGCCGGACGATGAGCATCTGGCCCGAGGGGGTGACATCGGCCGCCGCGTTCACCTTCGACGTCGACGGGGAGGCCGCCGTTCTCGCCTCCGACCCCGGGGCCGCCGCCCGGATGAGCGTGATGAGCCACCAGGCGTACGGGCCCGAGGTCGGCATCCCCCGGCTGCTCGACCTGCTGGACCGCCATGGCGTACGGTCGACCTTCTTCGTCCCCGGGTTCACCGCCCGTCTCCACCCGGGCCCGATCCGCGACATCGTGGCGGCGGGCCACGAGGTCGCCCACCACGGCTACCTCCACCGGGAGAACGCCCTGTTGCCGATCAAGGAGCAGATCCGGGAACTCGACGAAGGGCTGCTGGCCCTCGAGGAGGTCGCCGGCGTCCGCCCGGTCGGCTACCGCGCCCCCATGTGGGACCTGTCCTGGCAGCTGCCGGGTCTCCTGGTCGAGCGGGGTTTCCGCTACGACTCCAGCCTGATGGACGCCGACACGCCCTACCGGTTGACCGTGCCCGGGGACGGACAGCAGGGCGAACTGATCGAGATCCCCCTGCAGTGGACCCTCGATGACTGGGAGCAGTTCTGTTATCTGCCCGATATCTGGGGATCGGGCATCATCCGGACGGCGAAGGACGTCCGGGAGCTGTGGTGGGAGGAGTTCGAGGCGAGCCACGCGCTGGGCAACTGCTGGGTCCTCACCAACCATCCCTTCCTCAGCGGACGAGCGGGCAGGGTCGCGTCCCTCGACACGCTGATCGGCGACGTGCTGGCCACGCCCGGGGTCTGGGTCGCCTCACTGGAGGAGATCGCCGCCCGCGCGGACGCGGCCGCCGACCTGCCGCGCAAGAATCCGTCCCCGCCCGTCCCGGCGTACCCCCCGCGCTGAGCGGGCGGGGCGACCCGCGGGTCGGCCGCCGGCGACACCGACGGCCGGCCCGCCCTCAGCTCGTGGCGCCCTTCTCGACGGGCGCGCGACACAGCTTCACACATAACTCTCAACATCTCTCAACCCTGGTGAAGTTGAGTGTTAAGCTTGTGTCAAGCTGGCGCAAGGAGGGCCATGGATATCCCGCAGCTGCTCGAGAACCTCCGCCTCGTGGGCACCGACACCGCCACGGTCGAGGTCAAGGCCGCCACCGGAGGGTTCCCGAAGTCCGTCCCCGAGACGCTGAGCGCCTTCGCCAACGGTAGGGGCGGCACCATCATCCTGGGGGTGTCCGAAGCGGACGACTTCCGCCCCGCACGGGGATTCGACGCCGTCAGGATGCAGGAAGCCCTCGCCGGAGCCTGTGCGGACAAGCTCCAGCCACCACTGCGCCCGCTGATCGAGATCGTCGACCTCGCGGAGGGGCGGGTGGTCGCCGCGGAGATCGAGCCACTGGCCCCACACGACAAGCCCTGCTGGGTCAAGAGCAAGGGTCGCTACGGGGGCAGTTTCATCCGGACCGGCGAGGGTGACCGTCGATTGAGCGAGTACGAAGTCGACCGCTTGGTGGAGGAACGCCGCCAACCACGCTTCGACGAGGAGGTGGTGACCGCGGCCGGCGAGTCCGACCTCGACCCCGATCTGGTCGAGAGTCTCCTCACCCGTCGCCCCCGCGCGCTAGCGAACGCCGACCGGACCACCGCGCTGCAGCGTCTCTACGTCCTGCGTCCGGACTCCGACGGCACGCCACACCCCACCCTCGCCGGCCTACTCGCGCTGGGTACCTACCCGCAGGAGTTCTTCCCGCGCCTGACGGTCAGCTTCGCCGCCTACCCCGGCGTGGACAAGACCGGCGTACTGAACGGCAGCTTGCGCTTGCTGGACAGGGAGACCCTCTCGGGCCCCATCCCCGTCCTCGTACGCGACGCTGTCGCCGCCGTCGAACGCAACATGCGGACCGGTGCCCTGGTCAACGGCGCCTTCCGACGCGATGTGCCGGACTACCCGCCCACCGCCGTCCGCGAGGCGGTCACCAACGCCCTGATGCACCGGGACTACTCACCGCTCGCCCGGGGCACGCAGGTGCAGGTGAACATGTACGCCGACCGCCTCGAGGTGCTCAATCCGGGTGGCCTCTTCGGCACCGTGACCATCAGGGACCTGGGACGCACCGGCATCAGCTCGGCCCGCAACCAGCGGCTCTCAGCCCTGCTGGAGGACGTCCAACTGCCCGGGGGCGGCATGGTCGCAGAGAACCGCGGCACCGGATACGCCACCATCCAGGCGCAGCTCGATGCCGCGCTGATGCCGCCACCCCAGCCGGTGGACGACATCAGTTCCTTCGCCCTGACCTTCCTGCGCCGCCATCTGACCGACGACGAACGCGACCACCACCGCGACCCCGGTATCCGGGCCGCCATCCTTCGGGAGGTGGACGACCACGGCTCGGTCACCACGCGCGAACTCATGACCGCCTCCGGGCTGTCGCGCACCGCGGTCCTGCGACAGATCAACGCCATGATCGACGAGGGGATCCTCAGCCCCACCGAAGCCCTGCGGAGCCCCCGCCAGCGCTACCGCAGGGCCTGAACCGCCGCGCCTGCGGCCCAGCTTCACACATAACTCTCAACATCTCTCAACCCTGGTGAAGTTGGGTGTTATGTCGGGGTGAAGCTCCGACGCATGCACCACGGCGTAGCCTGACAATTGCGGGCCGGGTCCACCGGTCGTGCGGCACCTGGGGGCACCACCGGGAGGCGGGCCATGGAGACCGAGCAGATCACCCGGCTGGCGGACGGCCCCGTGGGACTCTACGTGCACGTCCCCTTCTGCTCACGGATCTGCCCGTTCTGCCCCTACAACAAGGTGGTCCCCCGGGCGGGCCAACCGGACCGCTATTTCGCCGCTCTGTCCACCGAGGCGCGCCGCTACCTCGAGGCGGGCGCGGCCGGACCGGCGGGCTTCACCTCCCTCTACGTCGGGGGCGGGACGCCGACGCTCTTCCCCGAGGAACTTGGCCGGGTCCTGGCAGGGATCCCGGTGACCGGCGAGCGGGCCATCGAGGTGCTCCCGACCCACGCCACCCCGCCACGGCTCGACGCACTGCGCCGCCTCGGGTTCACCGCCGTCAGCGTCGGCGCACAGTCGTTCTCCGACGACGTCCTGCACCACCTGCGGCGCCCGCACGACGCCCGAGCCGCACTGGCCGCGGTGGCCAGCGCCGTCGGCCGCTTCGACCTGGTGGACGCCGACCTGATCCTCGACGTCGAGTACGACGACGCGCACGAGGGAAGCTTCCTCCGCGACCTGGTCCGCTGCTTCGAGCTCGGGGTGGACCAGGTGTCGACGTATCCGCTGATGCGGTTCGGCTACGCCCCGTTCGGCCCGGCCCGGCACGCCCGGCGCCGCGAGCACGAGGTGCTGCA
>CAYOBI010000086.1:0-10514 GCA_964402325.1 uncultured Propionibacteriaceae bacterium | reverse complement strand
AGCGGTAGGCGCGCCGACGCTCGTCCGGGTCCATGTTCGCCAGGATGGTGCCGACCGACAGTCCGAGCCACTGGTGCACCCGGCCCATCCACTCGGCGTCGCGCCGGGCCAGGTAGTCGTTCACCGTGACGACGTGGACGCCCTCACCGGTCAGCGCGTTGAGGTAGACCGGCAGGGTCGAGACCAGGGTCTTGCCCTCACCGGTCTTCATCTCGGCGATGCTGCCCCAGTGCAGCGCCGCCCCGCCCTGGATCTGCACGTCGTAGTGACGCTTGTCCATCACCCGCCGGGCCGCCTCGCGGACCGTCGCGAACGCCTCGGGCATGATCGCGTCGAGCGACTCGCCGTTGTCGAGGCGCTGCCGGAAGTCATTCGTCTGGCCCCGCAGCTCGGCGTCGTCCATCGCCTCGAAGTCCGGCTCGATCAGGTTGACCTTCTCCGAGACGGTCTTGAGCCGGCGAAGGATGCGACCTTCGCCCATGTGCAGGATGGTGTCCAGGACTGCCACGGAATCAGTGCTTTCTCACGGGAACGGCTGGGGCGTCCGCCGGGCCGGCGGACGTACCCCATCGTAGGGGGTCGACGGGCATCCGCCGACCCGTCGTCACCCGCGGGAGTACCGGTACCGACGTCCGGTCACGGCGGACGGCACGATGGCCATCACCTCGGACCGGTCCTCCTCGATCCACGGGTGGACCCCACCGGCGGCGGCCTCGGCCTCGTCGCCCTCCAGGGCGGTCGCGAACCCGCGGACGACGACGCTCACGCTCTCGTGCTCGGTGATCGCGTCGACCTCGTAGGCAACGGTGCCCTGCTCGTCGATCGCCAACAACTTCGAGCCCTGGCCGGTCTCGAAGACGATCTGCTCGTCGCGGACGGCATGGTTGATGGGGACGATGTTGACCTCGCCGTCGAGCACGTACGCCAGTCGACCGACAGGCTGCTCGGTGAGGACCTCCCAGCAGGCCTCCGGGGTCAGTTCCTCCATGCGCTCGGGCTCCATCGCTACTCCTTCGTCGGGTGGGCTGTCGGGGCCGGACCCGGAGGCTGGCGCCCCCGGGTCCGGCTCGTTCCCCGAGCGTACGACATCGCCGTCCCGCCCCGTCGTCACCCCGCCTGGATCACCCGGCCTGGACCGCGGCGGCCTGCTCGAGGACCAGCCCGACCAGCTCGGTGTCCGCCCCCAGCCCCGGCGACAGCAGGTCGAGCACCGCCGGGACGGCCTGCGGCAGGTCGCCCGCGGTGGCCGCGGCCTGCGCGTCCCCGGCGAGGGCGTCCGCCACCGGGGCGCCGAGGCCCCGCAGGTGCAGCACCCAGGCGGCCAGCGTGGTGGCGCAGCCCCGGGGCAGGTTGCCGGCGGCCCGTTCCAGCTTCAGCGCGGGAAGCGTCCGGACGACCAGCTTGGTGGAACCGTCGTGGGCGATCTGGGCGAGGCTGTGGCGGATGTTGGGGTTCTCGAACCGCTCGACCAGGGCCTGCCGGTAGGCGGCGTTCTCCTCCTCGGGCAGGACCAGGTGTCGGCTGGTCTCCTGCCAGAAGAGCTCCACCCAGTCCCGGCAGACCGGGTCCTTGATGGCCTGTTCGACGGTCTCGTGGCCACGGATCGATCCGGCGTACGCCAGCAGGGAGTGCGAGCCGTTGAGCAGCCACAGCTTGCGCTGCTCGTACGGCTCGACGTCGTCGACCATGGTCGCGCCCGCGGTCTCCCACTGTGGCCGCCCGGCCGGGAACCGGCCCGCGACGACCCACTCCTTGAACGGCTCGGTGGGCACCGGGGACTCGTCGACCCAGCCGCACAGTTCCTCGACCCGCGCCTTGAGGGCCGGGGTGGTGGCGGGGGTGATCCGGTCGACCATCGAGGTGGCGAAGTCGACGTTGGCGGCGATCCAGGCGCCCAGCTCCGGGTCGACGGCCTCGGCGAAGTCGGTCACCACCTGGCGGGCGGCCTCCCCGTTGGCGGGCAGGTTGTCGCAGGACAGCACGGTGATCGGGCCGGCACCGGCCGCTCGGCGGGCCGCCAGGCCCATCGCGATCCGCGCCGGGGCGGAACCGACCACGGCCCGGGGGTCCGCACCTGCGGCGGCGATGTCGTCGACGATCGCCTCGCGGGTGGTGTCCAGCCGGCCGTCGGCGTCACGGGCGTAGCCCTGCTCGGTGACCGTGACGGTGACCACGGCGACCTGCGGGTCGGCGAACCGGGCCAGCAGCGCCGCGTGGTCGGAGGCCGGGTGGACCTCGGCGATCACCCCGATCACCTCCGGGTGGTCGCCGTCGGTCCCCTGGGTGACCAGGGTGTACAGGCCGTCCTGCGGGGCCAGGGCGTCGGAGATCCGCGGGCTGGCGCCGGTGAACCCGGCGTAGCCCCACTCGGCGGCGTCCGCCGCGTGGGCGGTGTACCAGGCCTGGTGGGCGCGGTGGAAGTTCCCGATGCCGAGGTGGACCATCCGGACCGGCGGGGCCGGCGGCATGTCGGGCAGGGAACGGTTCAGGCGGGGTGCGGTACTCACAGCGAGAAGGCCTTTCGCGGGCAGGTGACAACGGTGTCGTGGATGCCGTCCAGCGCCTCGTCCTCGGTGAGCCGATGGGTGGCGACCAGGCCGGCGAGGAAGCCGGCGTCGAGGCGACGGTTCATGTCGTGGCGGGCGGGGATGGAGCAGAAGGCCCGGGTGTCGTCGATGAAGCCGGACGTCTTGAGGAGGCCGGCCGAGATCGTCGTGTTCTCCCGGTACCGGGCGATGGTCTCGGGCGCGTCGATGAACCACCAGGGCGCACCCACGTAGACGGACCGGTAGTAGCCGGCCAGCGGCCCGAGCTCGCGGTTGTAGACGGTCTCGTCCATGGTGAAGACGACGAGGCGGAAGTTCGGGTGGTTGCCGTAGCGCTCCAGCAGCGGCTGCAGGGCCCGGGTGAATTCCACCGCGTGCGGGATATCGGCCCCGACGTCGGCCCCGTACGCCCCGAGGGCGTGCGGGTCGTGGTTGCGCGCCACGGCCGGGTGGATGGTCATCGTCAGGCCGTCGTCACAGGCCATCCGGGCCTGCTCGGTGACCATGTGACGGCGCAGCGCGGTGCACTCGGCCACCGTCGCGGTACCGGCCCGGGCGGCCAGGTAGATCCGCTCGGCCTCGGCGGGCTCGAGCACGTCGGTGCCTGCGTCGGCGTGGCTGTGGTCGGTCGAGGTCGCCCCGTGCGCCGTGAAGTACGCCCGCCGGTCCTCCATCGCGGCGACCCAGCCCGACCAGGTCGCGGTGTCAACCCCGGATGCCTCGGCGAGCCGGTCGATGTTCTCGTTCCAGTCGGCGCGGTCCGGCTCCAGGTACTTGTCCGGCCGGAAGGCGGGCAGGACGCGGCCGTCCCAGGTCGGATCGTCGAGCAGTCGGCGATGCCAGTGCAGGTCGTCGCAGGGGTCGTCGGTGGTCGCCATCACCTCGATGCCGAACCGGTGGTAGAGCGAGCGGACGGAGAACTCCGGGGTGTGCAGGGCGGCGTCGATCTGGTCGTAGATCCGGTCCGCCGTCGCCGCGCTGGGGGCCAGGGTGACGCCGAAGACCTCGGCGAAGGTGTGCTCGAACCAGTACTTGACCGGCGTCCCGCGGTAGATCGACCAGTTCGCGCACAGGGTCCGGAAGGCCTCGCGCCGCTGGTCGGTGCTGAACTCCGGCTGGTTGACCCCGAGCGCGGACAGCTCCACACCATGGGCGTGCAGCAGCCGGTTGACGTAGTGGTCGGGGGTGATGAGCAGCGACGTGGGATCGTCGAAGGTGATGTCGTCGGCCAGCCACTGCGCGGGCACGTGCCCGTGGGGCGAGATGATCGGCAGGTCCCGGACCGAGCGGTAGAGACGCCGCGCGATGTCCCGGACGCCGGGGTCGGAGGGGAGGAGTCGGTCGGGATGCAGTGACAGCGCTGGCTCAGGCATGTCACCCATGCTTCCGAGGCCCGGCGGGGGGCGGCAACGGGTTGCCGGGTGTTGCCCCTCGTCGCCCGGGTTTGCGCCGATCTGCTTGTGCCCGGTCCGGGTTTGGGGGACCGTTGGAGCCATGACCGCCCTCCCAGCCGATACCGCGTACGGCACGTACGCCGGGGATCCCCGCAAGGCCGCCCTCATCGGCGGCGCCGACCAGGTGCTCACCAGCGAGCAGGTGGACCGGTTCGTCCACGAGGCGATCTCCGCCCTCGACGTGGACGGCAAGAACGTCTGCCTGATCGTCCCGGACGGCACCCGGACCTGCCCGCTGCCGCTGCTGCTGAAGCCCGTGCATCGTGCCCTGGCCGGCCGGGTGAAGTCGATGACGGCCGTGATCGCGCTGGGCACCCACCAGGCGATGGACGAGCGGCACATCGCGACGTTCTTCGGCTTCCGGCCCGGCCACGCCGAGGACGTCTACCCGGGCCTGCAGATCCTCAACCACGAGCACTGGGACCCGGCCCAGATCGTCGACCTCGGCACCGTCCCGGCCGAGCGGGTGACCGAACTGTCCGGGGGCCGGCTGCACGACGTCCCGATGAAGGTCGAGCTGAACCGGCACGCCGCCGAGGCCGACATGGACATCGTGATCGGGCCGATCTTCCCGCACGAGGTGGTCGGGATCTCCGGCGGCAACAAGTACTTCTTCCCCGGCCTGTCGGTGCACTCGGTGATCGACATCTCGCACTGGGTGGGCGCACTGATCGGGACCCACGCGATGATCGGCACGCGCCCGGTCAGCCCGGTACGGGCGCTGATCAACGAGGCCTGTCAACTGGTCCCGGCGGAGCGGCACGCGCTGTGCTTCGTGGTGAAGTCCAACAGCTCGGTGCTGCAGGCCGTCTCGTTCGGCGCCAGCGAGGACGCCTGGGCCGCCTGCGCCGACGTCGCGGTGCAGACGCACGTGGTCTACAAGGAGCGGGCGTACGACACCGTCATCTCGGTGATGCCGGAGAAGTACGAGGACATCTGGACCGCGGCCAAGGGCTTCTACAAGCTGGAGCCGATCGTCGCCGACGGCGGCCTGCTGGTCATCTACGCCCCGCACATCACCGAGATATCGGTGATGCACAAGGGGCTGCTGGACGTCGGCTACCACACGATCGACTACTTCGTGAAGCAGTGGGACCGGTTCAAGGACCACCCGTGGGGCGAGCTGGCGCACTCCACCCACCTGCGCGGCCCCGGGGCGTACGACGCCGCGACCGGCGTGGAGACCGACCGGGTGCGGGTGGCGCTGGCCACCGGGATCCCCCGCGAGGTGGTCGAGTCGGTCGCGCTGGAGTACCTCGACCCCGCGACGCTGGACCTGGCGAAGCTCGCCGAGGACCCCGACACGTTCGTCGAGCCGCACGCCGGCGAGGTGCTCTACCGCCTCGAGTCGGAACGCCCCGGGGCCTGACCCGCGGGGGTCGGCCGGCCCGGCGCCGGGCCGGTCGACTCGCGCACCATCAGCCGTACCGGCAGCAGCACCGGGTCGCCCACCTCGGCGACCTGGCGGCGCTGGCGGAGCAGGTGGTTGACCGCGGTCGCCCCCAGGGTCACCTGCGGGGCGGCCATCGTGGTGAGCCGGGGCCGGATCAGCGAGGCATCGGAGATGTTGTCGAAGCCGATCACGCTGACGTCGCCGGGCACCTCGACCCCGTTGAGGGCCAGTTGGCGCATGAACCCGATCGCCATCAGGTCGTTGTACGCCAGCACCGCCCCGGTGCGGTGCGTCAGCCAGTCGCTCGCCGCCGTCGCGCCGCCCTTGATCGAGGGGACGTACGGCCCCAGCCGACGCACCCGTAGGTCGAGCTCCAGCCCGGCCTCGCGCAGGCCACGCCAGCGCACGCCGTCGGACCAGGAGTTCTCCGGCCCGGCGAGGTAGCTGATCGAGGTGTGCCCCAGGCCGCCGAGGTAGCCGGCGGCCCGCTTGACCGCCCGCAGGTTGTCGCTGAGGACCGAGGTGACCTGGCCGACCTGCCGGTTGAGCACCACCAGCGGGGTCTGCTTGGCGAGCCGGCGGATGTCGACGTCGGACAGCCGCGAGGCGCCGAGGATGATGCCGTCGACCAGCGGGATCAGCCGCTCGACCACCTGCATCTCCTGCCGCTCGCTCTCCTCGGTCTCGACCAGCAGCATGGAGTAGTCGAGCTCCCGGGCGGTCCGCTCCGCGCCGCGGATCATTCCGAGGTAGACCGGGTTGGCGATGTCGGCCACCACCAGCCCGAGCATCCGGGTGGTCCGCTCCGGCAGCGTCCGGGTCATCACCTTGGTGTGGTAACCCAGCTCCGCGGCGACCTTGCGGATCCGCTCGGCCGTGTCGAAGCTCACCCGGCCGGGCCTGGACAGGGCCCGCGAGACGGTCGAGGGCGAGACCCCTGCTTCCCGGGCGACGTCGTAGATCGTGGGTCCTCCGGACACCGGACCATCGGGGACTTCGTCTCCCGGATCTGTCACGTCGGTCACCTCCGTCACCGGTGAGGGGGTTGTCGGTCAGTGCCAGACTAATGGCGTGTCGCGGTCCGTGGGCCCGGCGCACGCCGGAGGCCCGGCTTCCGGAACGGGTGGCCGGGTGCCGGACACCTGCGCGCCACGCCGGGCGGGCTGGAACACGTGGCAACAACCTCCCCGCCGCGGGGCCTGCTGGGCATGATCGATGTGGGCGGTGCAGCCGACGCTGCGCCCCGGCACCGTACGCAGACGGCACATCTGGTCGGAACGCAACGAAAGGCAGCACATGACTGAAATCGCAAGCATCGGCGTCGTCGGGATGGCGGTGATGGGGTCGAACCTGGCCCGTAACTTCGCCAACCACGGCCACCGGGTGGCGATCTTCAACCGCAGCTACGAGAAGACCGAGAAGGTCATCGCCGAGCACCCCGAGGCCGGCTTCGTCGCCGCGAGGACCCCCGAGGAGCTCGTTGCCAGCCTGGAGAAGCCGCGCCGGATCATGATGATGGTCAAGGCTGGTGCCGCGACCGACGCGACGATCGACACCTTCGCCCCGCTGCTCGAGGACGGCGACATCCTGATCGACGGTGGCAACGCGTTCTACAAGGACACCCAGCGCCGTGAGGTGGCGCTGCGCGACAAGGGCATCCACTTCGTCGGCGTGGGTGTGTCCGGCGGCGAGGAGGGCGCCCTGAACGGCCCCTCGATCATGCCCGGCGGCTCCGCCCACTCCTACGAGTTCCTCGGCCCGCTGCTGGAGGACATCTCGGCCAAGTTCAACGGCGAGCCGTGCTGCACCTACATCGGCACCGACGGCGCCGGCCACTTCGTCAAGATGGTGCACAACGGCATCGAGTACTCCGACATGCAGGGCATCGGCGAGGCCTTCAGCCTGCTGCGGGCGGCCGGCCTGAGCGTGCCCGAGATCTCCGACATCTTCCGCGAGTGGAACAAGGGCGAGCTCGACTCGTACCTGATCGAGATCACCTCCCAGGTGCTCGACCAGATCGACCCGAAGACGGGTAAGCCGCTGGTGGACGTGATCGTGGACGCGGCCGGCCAGAAGGGCACCGGTTCCTGGACCGCCCAGATCTCCCTTGAGCTGGGCGTCGACGTGAACGCCATCGCCGAGTCGGTCTTCGCCCGCTCGGTGTCGTCCTCCCCCGAACTGCGCGCCGCCCTGCAGCCCCTGCTCCAGGGTCCGGACCGGACCATCGCGATCGAGGACCGGGCCGCGTTCGTCGAGGACGTCCGCCAGGCCCTGTGGGCCTCCAAGGTGGTCGCCTACTCCCAGGGCCTGGACCTGATCCGGATCGGGGCCAAGGAGTACGGCTGGGACATCGACGTGGCCGCGGTCGCCAAGATCTGGCGGGCCGGCTGCATCATCCGCGCCAAGCTCCTCGACCGCATCTCCAACGAGTACGCGGCCGGAAACCTCACCAACCTGCTCGAGGCCCCCTCGCTGGTCGCCGACATGGCCGCCGCCCAGGACGGCTGGCGCCGTACCCTCGGGCGCTCGATCGCCTCCGGCGTGGCGACCCCGGTCTTCTCCGCCGCCCTCGCCTACTACGACAGTGCCCGCTCGCCGCGGCTGCCCGCCTTCCTGATCCAGGGACAGCGTGACTTCTTCGGTGCGCACACGTACCGGCGGGTCGACGAGGAGGGCGCCTTCCACACCGAGTGGTCCGGCGACCGTTCGGAGTCGAAGGTCGGCTGAGCCACCCCGGCCGCCCGCGGGGGCCGGAGACATGACGAGGGGGCCGGTCCGGTGGACCGGCCCCCTCGTGTCGGCGGGGGTCATCGTCGGGACAGGTCAGCCGACCTTCTCCTCGGCCGCCTCACCGTCGAGCCGCAACACACCGTAGCTGTACCCCTTGCGGCGGTACACCACGCTCGGCACGCCGGCGTCGGCGTCCTGGAACAGGAAGAAGTCGTGGCCGACCAGCTCCATCTGGTCCAGCGCCTGGGCGAGCGTCATCGGCGTCTTCGGGTGCGACTTCTCGCGCACGACGAGCGGCCCCTCCCCGGTCACCTCGATCCCGGCGACCGTGCGGGTCTCGCCCTCGAGGGACTCCTCCGAGGGTGCGAGGGCCAGCTCCGGCAGCTCCGCGGCCGCCTCGTAGAGAGCGGTGGGGCGGCGCCTCCCGTGGTGCACCTTGCGACGGTCGGACGCCCGCCGCAGCTGAGCCCGGAGTCGGTCCATCGCCAGTTCGAAGGAGGCGAACTTGTCCGGGTCGGCGGCCTCCGCGCGGACGACAGGGCCTTTGGAGAGGAGGGTTATCTCGGTGCGGTAGGTCTGGTTGGGCTGCTTCTCGGTCCCGTAGGAGGACAGCTGCACGTCCACCCGGATCACGCGATCCCTGAGGCGCTCGATCTTCCCGATCTTGTCGAGCACGTGCAGCCTGTAGTCCTCGGGCACCTTGGTGTGCCGGCCAGTGACGTTGACGTCCATGGCAACCTCCCGTCTCAGCAACGGCCGACCGCCCGTCGGTCGACGGGCTCCTTATCGACCATGACATGCGAAGGGCACCGCGTCCCCCCTCGTCGTGGGGCAGGACCTCAGGGGTCCTGTCCCGCCGGATTCAATGGGGTACCGGTGCCATGCACCTACGGTACTCGTGCCCCTCAGCCGCCACCAGCATGTTCGTCGCAAGTCACACCGATGTCATGGAGTCGTCAGAGGCTTGTGACACGGACGCTCCACCGCGGCCTCGCAATGCGATCGACACATCCCCGGCCGACTCCTCACCCGGCCGTAACACAGCCGCAGAACCGTGGAAACACACGGCCTGTTCACTGATGGCCATGAACACTCCCATCGATACCGGCGACACCGCCTGGGTACTGATCAGTGCCGCGCTGGTGTTGCTGATGACGACACCCGCCCTCGCCCTCTTCTACGGCGGCATGACCCGCACGAAGAACACTCTGAACATGATGATGATGTCGTTCTCCGCCCTCGCCGGGGTCGGAGTGCTCTGGGTGCTCTTCGGGTACTCGGCAGCGTTCGGCAACTCCCTGGGAGGTCTCGGCCTGCTGGGCAACCCCCTCGAGGCCGCCGGGCTCAAGGGACTGATGGACAAGAATGCGGTGGCCGGCACCATCCCCGCCCTCGCCTTCGTCGCCTTCCAAGCGGCCTTCGCCATCATCGCCGTCGCCCTGATCTCGGGCGCCGTCGCTGACCGGATGAAGTTCAGCGCCTGGATCGTGTTCTCGCTGATCTGGGCGACCGTCGTCTACTTCCCCGTGGCCCACTGGGTCTTCGCCTTCTCGTCGGCCGACGGCAGCGTGGTCGGTGGCTGGATCGCCAACCAGTTGAAGGCGATCGACTTCGCCGGTGGCACCGCGATCCACATCAACGCCGGTGCCGCGGGCCTGGCCCTCGCCATCGTCCTCGGCAAGCGTCAGGGCTTCGGCAAGACCCCGATCCGCCCGGGCAACCTCGTCTCGGTGATGCTCGGCTCCGCGCTGCTGTTCGTCGGCTGGTTCGGCTTCAACGCCGGATCCGCGCTGGGCGCCAACTGGATCGCCGCCACCGCCTTCGTCAACACCCTCGCCGCCACCGCGGCCGCGATCATCGGCTGGCTCATCGTGGAACGGATCCGCGACGGCCACGCCACCACCCTGGGCGCCGCCTCCGGTGTGGTCGCCGGCCTGGTCGGCATCACCCCTGCGGCCCACTCCGTCTCGCCGCTGGGCGCCCTGCTGCTCGGTGTCGTGGTCGGCGCCGTCTGCGCCCTGGCCGTCCCGCTGAAGTTCCGCCTCGGCTACGACGACGCCCTCGACGTCGTCGGTGTGCACCTGGTCGGCGGCTTCCTCGGCACCGTCCTGATCGGCCTGCTGGCCGACCCCACCTCCCCGGCCGGCGTCGCCGGCCTGTTCTACGGCGGCGGCTTCGATCAGCTGGGCCGCCAGGTCGTCGGGGCGATGGCGGTCATGGTCTTTTCCTTCGTGGTGTCCTTCGTGATCGCCATTGTGCTGAAGAAGACGATGGGGATCCGTGTCGATGAGGAGACCGAGCGGGTCGGTATCGATATCGTGACCCACGCCGAACAAGCGTACGACTTCACTGCCCCGGCCGGCGGCTCCCCCATGCACGTCGGTCACGGAT
>CAYOBI010000085.1:4746-10685 GCA_964402325.1 uncultured Propionibacteriaceae bacterium | reverse complement strand
CGCGGGTGCACCCGGCGCGACCCTGTGGTGGCCGCCCGGCGCCGCCGGGGTGGTCCTGCTCGCCCTCGCCAGTGCGGTCGCGGTGCTGGCCGCGCCCGGCTGCCTGGCCCGCTGGTGGCTGTCGCTGCTGTTGGCCCTTGCCCTGCTCGTCGTCGTGCTCCGCGGCCCGGCCCGCCCCGGCTGGCCACCGCCGGACTGGGCCCTGGCCGTCTGCGACGTGGGCCAGGGCAACGCGATCGCGCTGGCGTCGGGTCCCGGCGAGGCGGTACTGGTCGACACCGGCGGCGACCCAGCGGCGGTCACCGGCTGCCTGCGCCAGCTCGGCGTCCGGCGGATCACCCTGCTCGTCCTCAGCCACCTACACGCCGACCACGCCGGAGCACTGCCGCAGGTACTGGCGCAACTGCCGGTCGAGGCGGTGGTCACCGCCCCGGGGCAGTACCCGGCCACCGGCGACGTGCCGCACCTGGAGTCGTCGGCCGGCGACGTGGTCGTCGTCGGGGCGGCCCGCTGGGAGTCCCTCGCCCCGCAGCCGGGCCGCCCGCCCCCGACCGACCCCGCCGACGAGAACGACGGGAGTCTCACCGGCCGCGCCACCGTCGGCGGGCTGAGCGTCCTGCTGCCGGGCGACCTGCAGGCCGAGGGCCAGGACCGGCTGCTGCGCACCGGCGTCGACGTCTCGGCGACCTTCCTCGTCGTCCCGCACCACGGCTCCCGGGACCAGTCGAAGGACTTCCTGCGGGCCACCGGTGCCCGGGTCGCGCTGGTCAGCGTCGGCCGGGACAACACGTACGGCCATCCGCACCCCACCACCCTGGCCACCCTGACCGAGCTCGGCATGTGGATCGTCCGGACCGACCGGGCCGGCCACATCGCCGTCGCCTGCACCGACCAGCGGTGCCGGGCGGTCCCGGTCCACTGAGCCCGCCGGTGGCCACCGGCCCGCGGTGTCGGTGCCGGCTGGGATAGTGGGGAGGTGGCCACCACCAGACAACTGCGCGTCGAAGACCTCGGCTCTCCCTACGGAAAGGTCGTGCTCGTCCAGGGACCCGAGGAACTGCTGGCCGACCGTATGGTCGAGCAGGTGGTGGCCGCCTGCCGGGCCGAGGACCCCGGGGTGGAGGTGGCCCGGACCGGTGCCGGTGGCCTGGAGGGCGCTGACCTGACCCAGATGACCTCCGGCTCGCTGTTCGCGACCCGCTCGGTGGTGGTCGTCGACGACCTCGCCGAGGCCTCCGACTCACTCGGCCAGGCGCTGCTGGCGGCCGCCGCCGACCCCTCCCCGGACATCGCGCTGGTCCTCGTCCACCGCGGCGGCAACAAGGGCAAGGGGCTGGTTGACAAGCTGAAGAAGGCGAAAGTGGCGCACTTCCCGGTGGTGGCGCTCAAGCCGCGGGAGATCGTCGGCTTCGTCGAGCACGAGGCCCGCCGCCGGGGTGCCCGGCTGGACCCGCAGGTGGCGCAGTACCTGGTCGACGCCGTCGGCACCGACCTGCGGGCGCTGTCGGGTGCGGTCGATCAGCTGGCACAGGACTCCGAGGACGGCCTGGTCCGCGAGGATCTGGTCCGGCGGTTCTTCCAGGGCAGGGCCGAGGTCAAGGGCTTCAGCATCGCCGACGCCGCCCTGGCCGGCCAGACCACCCGGGCCCTGGAGGAGCTGCGCTGGGCACTCGACTCCGGCACCGCCCCGGTGCTGATCACCAGCGCGATGGCGTCGGGGGTCCGCGGGCTGGGGCGGTTGAGCGGGGTCCGCGGCCGGGGCAACGACAACGAGGTGGCCGCCGACATCGGCGTGCCGCCGTGGAAGCTGCGGACGATGCGGCAGCAGCTGCAGCGCTGGGACCAGCTGCGGCTGGCGAAGGCGGTCCGGTTGGTCGCGAAGGCCGACGCCGATGTCAAGGGCGCGGCCGACGACGCGGCGTACGCCCTGGAGACGATGGTCCTGCAGGTCAGCCGACTCGCCGGGCGGTGACCTCCGGCCCGGGCCGGCCGGTGAGGGCCCGCGTCCCGCGCCGGCCGATCAGCGCCGCGGCGACCACCCCGCCGACGACACCACCGAGGTGGGCCTGCCAGGAGACGCCGGAGTTGGTCGGCAGCACGCCCCAGATCATCCCGCCGTACACCACGACGAGACCGACGGCGATGAGGATCTGGCGCCAGTCCCGGGTCCAGATGCCGCGGACGACCAGGTAGGCGAACCAGCCGAAGATCAGTCCGCTCGCCCCCGCGACGTACGCCCCGCTCGGAGTCAGCGCCCAGGCGAACAGGCCGGACACCACGACGACGATCACCGTGGTCACCCACCACTGGGCCCGCCCGGAGATGTAGACGAACCAGCCGAGGACGAAGAACGGCACCGTGTTCGAGATCAGGTGCTCCCAGCCGAAGTGCAGCAGGGGAGCGGTGAAGATGAACAGCAGGCCCTGCGGGTCGCGGGCGTGGATGGCGAAGTTGTCCAGCAGGTTGCCGCTGAGGACGTCGATCAACTCGAGCACCCAGAGCAGGGCGACCCAGCCGACCATGAACCGCGCCGCGGCGCCCGCCGTCACGGGCCGCTGGACGACGGTCGTCGACGTGCGGGGGACGGGGTACTGACCATACTGACCACCGGACATACTCATGGCCTCCAGTCTGCCAATCGGGGGCAATGGGGGACATCCCCGAGGACGACGAGCAGCGCCCCGACCTCCGAGGATCGGGGCGCTGCGCGCTGTCGATGCCGTTGACGATCGGGGCGTGCGCCGCTGATGCGCAGGGGTGCTGCCTGCCCCGGACCGTCGGGACGGTGTGCCACGAGGGGTGGGCTCGCCGGACGGCGGCCCACCGGGACCCGTGACGGGGTACGACGGGGTCAGGCGGCCAGCGCGGCGGCCTTCTTGGCGATCGCCGACTTGCGGTTCGCCGCCTGGTTCTTGTGGATGACACCCTTGGTCACGGCCCGGTCCAGCTGGCGGAGGGCGACACGGGCGGCCTGCTGGGCCTTCTCGGTCTCGCCGGCCTCGACAGCCTCGGAGAAGCGGCGGGTGTAGGTGCGCAGGGCGGACTTGACCGCCTTGTTGCGCTGACGAGCCTTCTCGTTCGTCTTGATGCGCTTCTGCTGGGACTTGATGTTTGCCACGGGGCAGGCCTCTGTACTCTCGGACGTTTAGGGATCTGTGTGTCAGGAATCTGTGTGGCGCATGCCCGGTGTCCGGAACACAACGCAAGCAGGTACTTTACCAGCGACCACCGGATCCGCCAAAAGGCCGCCGCCCCACCGGCGCGCGTGCCGGCCGGGTGGCACCGGCGGCGTGGCGTGAGAGACTGGGACGCACCCCGTACGCCCCTCGACCAGGAGAGCCCACCCCAAGTGACCGACAGTGTTCTCGAGCCCGGCCGGACCGATCCGTCCCTGCTGCGCAACTTCTCCATCATCGCGCACATCGACCACGGCAAGTCCACCCTCGCCGACCGGATGCTGCAGCTCACCAATCTCGTGGACGACCGCAGCATGCGGGCCCAGTACCTCGACCGGATGGACATCGAGCGCGAGCGCGGGATCACCATCAAGTCGCAGGCCGTCCGGCTGCCGTGGAGCGTCGAGGGCCAGACGTACGCGCTGAACATGATCGACACCCCCGGCCACGTCGACTTCACCTACGAGGTGTCCCGGTCGCTGGAGGCCTGCGAGGGCGCCCTGCTGCTCGTCGACGCCGCCCAGGGCATCGAGGCCCAGACGCTGGCCAATCTCTACCTGGCGCTGAACGCCGACCTGGAGATCATCCCGGTCCTCAACAAGATCGACCTGCCCGGCGCCGAGCCGGACAAGCACGCCGAGGAGCTCGCCGGCATCATCGGCTGCGACCCCGACGACGTGCTGCGGGTCTCCGCCAAGACCGGCGTCGGCGTGCCCGAGCTGATGGACCGGATCGTGGCGCGCGTGCCGGCCCCGACCGGGGTCGCGGACGCTCCCGCCCGGGCGCTGATCTTCGACTCCGTCTACGACGTCTACCGCGGTGTCGTCACGTACGTCCGGGTCGTCGACGGGCAGCTGCGCTCGCGCGAGAAGATCCAGATGATGTCGACCGGCGCCACCCACGAGCTGCTCGAGATCGGCGTCATCGCGCCGGAGCCGACCAAGGGCACCGCGCTGGGCGTCGGCGAGGTCGGCTACCTGATCACCGGGGTGAAGGACGTCCGCCAGTCCCGGGTCGGCGACACGGTGACCGGGGCGGTGAAGCCCGCCTCCGAGCCCCTGTCGGGCTACCAGCACCCGAACCCGATGGTCTACTCGGGGCTCTACCCGATCGACGCCTCCGACTATCCCGATCTGCGCGAGGCGCTGGACAAGCTCCAGCTCAACGACGCGGCCCTGGTGTACGAGCCGGAGACCTCGACGGCGCTCGGCTTCGGCTTCCGGGTCGGCTTCCTCGGCCTGCTGCACATGGAGATCGTCCGCGAGCGGCTGGAGCGCGAATTCGGCCTCGACCTGATCTCCACCGCCCCGAACGTCGTCTACCGGGTGGTGATGGAGAACGGCGAGGAACGTACGGTCACCAACCCGTCGGAGTACCCGACCGACGGCAAGATCGCCTCCGTCTTCGAGCCCATCGTCGACGCGACGATCCTGGCCCCGGCCGAGTTCATCGGCACCATCCTCGAGCTGTGCCAGACCAAGCGGGGCGTCCAGCAGGGCATGGACTACCTCTCCTCGGACCGGGTCGAGATCCGCTACACCCTGCCGCTGGCCGAGATCGTCTTCGACTTCTTCGACCAGCTGAAGTCGCGCACCAAGGGCTACGCCTCGCTCGACTACCACGAGTCGGGGGAGCAGGAGGCAGACCTGGTCAAGGTGGACATCCTGCTGCAGGGCGAGCCGGTCGACGCGTTCTCCGCCATCGTGCACCGCGACAGCGCCTATGCGTACGGCACGATGATGGCCTCCAAGCTCAAGGAGCTGATCCCGCGCCAGCAGTTCGAGGTGCCGATCCAGGCCGCCATCGGCGCCCGGGTGATCGCCCGCGAGACGATCCGGGCGATGCGCAAGGACGTCCTCGCGAAGTGCTACGGCGGCGACATCAGCCGCAAGCGCAAGCTGCTGGAGAAGCAGAAGGAGGGCAAGAAGCGGATGAAGACGATCGGACGGGTCGAGGTGCCGCAGGAGGCCTTCGTCGCGGCCCTCTCGACGACCGAACCGGACAAGAAGGACAAGTAGCCGGACCCCGCGTCACCGGGCGGCACGAGCGTTGGCGTGACCTGAACGACGTGCCGGGCGGTTTCGTTCCCCGCCGGGCCCGTGGCATGGTGGAACGTACGGGGGCCAACGGCGGTCCGGACCTTCACGAGGCATGACGGGGTGCATCATTTCCACGAGGACGACCGGCCGAGACAGAGACACGACGAACAACCGGACCGCCGGTCCCGCCGGCCTGCGCGCCGGCGCCGGCCAGGGTGCGGGCGGCGCCATCCCGGCACCGGCCGCCTTCGGGGCGGTCGACACCACCATGGTCCGTGATCCCGCCGACCAGACGCGGCTGCGCACCGCGGTCGGGGCCCCGGGACCGGTCCCCGCCGCCGACTCTCCCGCCCTGCCAGCCGGCCCCTCCGGCACCGGTGAGGCGGCAGTGAAGAAGGACGTGGCAAAGAAGGACAAGGACGGGTCCGGCTGGAGCAAGCCGAAGCTGACCAGTGTCCTCGCCGGTGCTGGCGCCGCGGCCACCTCCACCCTGATCGGTGGCCACCTCGGCGCGGCCGGCACGGTGATCGGCGCGGCCCTGGCCAGCATCATCACCACCCTCGCCCTCAACATCTACGAGAACACCCTGCGCAACGGCGTCCATCGGATCCGTGGCGCCTGGAAGCGGGACGGCGACCGGGCGGTGCCCGGGCCCGGAGCCACGGCCGTCACGGGCCCCCACGGCACGGCCGCCACGGGCCCCCACGGCACGGCCGTCACCCGG
>CAYOBI010000085.1:2689-4646 GCA_964402325.1 uncultured Propionibacteriaceae bacterium | reverse complement strand
CACGGGCCCCCACGGCACGGCCGCCACGGGCCCCCACGGCACGGCCGTCACCCGGGTCACCTTCGGTGAGGAGGAGGCGTTCGGCGCCGACGACGCCACCGAGGACGCCACCGTGCTCACCCGGGCCGGTGGCCGGCTGCCGGTGCGGATCAGCCGCCGGATGGTGGTCGTCAGCGGGCTGACCGCCCTGCTCGCCACCCTGCTCGGACTGGGCGTGATGGTCGGCCTGGAGCACGGCTCCGCCACGCCGATCACCCCGGGCACCAGCCAGTTGGCAGGCACCGGCTCGTCCGCCAAGAGCACCGGCAGCGACAGCTCGACCACCACCCAGAACCGCCAGTCGGACACCACGACCGGCACCGACTCCGGGACGGGCACCGCCACGACGACCGCGAAGGCCACCCCGAGCACCGTCGCCACCCCGGCCCATCCCTCGGCGAGCAGCGCGGCCAGCACCGGCACCTCCGGCGGCACGTCGGGGACCACCTCGGGGGGCACCACCTCGGGCACCAGCGGGTCGGGCACGACCAGCGGCAGCGGGACCTCGGGGAGTTCGGGGACGACCGGCGGCACGACCGGTTCGGGGACCACCGGGTCCACCACCGGCCAGTGATCCGGCCCGCCCCTGTGGGCGCCGGGATAACATGACGACCATGCCCGGCCAGCCTCGACACGTGCACATGCTCTCCCTGCACACCTCGCCGCTGGCGCAACCCGGCGTCGGGGACGCCGGCGGCATGAACGTGTACGTCGCCCACCTCGCCGCAATGCTCGCCCGTCGCGGCATCCCGGTCACCGTCTGGGCGGCCCGGCTCGAGGACGGACAGCCGCTGCACCGCCGGCTCGGCCCGCACCTGGACGTACGCCACGTGCCGCTGCCCGGCATGACCCGGGCCGACAAGAACGACCTGCGTCACCACGTCGGGGCCTTCGCCGCTGCCGTCGTCGACGGGGCCGACAAGGGGCCCGACCAGCTGGTGCACGCCCACTACTGGCTGTCCGGCCTGGCCGGCGCCGAGGTCGCGGACAGGCTCGGCCTGCCGCTGGTCACCAGCCTGCACACCAGCGCCCTGGTGAAGAACCTCCGTGCCTCGGTCGGCGAGACCCCCGAGCCCGACTTCCGGATCGACGGCGAGCGGCTCGTCGTCGCCGCCTCCGACGCCCTGGTGGTCAACACCCCCACCGAGGCCCGGCAGATGCACGAGCTGTACGACGCGCCGGCCGACCGGTTGCAGGTGATCACCCCGGGCATCGACCCGGCGGTGCACCACCCGCCGTCGCCCGATCCGCGCGACGTGGCACCGACCGTCGACACCCCGGTGGAGATCGTGATGGCCGCCCGGCTGCAGCCGCTGAAGGGCCCCGAATTGCTGATCGAGGCGGTCCGGCTGCTCGCCCCCGACCGGCTGCCGGTGCACGCGACGATCATCGGCGACGGTGCCCCCGGCTACCTGGCGCGGCTGCGGGACCTGGTCGTCCGCAACAGCCTGGAATCGATGGTCTCCTTCGCCCCTGCGGTGCCCGGGCCGGTGCTCGCCGACCGGATGCGGGCCGCGGACATCGTCGTCGTCCCCTCCTCGTCGGAGACCTTCGGCCTGGTGGCGCTGGAGGCCCAGGCCTGCGGCACCCCGGTGGTGGCCAGCCGGATCGACGGGCTGACCGACGCGGTCCGGGACCGGCGGACCGGGCTGCTCGTCGCGGACCGTACGCCCCGGGCCTGGGCCGACGCGCTGCGCGCCCTGGTGCTCAATCCGGCGCGGCGCCGCGCCCTCGGGCACGCCGGTGCCGAGCGGGCCGCCGGGATGACCTGGGCGGTCACCGCCGAGCGGGTCGCCGAGGTGTACGGCACGGTGCTGCGCCACGGCCACCGCGCCGCGGCGTCCGCCTTCGCCTGCTGAGTCGCGCCTGCTGAGTCGCGCCTGCTGAGTCGCGCCTGCTGAGTCGCGCCTGCTGAGTC
>CAYOBI010000085.1:0-2589 GCA_964402325.1 uncultured Propionibacteriaceae bacterium | reverse complement strand
CGCCTGCTGAGTCGCGCCTGCTGAGTCGCGCCTGCTGAGTCGCGCCTGCTGAGTCGCGCCTGCTGACGCGACACGGCGGCCACCCGGTCGGACCGGATGACCGCCGTGACGGGGTCGGGTGGGGCGGGGCTCAGTGCTCCCGCTCGCCGCGGATGAACGCCTCCAGGTCGGCCCGGGCGATGTCGTCGGGCCGCTGCTCGGGCGGGGACTTCATCAGGTAGGCGGCGGCCGAGGTCAGCGGGCCGCCGATGCCGCGGTCGAGGCCGATCTTCGCGGCTCGGATCGCGTCGATGATCACCCCGGCGGAGTTGGGGGAGTCCCACACCTCGAGCTTGTACTCCAGGCTGATCGGGGCGTTGCCGAAGCCGTGGCCCTCCAGCCGGACGAAGGCGAACTTGCGGTCGTCGAGCCAGCCGACGTAGTCGGACGGGCCGATGTGGACATCCTTCTCCTCGAACCGGTGCTCCACGTTCGAGGTGACCGCCTGGGTCTTGGAGATCTTCTTCGACTCCAGCCGGTCGCGCTCCAGCATGTTCTTGAAGTCCATGTTGCCGCCGACGTTCAGCTGGTACGTACGGTCGACGGTGTAGCCCCGCTCCTCGAACAGGTGCGCCAGCACCCGGTGGGTGATCGTCGCGCCCACCTGGGACTTGATGTCGTCACCGATGATCGGCAGGCCGGCGTCCTCGAACTTCTTCGCCCACTCCGGGGTGCCGGCGATGAACACCGGCAGCGCGTTGACGAAGGCACAGCCGGCGTCGAGGGCGCACTGGGCGTAGAACCGGTCCGCCTGCTCCGACCCCACCGGCAGGTAGGAGACCAGGACGTCGACCTCGGCGGCCCGCAGGGCACCGACGACATCGACCGGCTCGGCGTCCGACTCGGTGATGGTCTCGCGGTAGTACTTGCCGAGACCGTCGAGGGTGTGGCCGCGCTGGACGGTGACGCCGGTGGGCGGCACGTCGCTGAAGGTCATGGTGTTGTTCTGACCGGCCTTGATCGCGTCGGCGAGGTCGAGACCGACCTTCTCCGCGTCGACGTCGAAGGCGGCGACGAAGTGCACGTCGTTGACGTGGTAGTCGCCGAACTCCACGTGCATGAGGCCGGGGACGGTGTCGCTCGGATCGGCGTCGCGGTAGAAGTGCACGCCCTGGACCAGGGACGAGGCACAGTTACCGACGCCGACGACGGCGACACGGATCGGGTGATCGGACACGTTTCTCCTTGCAGTACGGGGGTGCGCCGGCGCTCGGTCCCGGGCGCGGGACGCCCCCCGGTCGATAGGAAGCTCCAGGGTCGGAGTATTCCACGCGCCCGGCGGCGCGGCAGAATGGTCCGGATGAGAGGGAACAGCTGATGCCATCCACGCTCCCCGAGGGCGATCCGGTGCCGCCGGACGGAACACTGCCGGCGTCCGCGCTGGCCGAGGTGGGCCGGCGGCCGCTGGAGATCTACCTGCACGTGCCGTTCTGCACCACCCGCTGCGGCTACTGCGACTTCAACACCTACACCGCCGACCAGCTCGGCACCGAGCCGGGCGCGACCCGGGGGACGTATGTGGAGGCGGCGCTGACCGAGCTCGCCCTGGCCCGCCGGGTGCTCGGCGAGGGCGCCCCGGCGGTCTCCACCGTCTTCGTCGGCGGCGGCACCCCGACGCTGCTGCCGCCCCGCGACCTGGTCCGCTTCCTCGACGGTGTACGCGACACCTTCGGGCTGGCCGAGGGCGCCGAGGTGACCACCGAGTCCAACCCGGAGTCGATCGACGCCGACGGCCTGGCCGAACTCGCCGAGGGCGGCTTCACCCGGATCTCGTTCGGCATGCAGTCCGCCGACGAGGGCGTGCTGCGGCTGCTGGACCGGGTGCACACCCCCGGCCGGGCGGCCGGGATGGTCGTGGCGGCGCGCGCCGCGGGCTTCCGGCACGTGTCGCTGGACCTGATCTACGGCACGCCGGGGGAGAGCGTCGACTCCTGGCGGCGCAGCCTGCGCACCGCCCTGGCCGCCGGACCGGACCACCTGTCCGCGTACGCGCTGATCGTCGAGCAGGGCACCCGGTTCGCCGCCCGGGTGCGCCGCGGCGAGATCCCGATGACCGATGACGACGACCTGGCCGACAAGTACCTGGTCGCCGAGGAGGAGCTCACCGCCGCCGGCCTGTCCTGGTACGAGGTGAGTAACTGGGCCCGAACACCCGACGACCGCTGCCGGCACAACCTCGGCTACTGGCAGGCCGCGGACTGGTGGGGGATCGGGCCGGGGGCGCACAGCCACATCGGTGGCGTACGGTTCTGGAACCGCAAGCACCCCGCGGCGTACGCCCGGGCGCTCGCCGAGGGGGTGACGCCGGCGCAGGGCCGTGAGGTGCTCACCGCCGACCAGCGCCGGGTGGAGAGGGTGCTGCTCGAGCTGCGGCTGTCCGACGGCCTGCCCCTCGAGGTGCTCACCGGCACCGAGGCCCGCCGGGTGCCCGACCTCGTCGTCCGCGGGCTCGCCGAGCTGCGTGACCCCGACGGCCGGGGGGAGCGGCTGGTGCTCACCCTGCGCGGCCGGCTGCTCGCCGACGGCATCGTCCGCGACCTGCTGGACTGA
>CAYOBI010000084.1:0-10703 GCA_964402325.1 uncultured Propionibacteriaceae bacterium | reverse complement strand
CCGCGGGCGTCGTCGTGACGGTGCACGGGGTGTTCGGCCAAGGTGTGTTGACCACCGATGCCGCGCTCGGCGGCGACGTGCCCGCCGCCATCGCCGCCGAGGCGGCCGGGCTGCGGGCGGCCGTCACCGCCGCGGCCCCCACGCTCGGCCGCACCGGACCGGTCGACCTCTGCTTGGCGTACGCCGCGGCCCAGCCCTGGGTGACCGCGATCGCGGTCGGCGTCGAGACGGCTGAGGAACTCGTCGAGGTGATGGGACAGGGCGATGCCCCGGCGCTGACCGCGGCGGAGGTGACACGGCTGGAGCATCTGGTCCCGGCCGCCGGCGACGCCCTGTGTGACTGGCTCACCCGGGCCTGACGCGATGCCCGCCGCCAGGCCACCCGTGGGCGACGCCGCCGACACCCGGGCCGCCCGGGCCGCGGCGGCGGAGCGGTCCGTCACCGGCCGCCACCTGCACCGGCCCTGGCTCACCCCGTGGACCCGGCTGGCCTGGGCGGCGCACCCGCCGACCCCGGCGGAGCGGTCGTTCGCCAGCTTCCACTACTGGTGGCAGGCGCATGTCCTGGACTGCCTGCTCGACGCCCAGCTGCGCGACCCCACCCCGGCCCGACGCCGGCTGATCGCCCGCTGGCCGGCGGCGATGGCGGTCCGCAACGGCGTCGGCTGGCTCAACCGGTACTACGACGACAACGCCTGGCTGGGCCTCGCGCTGGACCGGATGGAGCGCGAGCAGGGCCTCGTCGTCCCCGCCCGGCACGTCACCGGAGCCCGCGGTCCCCGGACGCTCGCGGTGGACCGGGTCGTCGCCCGGCTGGAGGGCGGCTGGGACGAGCGGCCGCTCGGCGGCGGCATCCCGTGGCGCCTCGGCGACGCGTTCCGCAACGCCCCGGCCAACGGACCGATGACGATCCTGCTGGCCCGCCGCGGCCGCCTCGACCGGGCCCGCCGGGCGCTGGCCTGGATGCGGGCGCGCTACCTCGACGAGGCGACGGGCCTGGTGGTCGACGGCATCCGCCCCGACCCGTCCGGCAGGGCGCCCTGGCTGGTCGACCGCACCTTCTACACCTACAACCAGGGCGTGCTGCTCGGCGCCGAGGTCGCGGTGCTCCGGGCAGCGCTCGACCGGGCCTCGGCCGTCGCGGGCCGGGACACGGACGTCGCGGACGTGGACGTCGCGGACACCGCGGCCCGGGTGCTGGCGCTGGTCGAGGCGGTGGACCGGGCGATGTCCGAGGGGCACGTCCTGGTCGGGTACCAGGGGCGGGCCGAGCAGGGCGGCGACGAGGGGTTGTTCCGCGGGATCCTCGCCCGCTACCTGGCCCTGGTCGCGACCGACCTGCCCGGCGACACCGATGCCGCCCGGTCCGCCCGGTGCCTCGCCGCCACCCTGGTGACCAGCACCGCCGACGCGGTCTGGGAGCACCGGGCGCGACAGGGCCCGGACCTGTGGTTCGGCCCCGACCCACGGATCGGCGCCCGGATCCCCCGACGGTCCGACCCGATGGCACTGCCCGAGCGGGACCTGTCGGTCCAGACGGGGGCCTGGATGCTGCTGGAGGCCGCCACCCGCTGTCCCGGGTGACGGTGCCGGTGTGACGTCGGTCGCACCACGCCGCTGTGCGGCACGTCCGCCCGGTCCGGTCCCCGCGGGACAGGGCCGGTCCCAGCGGCCCGGGGTAGCCTGTTGCGGAGCTCGACCAGAAAGAGAAACCGTGTCCGATCCCCGCCTGTCCCCGCCCCCGAGCGCCCCGGACCCCACGGCAGCCCCGACCCGTCGGGCGGCCCTCGGTCCCGTCGCCAGGGTGGCCCTCGGGATCACGGTCCTCGCCGCGATCGTCACGATCTGGCTGGTGATGCGCCACCTCGCCGGTCAGCCGCCGCTGCCGGCCCGCCCCGAGACCGACGCGTTCACCGGCTTCGTGTCAGGCTTCGGCGACCTCGCCGCCCGACTCGCCGGGCTGGCCACCCTCGGCGGCCTGATGGCGATCATCGGTTTCACCCCGGTCGCCGGGACCTACCACCTCACCCCGGTCGGGGACCGGCTGCGGCACTGGGTCGGCCGCGCCGCCCAGCTGTGGTTCTGGGCCTCGCTGGTGCAGACCGCCGCCAACGGCGCGTACGTCAACGGCGTCCCCCTGGCGTACGCCCTGACGCCCGCCACCTGGTGGGACTTCATCACCAGCACCACCGCCGCGCTCGCCTGGTTCGCGTCGATGCTGGTGGCGCTGGTCATCGTCGTCGTCGCCTACACCTCCCGGTCGTACGCCGCGTACGTCCTGCTCTTCCTGGCCGGCACGCTGGCCACCACCTTCGTCACCGCCACCGGCAACGTCTCGGTCGGCCAGAACCACGACTGGGCCACCGACTCGGCGATCTGGCTGTCGCTCGCCTGGGCGCCGCTCGGCGCCGCTGCGGTCGCCGTGGTGCTGCGGGCGAACGACCTCACCGCGCCCGACTCGGCGGCCACCGCGATCGACCGGCTGCGCCGCTACCAGAAGGCCGTGCCGCTGTTGCTGCTGGTCACCGTCGCCGGCCACGCCGTCGTCGCCTGGCAGCAGCTCGCCGGCCACCCGATCACCGGCAGCGCGTACGGGCTGGCGACGATCGGCATCTTCGTCACCCTCGGGCTGCTGGCCCTCAGCTGGCTGTGGCGCCTGCTGCGCGGCGAGGCCGACCCGGCCCGGACCACCCCGGCCATCGCCGCCCGCTCGGCGCTGCGCGACGTGCTGATCGGCATCGCGTACGTCACGCTGCGGGTGGCCGAGAACCACATCCCCTCGCCACGGTTCCTGATCCCGCAGTCGATCCAGGTCAACTACCTCGGCTACCAGGTCGACCTGCCCTCCACCGCCGCCCGGATCGCCGCCCTCGGCCGGCCGAACCTGCTGTGGGTCGGCCTGACCGTGCTCGCCCTCGGCGCGTACTACTGGGGCGTCCACCGCGTGCACGCCAGGGGCGGCCACTGGCACTGGTACCGGACCGTGTTCTGGACGCTGGGCTGGGTGCTGGTGCTCTACCTCGCCACCGCCGGGCTGTGGGAGTACTCCACCGTCCAGTACTCCTGGCACATGCTGGTGCACATGACCGTGAACATGCTGGTCCCGGTCCTCTGCCTGCTCGGCGGGCCGGTCTCGCTGGTGCAGGCCGCCGGCCGGCCGCACCCGAAGGGCCAGATGCTCGGTCCGCGCGACGTGACCGTCGCCCTGCACGACTACCGCCCGTTGCGCAAGGTGCTCAACCCGCTGGTGGTCTGGCTGCTGTACGCCAGTTCGCTGTTCCTCGTCTACCTGACCCCGATCTTCCCGTGGCTGATGCGCTACCACTGGGCCCACCAGCTGATGCTGCTGTGGTTCATGGTCACCGGTTACCTGTTCTTCGACATGGTCGCCGGCGTCGACAAGTGGACCAACCTGCCGCACATGGGCCGGCTCGCCCTGGTGATCGGCGTGATGCCGTTCCACGCGCTGTTCGCCGTGTTCATCCTGCAGGCCTCCCAGCTGATCGGCGAGCCGTTCTACCGGGCGATCGACGTGCCCTGGATCCCGGACCTGCTGGCCGACCAGGTGATCGCCGGGCAGATCACCTGGATCGTCGGCGAGGTGCCGCTGCTGATCGTCATCCTGGCGCTCAGCATCCAGTGGTTCCAGGCCGACTCGCGGGAGGCCAAGCGGCTCGACCGGGCCCAGGACAACGGCCTGGACGACTCCTTCGACGCCTACAACGACATGCTCGCCGAGCTGGCCCAGCGTGACCGGGACCGCCGGACGGACGAACGGAGGCTGTCCCGGTGAGCACCGACACCAGCGACGCGAGGGAAACCCTCCTCACGTACGGCGGGCTGGACCAGCGGATCGAGCTCGACATCTCCGGGATGACCTGCGCGGCCTGTGCCAACCGGATCGAGCGCAAGCTGAACAAGATGGACGGCGTGCGCGCCACCGTCAACTACGCCACCGAACGGGCCGTCGTCACCGGCCTCGACCCGGCCCGCGCCGACGAGGCGATCGCCACCGTCGAGAAGGCCGGGTACGGCGCCGCCGAGGTCCGCGAGGGCGAGGAGTCGACCGCCGCCGACGACCGGGTCCGGATGCTGCGCAACCGGCTGGTCGTCGCCGCCTTCCTCACCGTGCCGCTGGGCGACGTCGCGATCGTGCTGGCGCTCACCCCGCAGATGCGGTTCCCCGGCTGGGAGTGGCTGCTCGTCGCGCTGTCCCTGCCGGTCGTCTTCTGGGCCGCGCTGCCCTTCCACCGGGCCGCCTGGCGCAACCTGCGGCACGGCTCGACCAGCATGGACACCCTGGTCTCCCTCGGCGTCCTCGCCGCGTTCAGCTGGTCGGTGATCTCGATCCTCCTCGGCGCCCCGGACCGGTCCGGCTACTGGCTCGGCTACGGCATCACCCCGTCCGGCGCCGACTCGCTCTACCTCGAGGTCGCCTCCGCCGTCACCACGTTCCTGCTCGCCGGACGCTACTTCGAGGCCCGCTCGAAACGGTCCGCCCGCAGCGTGCTCAGCGCGCTCGGTGACCTCGCCCCGACGACCGTCCGGGTGATCCGCGACGGCCACGAGGTGGTCGTCCCGCTCGGCGAGCTGCAGGTGGGGGAGCGCTTCCTGGTCCGGCCCGGCGAGCGGATCGCCACCGACGGTGCCGTCGTCGTCGGCCACTCCGCCGTCGACACCTCGATGATGACCGGCGAACCGATCCCCGAACAGGTCGCCGAGGGCGACCGGGTGCTCGGCGGCACCATCAACACCACCGGCGCGCTGATCGTCGAGGCCCGCCAGGTCGGCGCGCACACCCAGATGGCCCAGATGGCCGCCACCGCCGACCAGGCGCAGGCCCGCAAGGCGCGGGTCCAGACCCTGGTCGACAAGGTCGTGGCGGTGTTCGTCCCGACCGTGATCGGCATCGCGCTGCTCACGCTGGCCGGTTGGTTCCTGTCCGGCGCCGGCCCGCGGACCTCGTTCAGCGCCGCGCTGTCGGTGCTCATCATCGCCTGCCCCTGCGCCCTCGGCCTGGCCACCCCGACCGCGCTGATGGTCGGCGTCGGCCGCGGCGGCCAGCTCGGCATCCTGATCAAGGGCCCGGACGCGCTCGAGGCCAGCGGCGCCATCGACACCGTCGTTCTGGACAAGACCGGCACCCTCACCACCGGGCGGATGGCGGTGGAACGTACGGTGCTGGCCGCCGGCGGGCCTCTCGCCGACGAGGCCGGGCTGCTGGCCCTGGCTGCGGCCGTCGAGCGGCACTCCGAGCACCCGATCGCCCGCGCGATCGTCGACGCAGCCGAGGCGGCCGAGCCGGCGGCGACCGTCGGCTCGATCGTCGAGGCGGGCGCGCTGCCCGGTCTCGGCGCCCACGCCCGGCTGCTCCGCGACGGGGTGACCAACCGGGTGCACATCGGCGCCCCGGCGCTGATGGCCGACCTCGGGGCCCCCCTGCCCGACGACGTCGCCGCGGCCCTCGACGCGGCCGCCGAGGACGGCCGGACCGGGGTGGTGCTCGCGCTCGACGGGCGGGTCGCCGGGGCGTTCGTGGTCAGCGACCGGATCAAGGAGTCCGCCGCCGGAGCGGTGGCCCGGCTGAAGGCGATGGGGCTGCGGACGGTGCTGCTCACCGGCGACCACGAACGGGCCGCCCGGGCCGTCGGCGACGCCGTCGGGGTCGACGAGGTGATCGCCGAGGTGCTGCCCACCGACAAGGCCGCCACGGTCGAGCGGCTGCAGGCCGAGGGCCGACGGGTCGCCATGGTCGGCGACGGCATCAACGACGCGGCGGCGCTCGCGACGGCGAACCTGGGCCTGGCCGTCGTCACCGGCACCGACGTGGCGATGAAGTCCGCCGACATCATCCTGGTCCGCAAGAGCCTCGACGTGATCCCGGACGCCATCGCCCTGTCGCGGCGTACGCTCCGGACGATCCGCGGCAACCTGGTCTGGGCCTTCGCCTACAACGTGGCCGCCATCCCGCTGGCGGCGGCCGGCCTGCTCAACCCGCTGATCTCCGGCCTGGCGATGTCGCTGTCGTCGGTGTTCGTGGTGACGAACTCGATGCGGCTGCGGAAGTTCGAGTCGGGCACCCGGCGCTGAGCCGGGCGCCGGTCAGCGGCGCCGGATGACCAGCACGGTGCCCGCGCCGACGGCGACGACACCGATCACGCCCAGGGCCAGCCAGGTGCCGCCGGTGCCGGCCAGGGCGGAGCCCGAGGAGGCCAGCGCGCCGATGTCGGTGGCCGCGAACCCGGGCGGCAGGGCCGGCGAGGGCGAGGCGGTCGGCGACCCCGACGGGGACGGCGTGGCGACGGCGCTCTCGTAGCCGGACTGGGCCGGCAGGGTGATCGTCGGCAGGGACGACGGCGAGGGGCTGGCGGAGCCTGTCGGTGTCGTGGCGCCGACGGTACTGCCGGACGTGCCGGTCCGGGGTGGCGCCGGCGGGACGTAGTTCGCCGAGTTCGGGTTGTCGCGTGACGGGTTGTCCCCGCCCGGGTCGGCGTACGACGGCACGGCCGCCCCGACGATCCCGAGTCCGACCACCACGAGGACCACCGTCGACGCGCCGAGGCGCCGCAGTGCCTGTCCCATCGCTCTCCTCACCCGTTCCCGTTGCCGCAAGGTTTTCTACTGCCCGGCCGTCATTCTGGCACGCCGCCGGGGTGCCGCCGTACGCCACAGTCCCTGCACCGGGATGGTCGACCCCCTGCCGGTGCCACCACGCCCGGGTCCGCCGGGCAACCCCGGGCGTCGTCGCGGCCACGACCTGAGAGGATGCTGGTGATGATGCTGACCGACGTGATCCCCCAGACCCCCGATCCGGACTCCCTCTACGAGGCCTTCACCGGTTGGGCGGAGGAACGCGGCATCACGCTGTACCCGCACCAGGACGAGTCGGCGATCGAGCTCTTCTCCGGCAACAACGTGATCCTTGCCACACCGACCGGTTCCGGCAAGACGCTGGTCGCCACCGCGGCACAGTTCGCCGCGCTGGCCCGGGACGGGGTGAGCTTCTACACCGCCCCGATCAAGGCGCTGGTCTCGGAGAAGTTCTTCGCGCTGTGCGAGATCTTCGGTGCCGAGAACGTCGGCATGCTCACCGGCGACGCCTCGGTCAACCCGGACGCCCCGATCATCGCCTGCACCGCCGAGGTGCTCGCCAACATCGCCCTGCGCGAGGGGAGGTGGGCCGACATCTCCCAGGTGGTGATGGACGAGTTCCACTACTACTCCGAGCCCGACCGCGGCTGGGCCTGGCAGGTGCCGTTGCTCTGCCTGCCGCAGGCGCAGTTCCTGCTGATGTCGGCGACGCTGGGCGACGTCTCGTTCTTCGCGAAAGACCTGACCGAGCGCACCGGACACCCGACCGCCGTGGTCGACGACGCCGAGCGCCCGGTCCCACTGACGTACGCCTGGTCGCTGGATCCGATGCACGAGCTGCTCGAGGAGCTGGTCACCACCCACCAGGCCCCGGCGTACGTCGTGCACTTCACGCAGAAGTCGGCGCTGGAGACCGCCCAGGCGCTGCTGTCGGCCAAGCTCACCTCGCGTGAGGAGAAGGACCGGATCGCCGAGGAGATCGGCGCCTTCCGCTTCCATGCCGGCTTCGGCCGGACGCTGTCCAAGCTGGTCCGCTCGGGCATCGGCGTGCACCACGCCGGGATGCTGCCGCGCTACCGACGGCTGGTCGAGCAACTCGCCCAGGCGGGGCTGCTGAAGGTGATCTGCGGCACCGACACCCTCGGCGTCGGCATCAATGTGCCGATCCGGACCGTCGTCTTCACCGGGCTGACGAAGTTCGACGGCACCCGGCACCGGCTGCTCAAGGCCCGCGAGTTCCACCAGATCGCCGGTCGAGCCGGCCGGGCCGGCTTCGACACCTCCGGGCACGTGATCTGCCAGGCGCCCGAGCACGTGATCGAGAACGAGCGGGCGCTGGCCAAGGTCGGCGACGACCCGAAGAAGCGCCGCAAGGTGGTCCGCAAGAAGGCCCCGGACGGCTTCGTCTCGTGGACCGAGGAGACCTTCGAGCGGCTGAAGGCCGCCGACCCGGAGGCTCTGGTTTCCCGGATGCGGGTCAACGAGGCGATGATCCTCAACGTCGTGGCGCGTCGCGGCGACCCGTTGACGAACATGCGTGACCTGCTGCTCGGCTGCCACGAGGACGAGCGGGGCAAGCGGCGGCTCGTCCGCCGGGCCCTGCGACTGGGTCGCGGGCTGCTCGAGTCGGGCGTGCTGGTCCGGCTGCCCGCCCCCGACCCGACCGGTCGTCGGTACGTCATCGCCCCCGAACTGCAGGACGACTTCGCGCTGAACCAGCCGCTCGCCCCGTTCGCCCTGGCCGCCCTCGACCTGCTCGACCCGGAGTCGGTGACGTACGTCCTGGACCTGGTGTCGACCATCGAGGCGATCCTCGACGACCCGTTCCCGGTGCTGTTCGAGCAGCAGCACAAGGCTCGCGGCGAGGCGATCGCCGAGATGAAGGCCGACGGCATCGAGTACGACGAGCGGATGCGGCTGGTCGAGGACGTCACCTGGCCGCAGCCGCTGGCGGACCTGCTCGAGCCGGCGCTGGGGATCTTCGCGCAGACCCACCCGTGGGTGTCGGCCGACCAGCTGTCGCCCAAGTCGGTGGTCCGCGACATGTACGAGCGGGGACAGACCTTCACCGAGTTCGTCAGCCACTACGGGGTGGCCCGCAGCGAGGGCCTGGTGCTGCGCTACCTGTCGGACGCGTACCGTACGCTCCGCCAGACCGTGCCGGAGTCACGGCGCACCGAGGAGTTCGACGACCTGCTCGAATGGCTCGGCGAGACCGTCCGCCAGACCGACTCGTCACTGCTGGACGAGTGGGAGGCGCTGACCGACCCGGCCGCGGTCGCCGAGGCGGCCGCCCGGGTCGCGGCCGGGGAGCAGATCGCGCCGACCCGGCCGATCACCGGCAACGCCCGCGCCTTCCGGGTGATGGTCCGCAACGCGATGTTCCAGCGGGTCCGGCTCGCGGCCGACGACGGCTTCGACCGGCTCGCCGAGCTCGACGCGTACGCCGCCGGCCTGCTCGGCGAGCACGCCCCGCTCGGCGCCCGGGCCTGGGAGGACGCGCTCGGCGACTACTGGGACGAGCACGAGACGCTCGGCGACGGGCCGGCCGCCCGCGGGCCCGGCCTGCTCCTGGTCGAGGAGAAGCCGCGGCAGGGTCTCTGGGAGGTCCGCCAGATCCTCGACGACCCGGCCGGTGACCACGACTGGTCGATCGTGGCGACGGTCCACCTGCGCGCCAGCGACGAGGCCGGCGAGCCGGTGGTGCTGACCGAGTCGTTCGCCCGGATGGACTGAACCGTCCGGGCGCCGGCTCAGCGGAAGACGTCGAGCTTGCCGAACTTCTCGGCCAGCAGGTAGTAGACGGCCAGCCGCCCGTTGCGGGTGCCGTCCTTCATCCGGGCACCGACCTCCTTGATCGCGGCGTCGAGGGTCTCGTCGCTCTCGGTCAGGCCCAGCTTCTTCTTCAGGAAGCTCTCGCGTACGGTCTTGCGCTCCTCGGCGTCGCTGAACGACACCAGGGCGCTGTCGGGGTGGCTCAGCACCAGGCGGTACGTGCTGAGGAGGTTCTGCAGCACAGCGTCATCGGCGTCGGGAGCGTACTTCTTGACGTCGGCGATCCAGTCCGTGGCCATCCTCTACTCCTTTGCAGCGGTGGTGTGACGGTGTTCCTCTGATCCTGACAGGTCAGGTCCCCCTTCGTCGGCGATTTCCGTCGTTCGGATCGCGGCGCGGGTCGCGGGCTGACAGGTTATCCACAGGTTTGCCGGCAGTGTGACCGATTTGTGATATTTCGCCGGAGCCCCTTAGGATCGTCTCAGTCTCCGGACCCGTCTCCTCCACCCCCCATCGGAAGGCATGGCTCGTGACCCAGGCTCGACGCGCGGCACCGCGCCACCCGTGGGACTCCGTCCGCGACACCGTCGACCCGCGGCCCGCCCGGGCGCTCCTCGACCCGGACGAGCCCCTCGAGCTGACCCCCGCGGCGCGGATGACCCGGCTGCTGGTGCCGGGCGTGGCGGCCACGGTCGTGGCCGCCGGCGCCGTCGGCGTCACCGTCGCGTCCCACCGGAACACCGCGACCCTCGAGGCCGTGCCCGCCGCGATCCCGCAGGACATCTCGCTGCGCGACCGGGCGGCGGTCAGTCGCTCCGAGCAGCGGCTGATGCCGGCCTCGGCCACCCCCAGCGCCTCGGCGATGGCCACCGCCACGGCCTCCGCGTCACCGACCGTGAAGACGTCGAGTGTGAGGGCGACCACGAAGGCCACCACGAAGGCCACCACCAAGGCCTCGACCGTCTCCTCGGCGTCGGTGGCGAACTGCCCCAAGCCCAGCGGCTGGCTCGGCAGCAACGCCCAGCGCGTCTACCAGGCCAGCTGCTCGGCGTTCCCGTACGTCACGACGTACGGCGGCTCGCGGGCCGGTGACCCCGGGCCGCACGGCACCGGGCATGCGGTGGACATCATGATCACCGGCGCGCGGGGATGGGACATCGCGAACTACATGCGCGCCAACGCCTCGAAGCTGGGCATCACCGAAGTGATCTACCAGCAGAAGATCTGGACCACGCAGCGCTCCTCGGAGGGGTGGCGTCCGATGGCGGACCGCGGGTCGACGACCGCCAACCACTACGACCACGTGCACGTCACCACCGGCTGACCCGCCCGGCCGA
>CAYOBI010000083.1:0-10817 GCA_964402325.1 uncultured Propionibacteriaceae bacterium | reverse complement strand
CGGGTCGGGCAGCCTGCCGGACCCGACCCACGCCGTCACCGGTGCGGATGCCTCGACCTCGTCCCGGCGGTTCAACGGGACCCCGGTGGTGGCCACGGCGGACGGGGAGTCTACATTGCCATTCAGGAGATCGGTAACATCCCGTACGGGCAAGGGCGCCCTTGACGGCCTGTACATCCCCCGCCCACTGTGCCCGCCCGGCAGCTGCGGGTTCTGTGACATCCTCAGGCAACTCGAGCCCGGACTCTCGGCGACGGCGCCGGGGTCGGCAGGAGTGAAGGGACGAGTCGAGCTGTAAGCCGGGTTCTGTGACGCCCGAAGGCGCCGACGACCATCTATCTTGGACCGCTGTTGCCAGCGGCCTCGCGCGACCTACCCGGGAACTCGGGCGAGCAGCCCTCGAACGTTCCCTGTCTGGTCTTGCTCCGGGTGGGGTT
Source organism: uncultured Propionibacteriaceae bacterium (assembly GCA_964402325.1). Lineage (GTDB taxonomy): Bacteria > Actinomycetota > Actinomycetes > Propionibacteriales > Propionibacteriaceae > Raineyella. Next base: position 10,380 of record CAYOBI010000083.1, on the reverse strand, counting down.
TACCTAGCCACCCCAGTCACCTGGGGTGCTGGTGGTCTCTTGCACCACCGTTTCACCCTTACCCGCCCGTGAAGGCGGGCGGTCTGCTTTCTGTGGCACTGTCCCGCGGGTCACCCCGGGTGGGCGTTACCCACCACCCTGCTCTGTGGAGCCCGGACTTTCCTCAGCACTCGCGTGCCGCGGCCGTCCGCTCGACTCGTCCGACGCAGGAGTCTACGCCAAACGCCGGCCGGCGCCGAACAGGCCGTGCGCGTGATCGGATCCTGGCAACTGAGCCGATCGGAACTGGGGACGACCCACGTCTTTCCGCCGGTCTGCCCGCCCCCGACGCACGAGCAGAACCCGCAGTTGCCAGGATCCGCTCAACGCTCCGGGACGACCGGCACGCCGACCAGGCCAGGTGGTCAGTCGACCAGGCTGAACTCCGTCCGCCCGGCGGCGACGTCGACCCGGTCGAGCCGCACCCGCAGCCGCTCCCCCAGCGCCGGCGTGCCGACGACATCGGCCTCCACCGCGGGCTTGTTGATCATCACCCGGGCACGCTCCGGCATCTTCCCGCGCAGTTCGATCACGGTGCCGACGAACTCCTGGCCGACCCGGCCGGACAGCGTCAACGCCTCGGTCATGTCGATGATCGAGTGCTCGAACGTCGCGGCGCGATTGTTGGAGGCGCTCATCTCCTCGGGCAGCCGTTCGAACGCCGCCAGCACCCAGTCGGGCACCGGCCGGCCGGCGCACAGGGCGACGCACGTCTCCTCGGCGTAGCGGTCCACCAGCCGGCGCAACGGCGCGGTGACATGGGAGTACTCCGTGGCCAGCGCCGCGTGGACGTCCAGCAGCGGATGGGTCCCCACGAAGGCGTCGTAGTCGGCGCCGCGGAACAACATGGTCGCCGCGTAGCCCAGTGCAGCGACCTCGGGGCGGGTCATGTCGAGGGTCCGGATGAAGTCCGGGTAGGCCTGCTCGGTCGACCACGCGATCCCCAGCGCCGCTGCCGTACGTCGCAGCTTGGCCAGCGCGGTCGGCTCGGCGTGCGGCAGGGTCCGCAGGATCCCGACGTTGTGGTCCAGCATGATCCGGGCCGCGGACATGCCGGTGAGCAGCGAGATCTGGGCGTTCCAGTCCTCGACCCGCAGCGGACGGCGGAACGTCAGCCGCCACCGGCCCGGCGACCGGACCTCGATCTCCTGCTCCGGGATGTTCAGGCTCACCCCACCACGGACGATCTCCCGCTCCTCGCGCAGCAACCCGACCTGCTGCAACAGGTGCAGCGAGTCGTCCGCCCGGTCGGTGTCGAGGTCCAGTTGCACCTCGTCGTACGTGAGCTGCGCACGGGACCGCACCAGCGCACGGCGCACGCTCTTCTCCACCGTCGCCCCGTCGTGGTCGAGCCGGATCTGCCAGAGCAGGGCGGGCCGGGCCTCCCCCGGCAGCAGGCTCGCGGCCCCCTCCGACAGCACCGGCGGGTGCAGCGGGAAGCGTCGGTGCGGGGCGTAGAAGGTCTGGCCGCGCCGGTGCGCCTCGAGGTCGATCGGGTCGCCGGGAGAGACGAACGCGGCGACGTCGGCGATGGCGTACGAGACGAGGTAGCCGGCGCCGTCCCGGGCGATGTGGACGGCCTGGTCGAGGTCACGCGACCCCGGGGGGTCGATGGTGACCAGCTCGAGGTCGGTCCGGTCGAGCGCGGGCAGTCGCGGCGAGCCGGCTGCGGCGTCCGCCGCCGCCAGCACCTCGTCGGGGAACCGGTCGGGGATGTTCAGCCGGGCCTGGAGTCGGGCGACACCCTCGGCCAGCGCGGACGGGACGACGCCATGCACATTGAGATGGCGCGCTGGCATGCCCCCACCCTACGCGCGGGGGTGCGCGGAACGGTGCCTCAGAGGCCCGATTCGGAGGTCCGGACCAGGATCCGGCCGCACTCGGCACACTTGAGCACGTCGTCGGGAGCCGCCGCCGCGTACGCCCGCAGGTCCGCGGCGTTGGCCTCCAGGCCGCATCCCTCGCAGCGGCGGGCGACCAGGGCGGCCGCCCCGGAGCCGATGTGCTGGCGGGTCTTCTCGTACAGGGCGAACAGGTCCTTCGGGAGGTCCTTGACGATCTCCGCCCGGACGGCCAACTGGCCCTTGGCCTCGGTGTCGATCTCCTGGGCGGCCTTGGTGCGCGAGGCGACGGCGGCCTTCAGGTTGGCGTCCAGGCCGGCGTGGCGCCCGGCGACCTCGTCGCGGGCGGCGGTGGCCTCCTCCAGACGCTCCATCGCCTCGAGCTGGGCGTCCTCGAGTTCACCGATCCGCCGGTCCAGATGCGCGACCTCGTCGACCAGGCCGCGCAGCGCCTTGGCGTCCACGTCACCGGCGTCGATCCTGGCCTGGTCGCGGCGCCGGCGCTCCCGGACCGGCTCCAGGTCCGTCTCCGCCCGGCGCTGCTCCAACTCCCCGTCGGCCACGGCGGTCTCGGCCGCGGTCAGCTCGTCGTCGATGGTGGCGAGCTCAGCCTGGATCCGCAGCACCTCCGTGTGCTCGGGCAGGTTCTTCCGGCGGTGGGAGAGCCGTACGAGAGTCGTGTCGACCTTGTTCAGGTCAAGGAGCCTGCGCTGCACGCTCGCCGGGGCCTTCATCGCCATTCGTCCTCCGCTGTTCCGGTGTGGTTCCCCACTCTATCGACCCTCCGCGGGTCCGCAGCGCATCCGTCCGACTGCGTCCGCCCGGCGCGCGATCCCGATCAGCGGAACGCCGCGCTGGCGGGCGACCCGCCGATCTGGTGCGATCGACGTCGCCCCGCCCCGATCCGTCACTCACCGGGAGGTCCCCATGGCCGGCGCCCTGACGTCCGACGAACCGATCGACCGCAGCACCTATGCCCGGCTGGTCGTCGTCCTGGGGCTGCTGGCGGCCATCGGCCCGCTGTCGACCGACGTCTACCTGCCGGCCTTCCCCGACATGGCCAGGGAGCTGGGCGCCACGCACAGCCAGATCCAGGCCACCCTGGCGGGTTCGCTGATCGGGCTCGGGGTCGGGCAGCTGGTCACCGGACCGTTGTCCGACGCGCTGGGCCGCCGGCTGCCGGTGATCACCGGGATGGCCGCGCACGTGCTGCTGTCGATCGGCTGCGCGATGACCGGTGACGTACGGGTCCTGATCGTACTGCGGGTGCTGCAGGGGCTGGCCGGCACAGCGTCGGCGATCACCGCGATGGCGGTGGTCCGCGACCTCTTCACGGGTGCGCGGGCGGCCACCCTGATGTCGCGGCTGATGCTGGTGATGGGCCTGGCACCCGTCCTGGCCCCGTCGATCGGTGGTGCGATGCTGCGGGTGATGTCGTGGCAGGGCACCTTCGTCTTCCTCGCCGCGGCGGGCCTGGTGCTGCTGCTGGCCGCCGTGTTCTTCCTGCCCGAGACGCTGCCGGTGGAACGCCGGATGGAGCTGCACCCGGCGACGACGTTCGGCGCCTACCTGCGACTCTTCCGCGATCCGGTGGTGATTGCGATGGTGATCGGCAGCGCCGCGAGCGCCGGCACCCTGTTCAGCTACATCTCGGGCTCCTCGTTCATCCTCCAGGTCCAGTACGGCCTCACCCCGGGGGTGTACGCGCTGGTCTTCGGCGCCATCGGCCTGTCGATGGTCGTCGGCGGCCAGCTGAACCCGGTGCTGCTGCGCCGGTTCGGCCTGGTCCGGACCGAGCTCGGCGCCACCGTGGCCTCGGTGCTGGTAGCGGGCGTGATGCTCCTGCTGGTGGGGACCGGGGTCGGCGGCGTGGTCGGCTTCGTCGCCCCACTCCCGTTCGCGATGGCGCTGGTGGCGATCCACAACGCCAACCTCACGGTGATCGCGCTGCACCGCCAGGGCCGGTCGGCCGGCACCGCGGCCGCGCTGCTCGGGGCGGTGCGGTTCGGCGTCGGCGGCGCCCTGGCCCCGGTCGTCGGCCTGGTCACCCGCGACAGCCCCACCCCGCTCGCCGTCATCCTGCTGGTCACCGGCCTGGTGGGGATGGCCGCCTTCCTGGCCGTACGCCCCCGGCTGGCCGGCTACCTGGTCTGACCCGGCCGCAACGGACTGTCAGGGGCCGGTGCCAGAATGGTGGCCATGGCTGAAGACGAGGGAACCACCACCGAGAAGCTGCCGAACCGCCAGAGCCCGTTCTCCGACGCGTTCCGTACGTTCATCGTGGACGGGTGGGCCCCGTACTCCGCCGACCTGCCGGACCGATTGCCCGCCGCGGACCCGGCAGCGGTGCGCCGCACCACCGTCGGCGCGGCCTTCCCCGGCGAGCGGCTGGTCGTCCCGGCCGGTGGGCCGAAGGTCCGCAACAACGACTGCGACTACCGCTTCCGGCCGCACTCGGCGTTCGCCCACCTGTCGGGTCTGGGCACCGACCGGGAGCCGAACGCGGTGCTGGTGCTGGAGCCCACCGACGAGGGCCACGAGGCGACGCTGTACTTCAAGCCCCGGGCGCCGCGGACCGACCAGGAGTTCTACGCCGACTCCCGCTACGGCGAGATGTGGGTCGGCCAGCGCGAGTCCCTCGACGAGATGGCGGCGATGACGGGGATCGGCTGCGCACCGATCGACCAACTGCCCGCGGCGCTGGCCAAGAACGCCGGCTCCACCCGGATCCGGGTCGTCCGGGAGGCGGACGCCGAGGTCACCCGGCAGGTCGACGGCCTGCGCGAGACGTACGCCCTGCCGGTCGCCGACGAGGGCGAGGGCCAGAGCCCGGACGACGAGTTCGCCACCGCCCTGTCGGAGCTGCGGCTGACCAAGGACGCCTTCGAGGTCGACCAGATGCAGGAGGCCTGCGATCGCACCGCGGCGGCCTTCACCGAGGTGGTCCGGTCCTTCCCCGACGCCGTCGCCAGGGGCCGCGGCGAGCGCTGGGTCGAGGGGGTCTTCGGGCTGTACGCCCGCCACGAGGGCAACGCCGTCGGGTACGACACCATCGCCGCGGCGGGCGACCACGCCTGCACCCTGCACTGGATCCGCAACGACGGCGAGGTGCGCGACGGGGACCTGATCCTGATCGACGCCGGCATCGAGGTGGACACCCTCTACACCGCCGACATCACCCGTACGCTGCCGGTCAACGGCCGGTTCACCGGGCCGCAGCGGACGGTGTACCAGGCCGTCCTCGAGGCGGCGGACGCCGCGATCGCGGTCTGCCGCCCGGGCACCACCTTCAGCGACGTTCACCGGACGGCGATCACCGTCCTGGCGCAGCGGCTGTACGCGTGGGGCCTGCTGCCGGTGGCGCCGGAGGTGTCGGTCTCCGAGGACGGCGGCCAGCACCGCCGCTGGATGGTGCACGGCACCTCGCACCACCTCGGCATCGACGTGCACGACTGTGCCCAGGCCCGCAACGAGAACTACCGCCTCGGTACCCTCCGCGAGGGGATGGTCATCACCGTCGAGCCCGGGCTCTACTTCAAGTCGACCGACCTGCTGGTCCCCGAGGAGCTGCGCGGGATCGGGGTGCGGATCGAGGACGACGTCCTGATCACCGCCGACGGGCCGCGGCTGCTGTCGAACCGGCTCCCCCGCACCCCCGACGACGTCGAGGCCTGGATGGCACCGCTGCTGCAGGGCTGAGCCCCGGTCCGGGGCCCGACCGCACACGGTCGGGCCCCTGGGCGACCTTCCTCAGGCGAACGGGCCGCGGGGCGCCTGGCGCCGTCCGGCGGGCATCTCGGCCAGTAGTTCGCGGGCCTTCATCACGACCTTGTGCTCACACAGCACCTCGTAGCGGGTGGCGAACGTCTGGGTGATCGAGGTGAAGTCCCGCCGGCCGCGGGTGAAGGCGTAGCCGATCAGCGCGAAGACCACGCTGATCACCACACCGACCCCGACGCCCATCGCGGCCACCAGGTAGGGGTTCGACTGCGCCGGGTAGAAGATCATCGCCATGATGCCGAAGATCAGACCGATCGACAGGCCGTTGGCGAGGCCGCGGTTCACCACGGTCGCCCAGTCCCGCCGGCCGGTGACCCGCTCCACCGAGCGCAGGTCGGTGCCGACGATGGCGAGGTTCTGCACCGGGAAGTGCCGGTCGGACAGGTAGTCGACGGCCCGCTGGGCCTCCTCGTACGTGCCGTACGTCCCCAGCAGCTGCGGGAACTGCAGCTCGAAGGGCGAACCGAGCCGGCCGGTGGGATCCTGCAGCGACATCTCAGACCCCCTCGCCGGCGGGGGTCACGCTCAGGCCGGCGGCACGCCCCCGCGCGGCGACCACGGCCGCGAGCTTCATCCCCGCCTCGTCGACCATCTCGTCGTCCACGACGATCGCACCGACGGCCCCACCGGCCGCCGAGGTGGCCTCGGCGTAGCGGGCCATGATCCGCTCGGCCCGGTCGTACGCCGCCTGGTCCGGGGAGAAGACGTCGTTGCCGGCCTCGACCTGGGCCGGGTGCAGCACCCACTTGCCGTCGTAGCCGAGGGCGGCCGAGCGGCGGGCGGCGGCGGTGAAGCCCTCGACGTCGCGGATCGCCACGTACGGCCCGTCGATCGCCGCGATGCCGTGCGCGCGGGCGGCGACCAGGATGGACATCAGCACGTGGTGGTAGGCGTCGGCGATCTCGTAGCCGGCCGGCTGGGCGCCGACGTTGAGGCTCGGCATGCCCATCGAGGCGGCGAAGTCACCCGGCCCGTAGACCAGCGACTGCATCCGCGGCGAGGCGCCGGCGATCGCGTCGGCGTTCAGGAGGCCGCGGGCGTCCTCGATCTGGGCCTCGATCCCGATCCGGCCGACCGGCAACCGGTGCGTGCGCTCCACCTGGGTGAGCAGCAGGTCGAGGGCGCGGATGTGGTCGGGGCCCTGGACCTTCGGCAGCACCAGCGCGTCGATCCGGTCACCGGCACCCGCGACGACCTCGATGACGTCGTTGTAGGTCCACTCGGTGGTCCAGTCGTTGACCCGCACGGTGACGGTCGGCGCGGTCCAGTCGCGGTGCAGGTACTCGACCACCCGGCCGCGGGCCTCGGCCTTGGCCGCCGGGGCCACCGCGTCCTCCAGGTCGAGGAAGACCGCGTCGACCCCCATCCCCAGGGCCTTGGTCAGGAAGCGGTCGCTGGACCCCGGCACGGCGAGGACGGTGCGGCGGATGGCTGGGCTGTCGGCGGTCGTCACACCCCAACCCTAGGCCCCGGGCGGAGCAGCACGATACTCTCCCCCACGTGAGCGCGAGCAGCACCTCGATCTTCGTCTCCCGACTGCGCCGGATGCCCGTGATGGACACCGCCGGCGACAAGCTCGGGACGGTCCGCGACGTCGTCGTCCAGGTACGGTCCGCCGGGCGGGCGCCACGGGCCAAGGGCCTGGTGGTCGAGTTGTTCGCCCAGCACCGCGTCTTCGTGCCGATGGTGCGGGTCCGGACCATCTCGGCCCTGCAGGTGACCATCTCCGGGGTGCTCAACACCCGCCGGTTCGAGCGGCGCGAGTCGGAGATCCTGATCCTGCAGGACCTGTTCGACTCCCAGGTCCGCCGCCGCGACGCCGACCGGCCGTCGTGGGTCTACGACGTGTCGATCCGCCAGGCCCGGTCGCACGACTGGGAGATCGACGAGGTGGCGCTGCGCGCCTCCACCGGGCCGTTCGCCCGCCGCACGTACGACACCATCGTCGACTGGAGCGACGTCGACGTCTTCGTCGTCGGTGCCGGCCGCTCCACCCGCGAGGTGCTGGCCCGGCTGGAGGACATGAAGGCCGCCGACGTGGCCCGCGAGCTGCACGACATGACCCCGCAGCGACGCGGCGAGATCGCCGCCGCCCTGGACGACGAGTCGCTCGCCGACGCACTGGAGGAGTTGCCCGAGGACGTCCAGGTCGAACTGATCCAGGCACTGGAGGTCGAGCGCGCCGCCGACATCCTGGAGGAGATGAACCCCGACGACGCGGCCGACCTGGTCGCCGAGCTCACCCCCGAGGTGGCCGAGCAGCTGCTCGACCGGATGGAGCCCGAGGAGGCCCAGGACGTCCGGCGCCTGATGAGGTACGACGAGTTCACCGCCGGTGGCCTGATGACCCCCGAGCCGGTCATCCTGGCCCCCGACGACACCGTCGCCACCGCGCTGGCGCGGGTCCGGGTCGAGGACATCACACCTGCCCTGGCCGCGATGGTGTACGTCTGCCGCTCCCCCCTGGAGGCCCCCACCGGCCGCTTCCTCGGCGCCGTACACATCCAACGACTGCTCCGCGAACCACCCTCGGTGTACGTGTCGAGCCTGGTCGACACCGACCTCGAGCCGCTCAAGCCGGGCGCCCACATCTCGACGATCAGCCGCTACTTCGCGACGTACAACCTGGTCTCCGCCCCGGTGGTGAACGAGGACCGCCAGCTGCTCGGGTCGGTGACCGTGGACGACGTGCTGGACGCGATGCTGCCCGACGACTGGCGCAGCGACCAGATGGACGGGCTCGCCCCGAGCGAGGCGCACTGGGCGGCCGAGCGGGTCACCCGCGACCTCGAGCTGCGGCGCTCCCGGCGCCAGGGAAAGGGGGCCTCCGATGGCCGATGACCGCCTGAACACGCCCGGCCGCCAGTCCCGCTGGCTGCGCGGCTCCGGCCAGGACAGCGACACCTTCGGCCGGTTCGCCGAGACCTTCGCCCGCTTCATGGGCACCCCGGCCTTCCTCGGCTGGATGACCGTCTTCGTCATCATCTGGTGCACGCTCAACGTGGTCGGCATCTTCGGGCTGCGCTGGGACCCGTACCCGTTCATTCTGCTGAACCTCTTCTTCTCCACCCAGGCCTCGTACTCCGCCCCGCTGATCCTGCTGGCCGAGAACCGGCAGACCGACCGGGACCACGTACGCCTCACCGAGGACCGCAAGCAGGCCGCACAGAGCCGGGCGGACATGGACTTCCTGGCCCGCGAGATCGCCGCCCTGCGCGCCTCGGTCAGCGACATGGCGACCCGCGACTACATCCGTTCCGAGTTGCGCACGGAGCTGCGCGAGCTGCTCGCAGAGCTGGACGAGGAGCGCGCCCCCTCCGACGACCTGACGGCATCCGATCGCGGGTGAGCGCCGTAGGGGCATGCGGTTAACCTGTGGACCATGCCAGATGTCGTGACGACTCCCCCGGACCACCCGCTGATGCCGGCCGTCGAGGCCGCGCTGTCGCGCGTGATGGACCCCGAGATCAAACGCCCGTTGATGGAGCTGGGCATGATCCCCCGGATCGCGATCGACGCGGACACCGTGGTGACGGTCAGCGTGCTGCTGACCGTCCAGTTCTGCCCCCTGCACACCACGATCAGCAAGGACGTCCAGCGGGCCGTCGGCGGCATCCCCGGCGTCGGCGGCGTGCAGGTCGACCTCGGCGTGATGACCGACGAGCAGCGCAAGGAGCTCAACGTGCAGCTCCGCGGCGGCGTGCAGCAGCACGAGATCCCGTTCGCCAAGCCGGGCAACCTCACCCGGGTGCTGCTGGTCTCCTCCGGCAAGGGCGGCGTCGGCAAGTCCTCGGTGACCGCCAACCTCGCCCTCGGCCTGTCCCGGGCGGGCAGGAAGGTCGCCATCCTCGACGCCGACATCTACGGCCACTCGATCCCGCCGATGCTCGGCCTGGCCGACTCCCAGCCGACGATGGTCGGGGAGTACATCATGCCGGTGCCGTACGGCGACCTGTCGGTGATGTCGATCGGCATGCTGAAGCAGAGCCGGGACCAGGTGATCGCCTGGCGCGGCCCGATCCTCGACCGGGCACTGCAGCAGATGCTCGCCGACGTCTACTGGGGCGACCTCGACTTCCTCGTCGTCGACCTGCCGCCGGGCACCGGCGACGTGGCGATGTCGCTCGGCGCCAAGGTGCCGAACGCCGAGGTCATCGTCGTCACCACCCCACAGGCCGCGGCCGCCGAGGTCGCCGAGCGCGCCGGCACGATGGCCGACATGCTGCACCAGCGGGTGATCGGCGTGATCGAGAACATGTCCTTCCTCGAGACCACCTGCCCGCACTGCGGCGAGGTGCACGAGGTCGACGTCTTCGGCACCGGCGGCGGCGAGACGGTGGCCCGCACGCTGACCGCCCGGCTCGGCTACGACGTGCCGCTGCTGGCCAGGATCCCGCTGGACCTGTCGCTGCGCGCCGGCGGCGACGAGGGCACCCCGGTGGTCGGCGCCGAGACGACCGGCCCCGCGGCCGCGGTGATCGAGAAGGTCGCCCGCGGCCTGGCACAGCAGTCCCGCGGCCTGGCGGGTGTCCAGCTGGGCGTCACCCCGGTCCACGACTGAACGACTCCTCCGCGGACGGCAACGGTCCCGGGTCGGCAGCATGCCGGCCCGGGACCGTTGCCGTCCGCCCCGGAGTCTGCCGGGCCGGGACCTGGGTCTCGGCTGCCCGGTGTCGGGTGGCCTCGGTGTCAGGTGGCCTCGGTCTCAGGTGGCCTCGGT
>CAYOBI010000082.1:0-11095 GCA_964402325.1 uncultured Propionibacteriaceae bacterium | reverse complement strand
CGGTCAACATGGAGGGCCGGGGCTTCGACGTCAAGGTCAAGACCGGCGACCGGGTCGAGGCGGGCACCCCGCTCGTCGTCTTCGACCGGAAGGTCATCGAGGAGGAGGGCTACTCGCTGGTGACCCCCGTCCTGGTGACCAACGGGAAGAAGTTCGGCTCCGTCGCCCAGGCCATCTCCGGAGAGGTGACCATCGGCACCCCGGTGATCATCGTCAACGCGAAGGCCCCCGAGTCCGAGACCGTGCCGGCCGTCGCCGGCGCTGCGGCGGAGTGACCCCCGCCCCCACCCACGAGGAGTGATCCACGCTCCTGCGCACACACGTCGCCCCCCGGACCACCCGGTCCGGGGGGCGACGTGTGTCCGGGGGCGACGTGTGTCCGGGGGCCACGTGTGTCCGGGGGCGACGTGTGTCCGGGGGCCACGTGTGTCCGGGGGCGACGTGTGTCCCCTGAGCGGGGCGCTCGCGGGAAGCCGGCGCAGGCCTGCTCACTGCCGCGACATGCCGGCGATCAACTGCTCCAGGTCCGCGGTGAAGCCGACCGGATCGGCCAGGAACGACAGGTGCCCGGCGCCGGGGATCACCAGGGTCGGCGGATCGCCGAGGTTGCTGCGCGCCTCGCTGAGCGACCCCCCGGAACGCAGGTCGGCCTCGCCCCAGATGATGCCTCGCGGAACGGTGATCGCGCGGATCTGCTCGGGAGTCAGGTGCAGTACGCCGTTCCCGGCCATCGCCGGCAGTGCCGCCTCGGCCGCCCCCTGCCGCAACGGCCGCAACCACTCCTCCGCCAGGGCGGGGTCGAGGCCACGGCAGGGGGAACCGCACTGGGCCCGGATCAACCGCTCCCCGAGCGCCGTGGATCGCGTCACGACGCGATAGGCCGAGAGCAGGTACGGCGACCGGCTGATCACCGTGGAGGCCGGGCCGGGCCCCCCGGAGGCCCCGGACGGGCTGGTGAACGGCAGGGCGTCCCCGTCGACGAAGACGACCCCGCCGACGTCGGCCGGGTGCTGGAGCGCCACTCCGCCGACCACGGCGGCCCCCATCGAATGGCCGACGAGCACCGGGCGGTCGAGGCCGAGGGCATGGATGAACCCGTCGACCAGGGCGACCTCGTCGGTCAGCGCGTAGTGCCCGGTGTAGGCGGTGTAGCCGTTGCCGGCGAGATCGACCGCGTACACCACGTGGTCGCGGGCCAGCAGCTCCGCGGCCGGGGACCAGGCAACGCTCGACTCCACGAAACCGTGCACCAGGACCAGCGGGCTCCCGGCGGTCCCCCAACGCTGGTAGTGCACCCGGGTGGCGCCCACCGTGACGTCCGCCCCCGACGCGGCGGCGAAGGTGGCAGGGGGCGCGGTGACCGCGTTGAACACGAGTGACGTCGCGGTGACGAGCATCACCAGCCCGAGCACGCCGATCCCGGCGATCCGCACTCGGCGCCACCGGCGCGCCCGCCGCCAACGCCGACGGGAAGTCCGATCGTCATCGCCCGATGGATCGTTGCGGATCGTACGCACGCCCCCATGGTGTCACGCTCGGATCAGGCCCTCGGCCCGCAGACCTCGGGGCCGGGCCCGCTCGTTCACCTCCGCTCGTTCACCTCCGCTCGTTCAACTCGTGCAGGCGTGCGGCGAGCACGGTCGCGAAAGCGCACCAGACAGGGTAGGGAGCGAGCGCCCTGGCGTACGTCGAGCGGACCCGGCCGACGCGGCGTCGCAGGTCACCGGCGCTGATGGCCAGCGCCGCCGCGACGAGCACGGCGTCGCGGGTGCGGTGGGCGCGAAAGAAGACCCAGGACCAGGCGGCGTTGAGGGTGAGGTTGGCCAGCAGCGCCCGTTCGTACGAACGGCGCTCCTCGGGCTCCATGTCGCGCATCGCCCGGGCGGAGGTGACCGCGATGTCGGTGTAGAGGGCCGTCCAGACGATGGGGAAGACGACGCCAGGCGGCTGGAAGGACGGCTTGCGCAGCCCCAGATACCAGGCGGAGCGGGTCTCGGCCGCCGAGGCCGTCGACCCGAGTGCCGCGGCGAGGGCGGTGGCGGTCCCGCTGAACGCGAGTCCGCGCAGGAGGTGATCGGTCACGTGGAACCCCTTCACGGTGTCCGGACGGCGGGCGGGCGCCCACCGGAATGGCCTTCCGGGTCGGTGCAGACTACTCTGGCGCGGACCGGTGCGGGAAGTGCCCCGCGGCCACCGGTCGTCATCCGTCCGGGCGCCGCACCCGCCACGGCGGGCCGCTGAGCCGTCTGCCGGGGAAAGCATGCCGCATGCCGCATGCCGCGTGCCGCATGCCGCGCACCGAGGACAGAGGAGGTAGGGGATGCGACTGTGGTCGCTGCACCCGTCGCTGCTGGACCGCGCCGGCCTCGGTGCCGTGTGGCGCGAGGGCCTGCTGGCCCAGGCGGTGCTCGCCGGCCGGACCCGGGGCTACCGCCACCACCCCCAGCTCGACCGGTTCCGGTCCTGTCCCGATCCGCGCGGTGCGATCGTCGCCTACCTGGACGCCGTCCGCGCGGAGGCGTCCGAGCGGGGATACAGCTACGATCCGGCCCGGATCGACCCGCTCCCCCGTTTCACCGGTCGACTCACCGTCACCACCGGCCAACTCGCCCACGAACTGGAGCACCTGCGCGCCAAGCTGGATCGGCGCAGCCCGGAGGACGCCCGGCGGCTGCCGACCCGGGACGCACCGCCCCACCCGCTCTTCCTCGTCGTCGCCGGCCCGATCGAGCCGTGGGAGCGGCCGGAGGACTGATCGGCGGACTCACACTAGGCTGCGGCCATGGATGGACGGCTGCGCTGGACCGAGGTCGCCACACCGTTCGGCGGGTTCGTCGTGGCGTGGACCGGGGACGAGGTCCCGGTGGTCCGCGCCGCCGGATTCGATCCCGCGACGGAGCTGTTGGCCGGCCTGGTCCGCCCCGGTCGGGTCCGCGCCGGGGAGACCGGCCCCGCGTGGGCGGGGGCGCCGGTCCGCGACGACGGCGACGGCGTCGTACGCTCGGCGATACTCGCCCATCTCGACGGCGACCGGACCGCATTTGACGACCTGTGCGTCGACCAACCCGGGTCGGACTTCCACCGGACCTGCTGGGAGGTGATCCGGGCCACCCGGTTCGGGCAGCGGCTCAGCTACGGCGAGGTCGCCCGGGCCGCGGGAGCCCCGCGCGGTGCCCGCGCGGCGGCCAACGCCTGCGCGGCCACCCGGATCTCGTGGATCATCCCGGTCCACCGGGTCGTCAGGGCTGACGGGTCCCTCGGCGGGTACGGCGGGCGCGAGGACCTGAAGGACGCGCTGCTCGACTGGGAGTCCGCGCCGCTCTGACCACCGAGGCGGCCCGGCGGCTGGTCCGGCCCCGGTCCGCGACGCATGATGGGAGGAGGCGCCCGGACGGACGCCGGCCCGGCAGGACCAGAGAGGCCTCCCCGTGACCGTCTTCGAACACAGCGCAACCTACCCGCACCCCCGGGACGAGGTGTTCGCGTGGCACGAACGTCCGGGGGCGTTCGTCCGCCTCAGCCCGCCCGGCTCGATCGTCACGGTCGACGGTCCGAGCGACGGGATCCGGGCCGGATCGCGCGTCGCGCTGCGGATCACCTCCCCCGTCCTCACCGCCCTGTGGCCGAGCGGGACCAACCCCAGCTCGGTGCGGACCGCCCCCGGCCTGCGCTGGGTGGTGAAGCACGCAGCGTACGAGCAGGGGGCCCTGTTCGTCGACGAACAGGCCAGCGGCCCGCTGCGCAGCTGGCGCCACGAGCACATCTTCGAGGATGCCGCCGACGGCGGCACACGGATCACCGACCGGGTGACGTACGAGCTGCCCGCCGGCCTGGCCGGCCCGCTCGACGCGCAGGTGCGCGACCACCTGAGGGGGCTGTTCCGCTTCCGGGAGGACCAGTTGCGCGCCGACCTGGCCCTGCACGCCGCCCTGTCGCGTACGCCGGTGGTGGTCGCCGTCGCGGGTGCCTCCGGCACGATCGGCACCCAGCTGTGCGCCCTGCTGACCACCGGCGGGCACACCGTGCGCCGGTTGGTGCGCCGTCCGCCGCGTTCCGACGACGAGATCGCCTGGGCCCCCGCCCTCGGGGATCTCGACCCGACGCGGCTCGCCGGGGTCGAGGCGGTGGTGAACCTGTCGGGACGCAGCATCGGGGGACGCTTCACCGAAACGGCCAAGCACGAGATCCTCTGGTCACGCCTCGACGCGACCACGACCATCGCCCGGGCGATCGTCGCCGCCCGCCGGGAAGGGACGGGACCCACCGCGCTGGTCCAGGCCAGTGCGATCGGGGCGTACGGAGCCCGTCGTCCGGGGGAGCTGCTGGACGAGGGGGCGACTCCGGGGCACGACTTCCTCGCCGACGTCGTACGGCAGTGGGAGGCATCCGCCGCGCGGGTCGAGGAGGCCGACGTGCGACGGGTGACGCTGCGCACCGGGATCGTCATGGACGCCGCGGCCGGTGCGCTGGCGCTGCAGTTGCCGCTCTACCTGGCCGGGATCGGCGGCCGACTCACCCGGCCCCAGGCGGTCCTCAGCTGGATCGGTCTGGACGACATGGCCCGGATCTACGCCCAGGCGGTCCTGGACCCGACCTGGTCCGGGACGTTCAACGCGGTCGCGCCGCAGCCGGTCACCGCCGGGGCGTTCGCGACCCGGCTCGGGCGGGTGCTGCACCGGCCCTCCTTCCTCCCCACGCCGGCGTTCGGGCCCCGGCTCGTCCTCGGCAGGGAGGGGGCCGAGGAACTGGTCCACACCGACCAACGGGTGTCGTCGGCCCGGCTCGAGGCCGCCGGGTTCAGGTTCGCCCAGCCCGACCTGGATACGGCGCTCAGGCACGCCCTGGCCCGCTGACGCGTGACGCGACCGTCGCCCCGGCCTGCGCCTTCGTCTGCTTCGTGACGGCCCCGACCCCGGCGAGGTCACGGCGCGCCCGGAGCAGCACCCCGAGCGCGGCCAGCGTGGCGACGCCGGTCGCGACGGCCCCCACCGCGAGCGTCGCCCGGGCACCGAACTGGGCGCCGACCCAGCCGATCAGCGGAGCGCCCAGCGGCGTGCCGCCCATGAAGACCATCATGTAGAGCGCCATCACCCGGCCCCGCATCGCGGGGTCGACGGACAGTTGGACCGTCGCGTTGGCGCTGGTCATCACCGTCAGCGAGGTCAGCCCGACCAGGATCAGCAGCCCGACGTACGTCACGTACGAGGGGGCCAGGGCCAGGCCGGCCATCCCGACGGTGAAGCCGCCGAGTGCACCGATCAGGACCACCGTCCGGGGCTTCTTGCGCGAGGCGGCCATCAGCGCCGCGCCCAGCGTGCCGACACCCATCAGGGTGCCCATCAGGCCGTACTGCTCGGGGCCGACCTGGAACACCTGGGTGGCCATCAGCGCGTTGGTGACCTGGAAGTTCAGCCCGAAGGTGCCGAGCATGAACACCATGAACATCACCAGCAGGATGTCCGGGCGCCGGCGGACGTACGCCAGGCCCTCCCGGACCGAGCCGCGGCCGCGGGTCCTGGGTGCCCGGCGCAGGTCGGACGGGTCCATCGCGACCAGGGCGACCAGGGTCGCGCCGTAGCTGATCGCGTTGAGCAGGATCGCCGGGCCGACGCCCCACACGCCGATCATCAGGCCGGCCAGCCCCGGGCCGAGCAGCCGCGAGGCGTTGAAGGTGGTGGCGTTCAGGCCGACGGCGTTGACCAGGTAGGCCTCCGGGACGAGCTCGGAGACGAACGCCTGGCGGGCCGGGTTGTCGAACGAGGCGACCACGCCGCCGAGGGTGGCCAGCAGGTAGACGTGCCACAGCTGCACGGTGCCGGTCAGCACCAGCACCGCCTGGACCAGGGCGACCAGCCCGGCCGCGGTCTGGGTGACCATCAGCAGCCGGCGCTGGTCGAACCGGTCGGCGATCGCGCCGCCGTACGCCGACAGCAGCAGGATCGGCAGGAACTGCAGGCCGGTGATCGTGCCCAGCGCCAGCGAGGAGTGCTGGGTCAGCTGGGTCAGCACCAGCCAGTCCTGGGCGACCCGGAACATCCACAGGCCGATGTTGGACAGCAGCATGCCGAAGAAGAACAGTCGGTAGTTGCGCACCTGCAGGGACGCGAAGATGCCGTGCGGGGTCGGGCTGACCGTCCGCCGGGTCACGTCGAGGGTGCCGCCGAGGGTGCGGGCGCTCGCCTGGGTGCGGCTCATCGGCCCAGCACCTCCTTCAGCACGGCCGTGGCCGCCGCGAGGGTGTCGCGCTGGTCGTCGGAGAGTTCCGAGAGGCGCTGCATCATCCAGGTGTCGCGGGCGTTGATCGTCTGCTCGACCACGGCCTCGCCGTCGGGGGTGAGGTGCAGCAGCCGCTGGCGGCCGTCCTCGGGATTGCCGACCTTCTCGACCAGACCGCGCTCGCACAGGCACTTGACCGTACGGGTCATGCTCGGCGCGCTCACCCGCTCCGCCTCGGCCAGCTCGCCGGGCGTCCACGGGCGGTGCCGCAGCTTCACCAGCACGCTGAACTGGTGCGGCGCCACGTCGGCGCTGCTCTCGAACCGGACCCGCCGGCTGATCTGCTGGCAGACCATCCGGACGTCGTTGGCCAGCCCCGACAGGGCCTCGGTGTCGCTCGGCGTGCCCTTCGGGATCGCGCTCTCCGGGACCCCCGCGTCGGTCATGGTCGCCTCCTTCGTCGCGGTGGCTGCTGCCTGTCGCCTGACATCCGTCCTTGTGGCTTCCGTGTCCTTGCCTCCGTCACTTCCGTCTGATCCGTCGGTTCCGGCCGTCCCCCGCGCGCTGCTCCGGGCCGCCGTCCGACCGAACATAGTTAGCTTAGTTCATTACCTAAGCTAATCAAATAGCTGGTCGCCAGGCCCTGGCAGAATTGGCCCCATGCCCCGCTCCGTGATCCGTCCGGCGACCGTCGAGGACGCCACTGTCCTGGCGGCGCTCTACCGCCGCAACCGCACCTTCCTCCAGCCGTGGGAGCCCCAGCGCGACGAGTCGTGGTTCACCGTGCCGGGCCAGCAGGCCTTCCTGGCCGAGGCCCAGCAGGACCGGGACGCCGGGCTGGCGGCACCGTTCCTGATCCTCGACGACGGCGAACCGGTCGGGCGGATCACCGTCTCGCGGATCACCCGTGGGGCGTTCCTGTCCGGCGGGATCGGCTACTGGGTGTCGCTGGACCACACCGGCAAGGGCCTGGCCACCGCCGCAGTGGCGGCCGTCAAGGCGTACGCCTTCGGGGACCTGGGGCTGCACCGGCTGGAGGCCGCCACCCTGCCGCACAACATCGCCTCCCAGCACGTGCTGGTCACCAACGACTTCGTCCGGATCGGCCGGGCTCCCCGCTACCTGCGGATCAACGGCCGCTGGCAGGACCACGTGCTGTTCCAGGTGCTGGCCGACTGATCGCCCCACCGCCACCAGCCCCGCGACAACAAAGGGCCTTGCCGCTCCGGCAACCATTAGAGTGATGCACGTGCCGGCCCTGCTGACGGGTCCCGTGCACCGAGACGCGTCGTGGCACTCCCGCCCCGACGCGGCATGACACGGAAGGACCATCATGACCGAGTTCGAGATGGGTGCCACCAAGACCCGCGACCCCAAGCTGGTCAAGCAGGCCGCCACCATCTGGGCCGAAGCCACCGCACACCGCGATCTCGTCGACGCGAGCGACGTGAAGATCAACGATTCCATCCCCCTGATCGAGGAGGTCCTGGCGGCCTCCGAGCATTCCTTCCTGCTGGCGATCGCCGACGACGAGGAGGGCGTCGTGTCCTTCGCCGCCGTCGAGCCGGAACGCGAGGCCACCGCGGCCAACCGGGGCGAGCTGCGCTTCCTCGGCGTCGCACCCGAGCACTGGGGCGAGGGGTGGGCCCGCCGCCTGCTGATCGCCCTTCCCGAGGCCTGCCGCGAGGAGGGCTTCACCGACATCATCCTGTGGGTGTACGCCGACAACACCCGCGCCATCTGGGTGTACGAGGCGATGGGCTGGAACGCCACCGGCCGCACCCGCAAGCACGAGGTCACCGGCCGACTCGAGGCGGAGTACCGGATCCGGCTGAGCTGACCCCCCCGCACCCCGCCCGGGTAGGGCCCGGAGCGGTGCGGGCGTGCGCCACCACTAGTGTGGTCGACATGCCCGCACCGCTCCATGACCCGACCCGCCACGGCTTCGCCTCCGACAACATCTCCGGCGTCCACCCCGAGGTGATCGAGGCGATCGTCGCCGCCAACCGGGGCCACGTGGTGAGCTACGGCGAGGATCCCTACACCGCACGACTGCAGCAGGTGATCCGCGGCCACTTCGGCGAGCAGGCCACGGCGTACCCGGTCTTCAACGGGACCGGGGCCAACATCATGTCGCTGGCGATGCTGACCGAGCGCTGGGACGCGGTGATCTGCTCCGGTACGGCGCACATCCACGTCGACGAGTGCGGGGCACCGGAGAAGCTGGCCGGCGTCAAGACGCTGACCGTCGACACCCCGGACGGCAAGCTCACCCCCGCGCTGGTCGCTCGGCAGGCCCACGGCTTCGGCTTCGAGCACCACGCCCAGCCCAAGGTGGTGAGCGTGGCGCAGTGCACCGAACTGGGCACCGTCTACACCCCCGAGGAGCTGCGCGCCCTCGCCGACCAGGCCCACGGGCTGGGGATGTACCTGCACATCGACGGCTCCCGGCTGGCCAACGCGGCGGTCGCCCTGGGCTGCGGCCTCGGCGACATCACCACCGCCGTGGGCGCCGACGTCGTCAGCCTGGGCGGCACCAAGAACGGCCTGATGGGGGCCGAGGCGGTCGTCGTGCTCAACCCCGACGCCGTCCGCGGCCCGCTCTACGTCCGCAAGCTGCTCACCCAGCTGCCGAGCAAGATGCGCTTCATCTCCGCCCAGCTGCTCGCCCTGTACGAGGGCGACCTGTGGCAGCGCTCCGCGGGGCGGGCCAACGCCATGGCAGCACGGCTGGCCGCCGGCGTCCGCGACCTGCCCGAGGTCCGGATCACCCAGTCGGTCGACTCCGACGCGGTCTTCGCGATCGTCCCGAAGGAGGCGGCGGAACAGCTCCGGGAGCGGTTCTTCTTCTACGACTGGGACGAGGCCACCGGCGAGGTCCGCTGGATGTGCACCTTCGACACCACCGAGGCCGACGTCGACGCCTTCGTGGCGACGCTGCGCGGCGCGCTGGCCGAGGCGTCGGCCCGCACGCCCGCCTGACACCGCCGGGGCCCCGGGCCGGACCCGCGCTACCCTCGCTGCAACGGACGCAGGAGGAGCGATGGGCAGCGGACCCGACTGGACGACGTGGGAGCGCAGCGAGTGGACGCGCTGGCACCGGACGCGGGAGAAGGGCCTGAGGGCACCACACGGCTGGCTGTCGATCACCGCGCTGCACTGGCTGGACGAGGAGCCGCGCCACGTCGACGGGTTCCCCGGTCTGTGGTCCGGGGACGGGGCCGAGGTCCGGGTCGAGTTCACCGCCGAGGACGGCGTGCTGCGGGACGACCAGCCCGTCATGGGCCCTGTGGAGGTCCCCCTGGACGAGGACGAGTCGGACCTGTCGTTCGTCCACGACGGGGTGCTGGCCGAGGCGGGGATCCGCGGCGGGCGCCCGATGGTGCGACTGCGCGACCCGCAGGCACCGGCCCTGACCGGCTTCACCGGCGTCCCCACGTACGACTGGGACCCCGCGTGGATCGTCCGGGCGCACTTCGAGCAGTTCCCCGGCGAGGTGGTCCGGGAGGTGGAGACCGCCCATCCGGACGTACGCCAGCCGATGTCGTTCTGGGGCGAGGTGTCCTTCACCCGTGACGAGGAGGACGTCCGGCTGCTGGTCAGCGGCGGCCACGGCAGCGCGTACGTCGTCTTCCACGACCCCACCAACGGCCTGGACACCGCCGACTGGCGCTTCGTGATGCTGGGCGAGGTCGATCCCGCCGGCGGCACCACCCTCGACTTCAACCGGTCGCTGAACTACCCGGCGGCCTTCGTCCCGTCGTACGCCACCTGCCCGCGGCCGGTGGCCGAGAACCTGATCCCCTTCCCGGTGACCGCCGGGGAGAGGCGACCGACGACCGACTGAGGGCCGGTGACGTACCCTCGACGCGTGCTCGACCGGCTCGCTCCCCTGGTGTCCTCCCGTCCGTGGCTCGTCCTCACCGGCGCGGGGATGAGCACGGCCTCCGGCATCCCCGACTACCGCGACCCCGACGGCACCCGCCGGATCCAGCCGATGCGGATCGACGAGTTCCGCACCTCGGCCGAGGCCCGGCGGCGCTACTGGGCACGGTCGTACGTGGGCTGGCAGAACCTGCGCCGGGCCCGGCCCAACCCCGCCCACCTGGCGCTCACCACGCTGCAGCGGGCCGGCGTGGCCGGGCCGGTGATCACCCAGAACGTCGACGGCCTGCACCAGGCCGCCGGCACCGGCGAGGTGACCGAGTTGCACGGCTCGCTCGCCCGGGTGGTCTGCGAGGCGTGCGGCGCGATCAGTTCCCGCAGCACCCTCGACGCCCGGATGGCCGCGGCCAACCCCGACTTCGCCGGACGCGGCACCGAGATCCGCCCCGACGGCGACGCGGTGCTCTCGACGATGCAGGTGGACGGCTTCCGCGCGCCGCTGTGCACCCGTTGCTCGGCCGACCGGCTGCGGCCCGACGTGGTGTTCTTCGGCGACGTCGTGCCCCGGGGGACGGTGCAGCACTGCTTCGCCCTGGTCGAGCAGGCCGAGGGGCTCCTGGTGCTCGGCTCCTCGCTGCAGGTGATGAGCGGGCTGCGGTTCGTCCGGCGGGCGGCGAAGCGGGACCTACCGATCGTGCTGGTCACCCGCGGCCGGACCCGGGCCGACGACCTGGTCACCCTGAAGTGGGAGGCGCCGCTGCAGGAGGCCCTGCCGGCCCTGGCCGGGCGCGTTATCGGCGGCCGGGCGAACGTCGCCGTGGGGGGCTGATCACACCACCCACCCTACAGGGCTACTTATGGGTGACTTTGCATAGGCTTATTTCAGGTCCTATTGTTGCGCCCGTGAGCCAAACCGAACTCGATCCCACCGCGTCGCACCCGACGTCCCCACGTCCGGCTGACGCGGCGGGGTGCGGTCGGCTCGCTCGGCGTC
>CAYOBI010000081.1:5536-11123 GCA_964402325.1 uncultured Propionibacteriaceae bacterium | reverse complement strand
CCGGCCTTGGGGTCGTACGCCCCGAAGACGAGGCGGGCGATCCGGGCAGCGACGATCGCCCCGGCGCACATCGTGCAGGGCTCCAGAGTCACGACAAGGGTGCAGCCCTCCAGCCGCCACTCCCCCAGTGCCGCGGCGGCCCGCCGGATGGCGACGATCTCCGCGTGGGCGGTCGGATCGCCGTGCAGCTCTCGTTCGTTGTGCCCGACGGCGAGGACGTCACCGCGGGGCCCGAGCACCACGGCCCCGATCGGGACGTCACCGTGGCCCGGAGCCCGCGACGCCTCCTCGAGCGCCCGCAGCATCGGGCCGCGCCAGCCGCCCGGGGGGATCGTGGCGCTCAGTCCTCGAACTCCTCCTGGACGGTCGCACGCACCTGCGGCCCCATCCCGATCCGGTCGGCGAGCTGCAGCAGCGCCTCGTCGCTGGAGGTGTCGATGTCCTCGGCCAGCTGCTCCAGGTCGAAGTCGCCGACGCCCAGGTCGCGCAGGATCTCGGAGTCGCCGATCGGCACGACCTCGTCCTCGTCCTCGTCGTCGCCGTCGCCGTCGCCGGGGATCTCGTCGATGCCGAGGTAGTCCAGGATGTCGCGGGCGATCGGCCACTCGTCGGCGGCGGCACCGTCGGACAGGAAGACCTGGACGATCGCGCCGCGCACCCGGACGATGACGAAGACCTCCTCGACCAGCGAGAGCATGCCCATCGCGCCCGCCTCGCCGGGCAGCCGGCGCAGGTGGTTGATCATCTCGTCGAGGTCGTTGGCCATCTCGAGGTCCAGCGCCACGACGACGGGGTTGCCGTCCTCGCGGTACGCCGCGACGACGAAGTCGACGTCCTCATCGGTGGCGTCGTCCAGTTCCTCGTAGTCGTCGTCATCGTCCTCGTCGATGTCGTCGTCCTCGAACCGGTCGTCATCGTCGTCGAGCTCGTCCTCGGAATCGAGGTCGAGGTCGTCGAGTTCCTCGTCGTCGTAGTCAGACACGCCAACCTCCTGATCGCCCATGGCCACCTTATGTTCTCAGAGATCCCGGGACGAGGACAGCCGGACCCCGCCCCGCGGCCACTCCCGGGACCGGCTGCCCCGCGGGCATTCCGATGTGACACCCTGAAGGGCGTGGAACTTCATGTGGTCGATCATCCCCTGGTGGCACACAAGCTGACCCTGCTGCGCGACTCCTCGACGGCGTCGCCGGTCTTCCGCCAACTCACCGACGAGCTCGTCACCCTGCTGGCGTACGAGGCGACGCGCAACGTCCGTGTCGAGCCCTGCACCGTCCGGACCCCGATCCAGGAGGCCGCCGGCGTCCGGCTGACCACCCCCGAGCCCCTGGTGGTGCCGATCCTGCGCGCCGGCCTGGGCATGCTCGGCGGCATGACCCGGCTGCTGCCCACCTCCGAGGTGGGCTTCGTCGGGATGGCCCGCAACGAGGAGACCCTGCAGCCGGTGACGTACGCCGAACGGCTCCCCGCGGATCTCTCCGGGCGGCAGTGCTACGTCCTGGACCCGATGCTGGCCACCGGCGGCTCACTCGCCGGCACCATCCAGTTCCTGGTCGACCGGGGCGCCGACCACGTCACCGCGATCTGCCTGCTGGCCGCCCCGGAGGGCATCGAGCACGTCCGTACGGTCTGCGACGGGCTCGGCGTGCCCTGCCACCTGGTGGTGGCGGCGGTGGACGAGCGCCTCAACGAGCGGGGCTACATCGTGCCGGGCCTCGGGGACGCCGGCGACCGTCTGTACGGGCTGACCGACTGAGGCCGACCCGAGCGGATCGGCGAGAGGCATGCATGGAAGGTGACGATCCGGCAGCGGAGGCGATCGAATCGTCACCGAATCGTCACCTTCGCCCCCACCCTGGAGGGTCAGAATGTGAGGAGGGTCACAGCTATCTGTGACGGGGGGCACATTTCCTCAAAGGGGGACTGCATGCACACCACCATCAAGTACCTCGCCCACCTCGTCTCACTCTTCGTCGTCTTCCAGGCCGCCGTCGTGGTCTGGGGCGTCGCCGAGGAGATCCGCTTCCAGGAGAGCAACCCCGGCGTCCAGACACCGTTCCCGTTGGGCGCCATGATCCACGGCATGGTCGGCATGTTCGTCATCCCGGCCGCTGCCCTCATCCTCTTCGTCCTCGCCCTGATCGCCCGCGAGGCCCGGCTGTGGGCGGGGCTCGCCCTGGCGTCGGCCGTGCTCCAGGTGGCCGCCGGCCTGGGCGGCATCCTGGTCAGCGAATACCTCGGCCTGGTGCACGGGATCAACGCGTTCGCCCTGGTGGCGTTCGCCGAATTGGCCGCGCGTGAGGCGGGCCGGGCGGAAGTCGCCGCGCACCCCGAGCGTCACCAGCACCGGCAGGCCCAGCCCGTCGGCTGAGGCCCCGAATCGTCGGACGCGCGACAGCCCCCGGACCCTGCAAGGGTCCGGGGGCTGTTTCGCGTACGGCCCGGCCTCAGGCGTCCGCCGACGCCTTGGCGAGCTGCTTGGCCGACATCGGCACCAGGCCACCGACACCGGCCACCAGCAGCAGGCCGAGGACGATGTGCACCAGGGCGACGTCCATCTCGGCCAGGCCGATCTGGACGATCATCAGGACCGGCAGCGAGACCGCGTGGAAGAAGATCCCCCGCGAGCCGATCACCTTCGTCGCCTGCCAGGCGAACACCGCGGTGACCGCGGCGGAGAGCAGGGTCAGGTAGCCGATCCCGCCGTGCACCTCGCGGATCGCCCCCACCCCACTGGCCAGGGTGATGCCGAACGCGAGCTGGGCCAGCACCAGGACGGTGGTCACGAGGGCGCCGACGCGCAGCCGCTGCAGGGACGGGGGGACGGTGGTCTCAGCCATGCCACGACCCTAGCCGGGCCGCCCGCAGGGGCAACTCCGCCGGCCGTTCCGTGCCGCAGGCCGGTCAGGCCGTGATCGCCCGGGCCAGGTCGGCGAAGACCGACACGTAGTGGTCGATCGCCGCGTCGTCCTGGGTGACCGACAGCGTCCACTCCTCCTCGCGGCCGGGCGTCATGTAGATGCCGCGGTTCATGTTCCACAGCCAGGCCAGAGTGGTGACGTCGACGTCCTGGTTGGCGCTGTAGGTCTCGTAGTCGACCACCTTCACCGGCGAGAACGTCACGCAGCCCTTGGCGCCGACGCCGATCGCGTAGCCGGACAGCCCGTACCCGTCGATCACCCGCTGGCAGCCGGTGACGATCCGGTCGTTGAGGTGCCCGAGGTGGGCGTACGCGTCGGGGGTGAGGATCTGCTCCAGCGAGGCCCGCGCTGCGGTCATCGACAGGGGGTTGCCGGAGTAGGTGCCGACCTGGTACACCGATCCGTCCTCGACGACGCGCATCATCTCCTCGGTGCCGCCGATAGCGCCGGACGGCAGGCCGCCGCCGAGCGTCTTGGCCAGCGTGACCAGGTCGGGCACGACCCCGAAGTGCTCGGTGGCACCGCCGGCGGCCAGCGTCAGGCCGGTCTTGACCTCGTCGAAGATCAGCACCACGCCGTGCCGACGGGTGATCTCACGGACGGCCTCCAGGTAGCCGGGCTCGGGCAGCACCACGCCCAGGTTCATCATGGCGGCCTCCATGATGACGCAGGCGGGCTTGCGCCCCTCCTGCTCCAGCTCGACGATGCGCCGCTCCATCCCCTCGGCGTCGTTGAAGTGCACCGGCACGGTCAGCCCGACCGTGGCCTGCGGGATGCCGGCGCCGTACGGCAGCGAGGCGGGCCGGTCGTGCGGGCCGATCCGGTCGTACTCGACGCCGATCGAGATCATCACCGCGTCGTGGTGGCCGTGGTAGCTGCCGAAGATCTTCATGATCGTGTCGCGCCCGGTGTGGGCCCGGGCGATCCGGATCGCGTCCATCGTCGACTCGGAGCCGGAGTTGGTGAAGCGCCACTTCGGCAGGCCCCAGCGACGGGCCAGTTCGTCGGCGACGATGATCGAGTCCTCGGTCGGCATGCCGAAGTGGGTGCCCTTCGGGTAGCGCCCGGCGATGGCGGCTCCGATCACCGGGTGGGCGTGGCCCTGGACCATCGAGCCGAAGCCGTTGTGGAAGTCGAGGTACTCGTTGCCGTCGACGTCGACGATGTGCTGGCCGTGCCCTTCGGCGATGTAGATCGGCCACGGGTCACGCAGCTGGTAGCTGGACGAGACGCCGCCGGACAGGTGCTGGGCGGCGTGGGCGTACATCGCCCGGGAGGCCGCGGTGCGCTCGTTGAGCTTCGCGCCCTCCTCGGCGATCAGGTCGAGCACCCGCTGCCGGTTGATCGGGCTGGTGCTGGTGATGCTGTCGATGGACATGGGTCTCACTCCTGTCCCGGCCGGCCTGGCGCACGGGTGGTCGTGGTGGTGACGGGGACCCGACCGGCCTGGCGCCGGGTCCGCTCGGAAGGGGTCAGGAGGTGCGCAGGGCGCGGCGACGACGTACGTCACCGATCACCTGGGCGGCGAGGACGAGCAGCACGGCGACGGCGAACATCGAGAAGCCGATCACGTTGGCCTCGGCGGGGATGCCGCGCAGGTAGGAGACGTAGACGTACTTGGGGAACGTGTTGACGTCGCCGGAGACGAAGTTGGTGATGATGAAGTCGTCGAAGCTCAGCGCGAACGACAGCAGGGCGCCCGAGACGATCCCCGGCAGGGCCAGCGGGAAGGTCACCCGCCGGAAGGTCGTGCCCGGGTCGGCGTAGAGGTCCTGGGCGGCCTCCTCCAGTCGCGGGTCGAGGCTCTGCAGCCGGGCCTTGACGCTGACCACCACGAACGAGACGACGAACATCACGTGGGCGATGACGACGGTCCAGAAGCCCAGCTGCAGCCCGACCCGGCTGAAGCCCTGCACGAAGATCGTCAGCAGGCTGGCGCCGAGCACGATCTCCGGCGTCGCCATCGGCAGGAACACGAGCAGGTTGGCGCCACCGCGGCCGACGAACCGGTGCCGGACCAGGGCGAAGGCGAGCATCGTCCCGATCACGGTGGCGATCACGGTGGCCAGCAGGGCGACCCGCAGCGAGACACCCAGCGACTCGCACAGTCCCTGTGGGGCGCACGGGTGGGCCCAGTGCTTGAGGGTCGGGCTGCCGTCGGGGTTCCAGACCAGGTTGCTCTTCGTGTAGTTGTTGAAGCTGAAGACGAAGGTGTAGCCCACCGGCAGGAACAGGTAGAGCAGCACCAGGCCGGCGACGGCCATCGGGAGGTGGTCGCTGACCCAGGCCCGGAACCAGCCCGGGGACCTCGCGGGACGGGGTGCGGCGGAACGTACGGCCGACATGGTCGATCCCCTCTCAGAGCAGCTGGTCGGTGCCGAAGCGGCGGGTGTACAGGCGGACGAGGACGAGGATGACCGCCATCAGGGTGAAGGACAGCGCGGCCGCGATCGGGTAGCCGCCAGGGACGGCGAAGAACTGGCTCTCGATCACGTTGCCCACCATCTTGGTGCCGGTGTCGTTGCCGAGCATCGCGGCGTTGACGTAGTCGCCGGCGGCCGGGATGAAGGTGAGCAGCGTGCCGGCGAGCACGCCGGGCAGCGACATCGGCAGCGTGACGGTGCGGAAGGTGGTGAACCCGTCGGCGTACAGGTCACGGCCGGCCT
>CAYOBI010000081.1:3161-5436 GCA_964402325.1 uncultured Propionibacteriaceae bacterium | reverse complement strand
CGGGTCGCGCGCGGTGGCGAGGGTGGCCAGGGCGGTCATGCCGCGCTCCGGTCCAGCTCGGGATCGGGCAGCAGCGGCTCGTCGGAGCCGGCCACCCGCTCGTCGGGGACGACGAAGGCGTGCTGCTGGTCCCAGCTGACCCAGACGGCGTCGCCGGGGCGCAGGTCGATCGGCTCGACGTCGAGGTTCTGCTCGAAGACGGTCCAGGTGCCCAGGCCGGGCAGGTCGACCAGGTACTGGGTGGACACGCCGGTGAAGGACACGTCGAGCAGCCGGCCGGGGCCCGCGACGGCGGTCGCGCCGCCGGCGGTCGGCTCGGTGCGGCTGAGCCGCAGCTTCTCGGGCCGGACGCCGTACGCCACCCGGCCGGAACGCTGGGCGGCGCGGGCCAGCGGGGCCCAGTAGCGCCGCCCGCCGGCCTCCACCACGATCCGTTCGCCGTCGAGACGCTCACCCTGGCCGGCCACGATGTTGGCCTGGCCGAGGAAGTTCGCCACGAAGGCGGTCTGCGGCAGGTCGTACAGCTCGGCGGGGGCGCCCATCTGCTCGATCCGGCCCTTGTTCATCACCGCGACGGTGTCGGCCATCGTCATCGCCTCCTCCTGGTCATGGGTGACGTGGATGAAGGTGAGACCGACCTCGGTCTGGATCCGCTTCAGCTCGATCTGCATCTGGCGGCGCAGCTTGAGGTCGAGGGCGCCGAGCGGCTCGTCGAGCAGCAGCACCTCCGGCTCGTTGACCAGCGCCCGGGCGACGGCGACCCGCTGCTGTTGGCCACCCGACATCATCGCCGGCTTGCGCTTGGCCAGGTGCGACATCTCCACCAGCTCCAGGGCCGCGTCGGCCCGTTCGTACGCGTCCTTGCGGCCGCTGCGGATCGGGCCGAAGGCGACGTTCTCCCGGACGGTCAGGTGCGGGAAGAGCGCGTAGCTCTGGAAGACGGTGTTCACCGGCCGTTCGTACGGTCGGGAGGCGGTCAGGTCGGTGTCGCCGATCAGCACCCGGCCGCGGGTCGGCTGCTCCAGCCCGGCGACCATCCGCAGCGTCGTCGTCTTACCGCAGCCGGACGGCCCGAGCAGGGCGAAGAACGACCCGCGCGGCACCGTCAGCGACAGGTCGTCGACCGCCGCGAAGTCGCCGAACTGTTTGGTGACCCGGTCCAGGACGAGATCGCCCCTGGCCGCCCGGATGACCGAGGCCCGTTTGCCGAAGATTCCCATCAGTTGCCCACCACCTTTGCCCACATCGCGCTGTACTGGGTGTCCTCGTCAGAGCCGAGGGCCCGGAACGTCTGGACGTTGTGCTTCTGCAGGAAGTCCGTGCCGGGGAAGATCGTCCAGCTCTCGGCGAGCTTCGGGTCGGTCTTCGCCAGCTCTTCCTGGGCGCCCACGACGGGGCACACGTAGTTGACGTACGCGGCCAGCTGGGCCGCCACCGCCGGCTCGTAGTAGTAGTCCATCAGCTTGAGGGCGTTGCTGCGGTGGGCCGAGGTGATCGGGACCATCATGTTGTCGGTCCACAGCGTCGCCCCCGACTCCGGCAGGGTGAACTGCCAGTCGACGTCGGGGCTCTCGGTCTGCAGGGAGGCCATGTCGCCGGACCAGACGATGCCGGCCAGCGCGTTGCCCGACTTGAGCTCCTGCAGGTACGCGTTGCCCTGGACCCGGCGGATGTGGCCGCTGGCGATCCGGGCGCTGATCACGTCCATCGCCTTCTGCACCTGGTCGGAGGTGAAGTCACCGGCGATCGAGACGCCCTGGCTCTGCATCACCATGCCGACGGTGTCGCGCATCTCCGACAGCACCACGACCCGGCCCTTGAGGTCGTCGGCCCACAGGTCGTCGATCGTGCGCAGGTCGCGGCCGAGCTTGGTCCGGTTCCAGCCGATGCCGCCGAAGCCGCCCTGCCACGGCAGCGAGTAGTGCCGGCCGGGGTCGAAGGACACCTCCTTCAGCGAGGGCAGCAGGTTGCTGGCGTGCGGCATCTGGATCAGGTCCAGCGGCTGGGCGTAGCCGTTGCGCAGCACCCGGTTGGCCATCCAGTCGGTGAAGACGAAGATGTCGGGGTCGAAGCTGCTGCGGGCCTGCAGCAGTGGCGCCACCTTGCTGAAGTAGGTGTTGTTGTCGTCGATGTCGACCGAGTAGGTGACCTTGATCCCGGTCCGCTTCTCGAACTCCGCCAGCGTCGGGTACGTCGAGCCGTCCGCGGAGGTGTCCATGTAGGCGGTCCAGTTGGCGAAGTAGAGCGACCGTTCCGCGGCCGACCGGTCGGTGGG
>CAYOBI010000081.1:0-3061 GCA_964402325.1 uncultured Propionibacteriaceae bacterium | reverse complement strand
GGTCGGTGGGTCGGGTGGTGTCAGGACCGGATGTCGGCCATCACGTGCTTGATCCGCGTGTAGTCCTCGAACCCGTACATGGACAGGTCCTTGCCGTAGCCGGAGTGCTTGAAGCCGCCGTGCGGCATCTCCGCCACGATCGGGATGTGGGTGTTGATCCACACCGCGCCGAAGTCGAGGTGCTTGGCGGCGCGCATCGCCCGGCCGAAGTCCCGGGTCCAGACGCTGGAGGCCAGGCCGTAGCGGACGTCGTTGGCGAGCCGCAGCGCCTCGGCCTCGTCGGTGAAGGACTGCACCGTGACGACCGGGCCGAAGACCTCCTGCTGGATCGCCTCGTCGGTCTGGCGCAGGCCGGCGACGACGGTCGGCTCGAGGTAGTAGCCGCCGGGCAGGGTGGCCACCCGGCTGCCGCCGGCGGTGACCTCGGCGTGGTCCGGCAGCCGGTCGAGGAAGCCCTCGACCCGGGCCAGCTGGCCGGCGTTGTTCACCGGGCCCAGGACGGTGGCCGGGTCGTCGGGCAGTCCGGCGACGACGTTCTGCCGGACGTGGGTCGACAGTGCGGCGACGAACTCGTCGTGGATCCCGGCACCGACGAGCACCCGGGAGGCGGCGGTGCAGTCCTGGCCGGCGTTGTAGTAGCCGGCCGCGGCGATGCCCGCGACGGCGGCCTCGACGTCGGCGTCGTCGAAGACGATCACCGGTGCCTTGCCGCCGAGCTCCAGGTGGACCCGCTTCACCCCGCGGGCGGCCGCCTCGGCCACCTGCATGCCGGCCCGCACCGAGCCGGTGATCGACACCATCTGCGGGGTCGGGTCGTCGACCAGCAGGGCGCCGGTCGCCCGGTCACCGGTGACGACGTTGAGCACCCCGGCGGGCAGGTGCTCGGCGGCGATCTCGGCCAGCAGCAGGGTGGTCTCCGGGGTGGTGTCGGACGGCTTGAGGACCACAGTGTTGCCGGCGGCCAGCGCCGGCGCGAACTTCCAGACCGCCATCATCATCGGGTAGTTCCACGGGGTGACCTGGCCGATCACGCCGATCGGCTCGCGCCGGATCCATGAGGTGTGGCCGGCCAGGTACTCACCGGACGCCCGGCCCTCGAGGACCCGTGCCGCACCGGCGAAGAACCGGATCTGGTCGACCATCGGCGGCACCTCCTCGGCCGCGACCATCGCCAGCGGCTTGCCGGTGTTCGCGCTCTCCAGGGCGACGAACTCCTCGGCCCGCTCCTCGATCGAGTCGGCGATCCGCAGCAGGGCGAGCTGTCGCTCGGCCGGGGTGGTGTCCCCCCACGTCGCGTACGCCCCGGCGGCCGCGGCGTACGCGGCGCGGACGTCCGCCTCGCCGGAGACCGGGGCGGAGGCCACCACCTGCCCGGTCACCGGGCTGATGATGTCGCTGCGCTCGCCGCTCGCCGGGTCGACGTACGCGCCGGCGATGAAGTTGCGCAGCTGGCGGGGTGCGGGCATCGGGTTCCTCCTCGTCGGGTCGGCCGGGTGGCCGATGACTGGAACCCTAGGGAGCGGTTGTTACGGATCCGTGCCGACAGCATGACGATCACAACGGGATCCGTCGCCTTGATCACATGACCCGCGAAATGCGCTGCAATCTTTGACCAGGCCGACGGATTCGTTTGCATCCGTCGGCCCGACAGGCCATCCTGAGGGGGTGGAACCCGTGGTACTGGACGAGCACTCGAAGGCCATCATCGAGCAGCTGCAGATCGACGGCCGGGCCTCGTACGCCGCGATCGCGAAATCGGTCGGGCTGTCCGAGAGCGCGGTGCGCCAACGCGTGCAGCGCCTGATCGACACCGGCATGGTACAGATCGTCGCCGTGACCGACCCGCTGCAGGTCGGCTTCCGGCGCCAGGCGCTGGTCGGCGTCCGGGTCGACGGCGACCTGGTCGAGGTCGCCGACCAGCTGGCCCGGATCGAGCAGGCCGACTACGTGGTGACGACCGCCGGCAGCTTCGACGTGATCGTCGAGCTGGTCTGCGAGGACGACGACCAACTGCTGCACCTGATCAACGACCGGGTCCGCCGGATCCCCGGCGTACGGTCCACCGAGACGTTCGTCTACCTGCGGCTGAACAAGCAGCAGTACGGCTGGGGCACCCGCTGAGGCTCACGACCCTCAGTAGTAGTAGGGGAAGGCCGACCAGTCCGGATCGCGCTTCTCCAGGAACGAGTCCCGGCCCTCGACCGCCTCGTCGGTCATGTACGCCAGCCGGGTGGTCTCGCCGGCGAAGATCTGCTGGCCGACCATCCCGTCGTCGATCGCGTTGAAGGCGAACTTCAGCATCCGCTGCGCGGTCGGCGACTTGCCGCAGATCTTCCGCGCCCACTCCAGGCCCTCCGCCTCGAGCCGGTCGTGGTCGACGACCTTGTTGACGGTGCCCATCTCGTACGCCCGCTGCGCGTCGTACGTGTCGCCGAGGAAGAAGATCTCCCGGGCGACCTTCTGGCCGACCTGACGGGCCAGGTAGGCCGACCCGAAGCCGCCGTCGAAGGAGCCGACGTCGGCGTCGGTCTGCTTGAACCGGGCGTGCTGGCGGCTGGCCAGGGTGAGGTCGCAGACCACGTGCAGCGAGTGGCCGCCGCCGGCCGCCCAGCCGTTGACCAGGGCGATCACCACCTTGGGCATGAACCGGATCAGCCGCTGCACCTCGAGGATGTGCAGCCGGCCGAGCCTGGCCGGGTCGACCGACTCGGCGGTCTGCCCCTCGGCGTACTGGTAGCCCGCCTTGCCGCGGATCCGCTGGTCACCGCCGGAGCAGAACGCCCAGCCGCCGTCCTTGGGCGAGGGGCCGTTGCCGGTCAGCAGGACGCAGCCGATGTCCGAGCTCATCCGGGCGTGGTCGAGGGCCCGGTAGAGCTCGTCGACGGTTTGCGGCCGGAACGCGTTGCGCACCTCCGGCCGGTCGAAGGCGATCCGCACCGCGGGGACGTCCGTGGCCCGGTGGTAGGTGATGTCGGTGAAGTCCTCGAAGCCGGGCACCGGCTCCCACAGGGCGGGATCCCACGATTGCGTCATGGGCACCAACCTAGCCCCCGCACCGCCC
>CAYOBI010000080.1:0-11130 GCA_964402325.1 uncultured Propionibacteriaceae bacterium | reverse complement strand
CTGGGGCCTGTGGGCCTGCCTGAAGCGCCGGTACGACACGTCCTCGTTCGACTACGACAAGTACGGCGCCTGGAAGCTCGATCGGGCCCGGGCCACGATGAATGACACCCGGTGGGGGCAGTGGCTGCATTCCCTGTGACGCCGCGGGTGGCTTCGTGGGGATTGTCACCGGGGGCGGGGGCCGTCGGCCTCCGCCCCCGGTGACTCATTGGCCGTAGACGTTCTGGTAGCGGTCGAACAGCCGGTCGATGTCGGCCTGCTCCATCGGCACCGGGGTGCCGAGCTGACGGGCGAAGTGGACCGTACGGGCCACGTCCTCCAGCATCACCGCGGCCTTCACCGCCTCGCGGGCGTCGGCACCGATGGTGAACGGGCCGTGGTTGGCCATCAACACGGCCCGGGAACGGCTGGCCCGCAGGGTCTCGACGATGCCGCGGCCGATCGAGTCGTCACCGATCAGTGCGAACGGGCCGACCGGGATCTCGCCGCCGAACTCGTCGGCCATCATCGTCAGCACGCAGGGGATCGGCTCACGCCGGGCCGACCAGGCGGTCGCGTAGTCCGAGTGGGTGTGCACGACGCCGCCGACCTCGGGCATCTGCCGGTAGACGTACGCGTGCGCGGCGGTGTCCGAGGACGGCCGGCGGTCACCCTCGACGAGGTTGCCGTCGAGGTCGCAGACCACCATCGCCTCGGCGGTGAGCTCGTCGTACGACACCCCCGACGGCTTGATCACCATCAGGTCGGCGCCGGGGACCCGGCCGGACACGTTGCCGGCGGTCCACACCACGAGGGCATTGCGGGGCAGTTCGGCGTGCAGGTCGGCCACCTGCTGCTTGAGCCGGTCGACGACGGTGCGCAGGTGCTCCGGCACCCCGTTGAGCGGGCCGGTCGGGCCGGCGGTGGTCTGCGACATGGATGCCTCCCTCGCCGGGCTGCGGTGCCCGGTCGGTTTCCCCACGGACTCTTCAGCCCCTGCGAACGGACTGTTCAGCCCGCGATGTGAACGGTAACATTTGTCCCGAAGAAGGTCCAGTGCACCCCTGTGCAGAACGGGTGTGCAGACATGACATGCTCGGAACACCGGCGGATGACGATCCGTCGGCACCAGGAACGACCAGGAGGATCAACGATGATCGACCCCATCACGGAGCGCGCCCGGGAGGCCATCAGCGCCGGGACGGCGGTGCTGGGCATGGAGCTCGGCTCCACCCGGATCAAGGCGGTGCTGATCGGCCCCGACCACGCCCCGATCGCGGTGGGGAGCCACGCCTGGGAGAACCAGTTCGTCGACCGCCGCTGGACGTACGCCCTGGACGCCGTCTGGGCGGGCGTGCAGGGCTGCTACGCGGACCTGGCCGCCGACGTGCGCCGCCGCTACGACATCGACCTGACCGGTGTCGGCGCCCTGGGCGTCTCGGCGATGATGCACGGCTACCTCGCCTTCGACGCCGCCGGTGAGCTGCTGGTGCCGTTCCGCACCTGGCGCAACACCTCCACCGGCCGCGCCGCGGACGAACTCACCGGGCTCTTCGACTTCCACGTCCCGCAGCGGTGGAGCATCGCGCACCTGCGCCAGGCCATGCTCGACGGCGAGGAGCACGTCTCCCGGGTCGCCCAGATCACCACCCTGGCCGGCTACGTCCACTGGCGGCTGACCGGGCGCCGGGTGCTGGGCGTCGGCGACGCCTCCGGCATGTTCCCGATCGACTCGACCACCGGGACGTACGTCGCCGGGATGGTCGAGCGCTTCGACGAGGTGGCCGGCGCCGAGGGGATGGCGTGGCGGCTCGGTGACCTGTTGCCGACCGTGCTGTCGGCCGGCGAGGACGCCGGCACGCTGACCCCCGAGGGGGCCCTGCTGCTCGACCCGACCGGCGCACTGCGCCCGGGCGCCCCGCTCTGCCCGCCGGAGGGTGACGCCGGCACCGGCATGGTCGCCACCGGCTCGGTCGCCCCGCTGACCGGCAACGTCAGCGCCGGCACCAGCATCTTCGCGATGGTCGTGCTGGACCACGCGCTGGACCGGATGCACCCCGAGCTCGACATGGTCACCACCCCGTCCGGCGACCCGGTCGCCATGGTGCACTGCAACAACGGCGCCAGTGAGGTCGACGCCTGGGCCGGGGTGTTCGGGGAGTTCGCCACCGCGCTGGGCGTCAAGACTGATCCGTCGGAGGTGTTCGGCACGCTGTTCCGTGCGGCGCTGACCGGGGCGCCGGACGGCGGCGGCCTACTGGCGTACAACTTCCTGTCCGGGGAGCACAACGTCGGCCTGGCGGAGGGCCGCCCGATGGTCGTCCGGACCCCCGACAGCACCCTCAACCTGGCGAACTTCATGCGCGCGCAGCTGTTCGGCATGCTCGGCACGCTGCGGCTCGGGATGGACGTGCTGACCGCCGAGGGCGTACGGATCACGTCCATGTACGGCCACGGCGGCTTCTTCCGCACCGAGGGCGTGGGCCAGCGGATCCTGGCCGCCGCGCTCGACGCGCCGGTGACCGTCGGGTCCAGCGCCGGCGAGGGCGGTGCCTGGGGCATCGCCGTGCTGGCCGCCTTCCTGCGCGACCGCGCCGAGGGGGAGTCACTGCCCGACTTCCTGCGGTCCACGGTCTTCGCCGGTGCCCACCTGACGGCGATGGACCCCGATCCGGCCGACGTCGCGGGCTTCGCCGCCTTCATGCAGCGCTTCGAGCAGGGCCTCGAGGTGGAACGTACGGCGGTGGAGCGGCTCTGAGGCCGGGCGGGACCACCCGGGCCTACCGGGCCCGGGTGGACTCCCGGACGATCAGCGTCGGGTCGATCCGGCGCGGCATCGCCGGCACTTCCTCGCCCAGCAGCGCCAGCAGCACGGCGACCCCGGCCACGCCGAGGGTCTCGAAGTCCTGGTGCACCGTGGTCAGCGGCGGGCGGAAGTGCGGGCTCTCCGGGATGTCGTCGAAGCCGACCACGCTGATGTCCTCGGGGATCCGCAGTCCGCGGTCGGACAGGGCGTGGATCAGGCCCAGCGCCATCTGGTCGTTGCCGGCGAACACCGCGGTCAGGCCGGGGATCGCGAGCAGTTCCTCGGCGGCCGCGTAGCCGGCGTCGGGGCTCCAGTCGCCGCGGGCGACCGGCGGCACCGGCAGGCCCGCCTGCGCCAGGGCGAAACGCCACTCCGCCTCGCGGGCGCGGGCGTCCAGCCAGTCCTCGGGGCCGGTCAGGTGGCCGATCACGGTGTGCCCCTGGTCCATCAGGTGGCCCAGTGCGAGCCGGGCCCCCTTGGCCTGGTCCACCCCGACCCGCGGCAGCCCGAGGTTGCGGGCCGGGTCGTCGGCCCGCCCGGGGAGCGAGCCGAGCAGCACGCAGGAGTCCGGCAGGTCCAGGTCGCCCAGTGCCTCGAGCGTCTCGGTGCGCGGCACGATCACCACCAGGCCCTCGACGTCCTGCCCGACGAGGAACTCCACCCCCTCCCGGAACGCCTGGGTCGAGCCGGGCGTGACCGTACAGGTGGTGGAGGAGTAGCCGGCCTTGCGGGCGGCGAGTTCGCTGCCGCGCAGCATGCTCATCGGGCCGTAGTGACTGGACGACTCGATGATCATCCCGATCCGACGCGAACGGCCGTGGGCGAGCGCGCGGGCCACGGCGCTGGGCCGGTAGCCGAGCTCGCCGATCGCCGCCTGCACCCTTGCCCGGGTCTCGGGGCGGATCCGCGGGCTGTCGTTGATCACCCGCGACACCGTCTGGTGCGACACTCCCGCGAGGCGGGCGACGTCGCGCATGCTCGGTGCCCTGCCACCATCAGTCGGCATCGTACGATCCTCTCTCGACAGCGCCGGTCCCGGGACGTCCGCTGACGCCCCGGGACCAGTCGCGATGTGTCACATTATGCGATCCCGACCGGCGAGGGTCCGCCGCGGAAGGTGGATTCCAGCGCGAGGGTGCGCTCGAACACCGGAGTGGTGGTGTGCTCGTCGATCAGGGCGATCTCCACCCCGGCCATTCTGGCGAAGTCCACGAACACCTCGGGGGTGAGCGCGGTGCTCATCACCGTGTGGTGCGCCGCCCCGGCGGCCAGCCAGGCCTTCGCGGAGGTGACGAAGTCCGGCCGCGGCTGCCACAGCGCCCGTCCGACCGGCAGCTGGGGGAGGGCGGCGCGCGGTTCGACCAGGTCGACCGCGTTGGCGATCAGCCGGAACCGGTTGCGGACGTCGGTCATCGCGACGACGACGCCCGGCCCCGGGTCGGCGGTGAACACCAGCCGGCACGGGTCCTCCTTGCCGCCGATGCCCAGCGGGTGGATCTCCAGGCTGGGGCGGGCGGTGGTGAGGTTGGGGGAGACCTCGAGCATGTGGGCCCCGAGGATGACCTCCTCGCCGGGGGTCAGGTCGTACGTGTAGTCCTCCATCAGCGAGGCGCCACCGGGCAGGCCGGCGCCCATCACCGCGGCGAGGTGGATCAGGATGGCGGTCTTCCAGTCGCCCTCCGCGCCGAAGCCGTAGCCGTCGGCCATCAGCCGCTGCACCCCGATGCCGGGCAGCTGACGCAGCGTGCCGAGGTCCTCGAAGGTGTCGGTGAAGGCGTGGAACCCGC
This sequence comes from uncultured Propionibacteriaceae bacterium, assembly GCA_964402325.1. Classification (GTDB taxonomy): domain Bacteria; phylum Actinomycetota; class Actinomycetes; order Propionibacteriales; family Propionibacteriaceae; genus Raineyella. Next base: position 6,558 of record CAYOBI010000080.1, on the reverse strand, counting down.
CCTCCTCCAGGAAGTCCCGCAGCCCCAGTTCCTGCTGGGCGGCGACCCGAAGCGACGCGCGGCGGTCGCCGTCGGGGCCCAGCTCGGGGACGACGTCGTAGAGCTCGTCGTACTCGGCGACCAGCGCGTCGATCCGGTCCTCGGTGACCGCGTCGACACGGGCGATCAGGTCGTTCACCGGCCAGGTGTTGATCGAGGCGCCGAAGACGGTCTCGGCCTCGGTCTTGTCGCCCTCGGTGACGGCCACGTAGCGCATGTTGTCACCGAACCGGGCGACCTTCATCCCCTTCAGGGCGGCCAGGCCGGCGGCGGCGCGGGTCCACGCGCCGATCTCGGCGGCGACCCGCGGGTCGGAGGCGTGGCCGATGACGGACTTCCGCTGCACGCCGAGCCGGGACAGGATGTAGCCGAACTCCCGGTCGCCGTGGGCGGACTGGTTGAGGTTCATGAAGTCGAAGTCGAGGTCCGCGTAGGGCAGCTCGACGTTGGCCTGGGTGTGCAGGTGCAGCAGCGGCTTCTGCAGGGTACGCAGGCCGCGGATCCACATCTTCGCCGGGGAGAAGGTGTGCATCCAGGTGATCACGCCGACCACCTCGGGGTCGGCGTTGGCCTCGCGGACGGCGGCGACGATCCCGTCGGTGTCCTTCAGGACGGGCTTCCAGACCACCTCGACGGGGACCTGGGAGGTGTCGTTGAGCAGGCCGACGATCTCCCGGGACTGCTCGTCGACGCGCCGCAGCACGTCCTCGCCGTACAGTTCCTGGCTGCCGATCAGGAACCAGACCTTCAGCGTCGACAGATCCGGGATGATGCTTCGTCCGGGCATGGGGTTTCCTTCGTCGAGATGGGTGGCACGCCGCCGACGTGCGACCCGTTCTCCCGGGTGGCGCCGTGCGGCGACGGAGGCCGCGAGGGTCCCGGCGAAGAGGGGGTGGTGCAGCACAACAGCTGCGTCACGGCGACCCGCGTGGGGCGCGTGACGGCTGACCGACTCCCTTGTCCGGGCCCTGGTAGGGCCTGCGTCAGCAGTGATGTTACCGGTCACATTTCAACTCCGTCAAGCCTTCCGGGGCTGTGGGGTGGGCTGTCACGTTCGGCGTGAGCGGATCCTGACAACTGCGCCGGAGCGCTGCGGCGAGATCCGCGCCGATCCGTGGGTCGTGTCGGCCGGGGTGACCCCGGCAGGGGGTCCGGTGTCAGGATCCGCTCACGCGGCCGGCGGGACCCCGCCGGTCCGGGGACGCAAACAGCCCGGACTCTCGTCCGGGCTGTTCGTCGGCTGTCCTGTGACACCCGATCAGTGGCGGGGGCAGGATTTGAACCTGCGACCTCTGGGTTATGAGCCCAGCGAGCTACCGAACTGCTCCACCCCGCGTCGGCAACGAAGACAGACTCTAGTCCGGATCGGCCGGGAAGCCAAATCCGCTCACGTCCGGCCCAGCCCGACCGCCAGGATCCGGTCGTCGTCGGGCCCCGGGGTGCCCCGGCCGTCGGTGTTGTCGGTGAGGATCCACAGCCGGCCGTCCGGGGCGAGGGTGGCGTCCCGGAGCCGGCCGTACCTCCCGGACCAGTGGGCGCTCGACGTGCCCGGCGCGGCGACCGGGACGGCGCGGAGCACTCGGCCGCGCAGGTTGGCCAGGAAGAGGGTGTCCTCCACCCGGGTCAGGCCGCTGGGGGAGGCGTCCGCGGGGTGCCACTGCTGCACCGGGTCGCGGAAGCCGCGGGAGGCGCCGCCGGGTCCCTCCACCACGGGCCAGCCGTAGTCGGCGCCGGGGACGATGACGTTGAGCTCGTCCCAGGTGTCCTGGCCGAGTTCGCCGGCGAACATCGTCCCGTCCGCCGCCCAGGCCAGGCCCTGCACGTTGCGGTGGCCGTAGCTCCAGACCGGCGAGCCGGGGAAGGGGTTGTCGGCCGGGATCCCGCCGTCCGGCGTGATCCGGAGGATCTTGCCGGCCAGGTCGGCCCGGTCCTGGGCTCGTCCGCGGTCGCCGGCGTCGCCGGTCCCGGCGTAGAGCATCCCGTCGGGGCCGAACGCGATCCGCCCGCCGTCGTGGATCGGGCCCGACGGGATCCGGTCGAGGAGCGTCTCGGCCGTCCCCAGGCCCAGGGAGCCGGCCGAGCCGGTCAGGGCGAACCGCTGGATCCGGTTGCCGCCGTCCCCGGTGGAGTACGCGTACAACAGGCCCTGCGGGTCGACGGCCAGGCCGAGCAGGCCGCCCTCGCCGCCGTGGCTCACTCCGGGCACGGTGCCGACCTCGCGGGTGGAGCCGTCGGGGCGCAGCTCCAGGATCCGGCCGGTGTCGCGCTCGCTGACCAGGGGCGTACGGCCGCGGAAGGCGATCGACCAGGGTGACTGCAGCCCGGAGGCGACGGTCGTGGGCGTGCCGACGGGGGCGAGCACGTCGGTCCCGGAGGCCGTCGGGGACGGGGCGGTGCCGCCGGAGCTGCAGCCGGCGAGGAGCACGCCGAGGGTCACGACCGCGATCACCCGGAGCGCGCGGCGGGTGCCGGGCCGGCAGGTCGTTGGCAGGCGGGATCTTACCGTCATGCGGGGAGTATGAGCCGGTTTGCACCCGGGAGGGAAGGCTCTCCGGGAGGCCGCCCGGGCGGTCCCGCCGACCGGCCGCCGTCACACCATGACCCTCCGCGCACCGGACCGGGGGCCGAGGTGAACCGGTGGCGTGTCGGGTCTGGACGCCCTCGGCGACGGCCGCTTACGGTAGGGGATATTCCTGAAGGGCCGCGCGTCCGAGTGTGGTCCCAGCGCACTGGGGGGCTGACAGGATGGATCGGTCTCAGGGGTTGTCGTCCCGCCGACCCGGCGTCCGTTCTGCACGGGTGAACGTCGTGGTCGTGTCGCTGCTGCTGGTGCTCACCGGCGGCGTCATGCCGTTCGTGCCTGCGGCGATCACCCCGGCCGAGGCGGTTGTCTGGTCCGCCGCGACGTCCCCGGCCCAGCCTGGACTGTGGCCCGCGGCCGATGCCCTGGTGGCCGTCGGCAGCCCCACCTGGTCGGACCCCTCCGGCGCCTTGATCGTGAACGCCTCCGGCGCACCGGACGGTGTCGTCGCCACCCCGGCTGCGGCCGTGCCGGCCGCGGGGGTCCCCGGGGCCGGTTCGTTGCTCGCCAACGTGCCGGGCGTGCTGGCCGACGCGTACCGTTCCGCCGCCGCGGGGGCGCCCGCCGCCTGCCACATCCCGGTCTCCCTGCTCGCGGCGATCGGCCAGGTGGAGTCCGGGTCGCTGCAGGGCCGGGTGATCACCACCGGCCACCGGGCGTTGCCGGGCGTCTACGGGCCGGTGCTGAACGGCAACGGGTTCGCCGCGATCCGGGACACCGACGGCGGTGCCCTGGACGGCGACCCGGTCTGGGACCGGGCCGTCGGTCCGATGCAGTTCATCCCCTCCACCTGGCGTGCGTACGGGGTGGACGGTGACGGCGACGGCCGGGCGGACCCGCAGAACGTCTACGACGCCGCGGCCTCGGCGGCGCGCTACCTGTGCGCCGGCGGGCGTGACCTGTCGACCTCCGCCGGGCTGACCTCGGCGATCCTGTCGTACAACTACTCGCAGTCCTACCTGCAGACGGTGCTCAACTGGAAGGCGGCCTTCGAGCGTGGCGGCTCGGCGCTGGTGGCGCTCGGCCAGGTGCCCTCGGGCGTGGCTGCCCCGGCGTCGAACACGTCGACCACCCCGGCCGCGACAGCGGGCCCCACGCCGACGCCCAGCGCGTCGCCGACGCCGACCACCTTGCCGACCCCCTCCGCGTCGCCGTCGCCGAGTGCCTCCCCGAGCGCCACCCTGAGTGCCGTCACCAGCCCCTCGGCCACGCCGTCCGCCTCCGCCCCCGCTTCGTCGTCGCCCACCGCTTCGGCGACGGCAACCCCCACGAGCACCACGCCGACGACCACCACCAGGACGACGTCCGCGCCGAGCCCGCCGGCGGCGACCACCTGCCCGACGCCGTCGGCCCCGGCGACCTCCAAGCCCACGCCGGCTCCGACGCCCGCGGCGAGCGCCGCTCCCACGCCGGCGACCTGCGGCTGATGCCGACCCGCCCGGGCGGCGGGCTCATTGACCAGCAAGTTAGGGTGACCTAACCTACTGTCAGAGCATTCCTCGGGTCGCGACGCCGCCGGCCCCGGTTGACGACGTCCCCTGCGGGGGATGCGGTCAGTGGGTCGACGGCAGGGGAGGTCGGGGTGGGATGTCCAGCGCTCCGGTCGGCGGCACCTGCGCCCGGGCACGGCGACGGCATCACGGCGTCGCGCGGCCCGCCCGCCTCCGACCGGTCACGGTCTTCCAGGTGAACCACGCCGGGGTGTTCCGGCCCGGCAGAACCGCAGTGTTCCGCCCGCAACCAGGGTGACGTCCGACCCCGTGCGAGCCGCCGTCACCGCACCACACGTTCGGTGGGAACAGTCATGTCCACGAAGTTCGTCAAGCTCCTCCTCTCGATGGTCGTCGCACTCGTCGCGGCCGTCGGCCTCTCCACGACCGCCGCGTTCGCGGCGAGCCCGCACTACATCACCGGCCCCACGGCCATCGTCAGTGGCAACAGCCTGGTCGTCACGTGGAAGGCGGCCGGCCTGGGCAACACCGTCACGTCGGTCGACTTCAGCCTCACCGGTACGGTGACGGCCACCGCGCAGTGCTTCACCAAGTCCGGCAACCCGGTCAACGGCGTGCCCAAGACGGACACCACCACGGTGAACACCACCGGGTCCTTCCCGGTCCGCAACGGCCAGACGACCGGCTCCCTGTCGGTGTCGCCGCTGACCACGCTGACCTGCACCGGCAGTCAGAAGGTGCACATCCTCAGCGTCTCGTACGACCTGTACCTGGCCGGTGACTCGCTGCCGACCGTCCACCTGGTCGGATGACCCCGGCTGAGGTGCCGATCCCCCAGGGTCGTCGGCGGGGACGTACGGTCCCCGTCCGGCGGCCCTTCCGTGTCGCCGGGGCGCTCAGCCCACGAAGGCGTCGGGGAACAGGTCCTCCTCGGCGACGCCGGGGGAATAGCGCGACAGGTCGGTGATCCCCGCCTCGGCCAGGACGTCCTCGACCAGGAGGGTACGGCCGGTGCGGCGCTGCGGATCGGTGAGCACCAGGTGGGCGGCGTCGGCGTAGATGTCGGGGATTCGGCTGCGCCGCAGCACCTCGTCGCCGCTGAGCAGGTTGGCCACCGCCGCGGTGCGGATGGTCGTATGCGGCCACAGGCAGTTCGCCCGGACGCCCCGGTCGGCGAACTCGGCGGCCAGCCCGAGCGTCGCCAGGGTCATGGCGTACTTCGCGACCATGTAGCCGGGGTAGACGCCGAGCCAGCGGGGATCCAGGTTGAGCGGCGGGGAGAGGGTGAGGATCTGCGGGTCCTCGGCCTCGAGCAGCCGGGGGAGGGCGGCGCGACAGAGCAGGAAGGTGCCGCGGACGCTGATGTCCTGCATCAGGTCGTAGCGCTTGGGATCGAGCTCGAGGGTGCCGGACAGGTCGATCGCGCTGGCGTTGTTGATGACGACGTCGATGCCGCCGAACTCGGTGACGGTCGCTTCCACGGCTCGGGCGATCGCCTCGTCGTCACGTACGTCGCCGACGATCGGCAGGGCCCGGCCACCGGCCTCGCGGATCGCTGCCGCCGCGGTGTGGATCGTGCCCTCCAGGCGTGGATGGGGCCGGTCGGTCTTGGCCAGTAGGGCGATGTCGGCACCGTCACGGGCGGCGCGCAGGGCGATGGCGAGCCCGATGCCACGGCTGCCACCGGAGATGAGCAACGTGCGTCCCGCTAGTGTCCCTGTCATCGCGTCCCCCGTTCGGTCGTCTGCCTCCCCGGTCGGTCACATGATCGCGCGCCCACGCCCGCCTGTCGTGGTCGCCGCGTACGAGGCTCCGGGGTCCCCTGTCGTGGCGCCGCGCCGCGATGCGGACCCGATCAGGCCGCCTGTTGCGCCGACAGCCCCTGCACCATCTGCAGGAAGTACCGGTGCAGCCGCGTGTCCGCGGTCAGCTCCGGATGGAACGACGTCGCCAGCAGGTTCCCCTGGCGTACGGCCACGACCGGCCCGTCCACGCCGGTGCGCGCCAGCACCTCGACGCCGGGGCCGACCTCGACCACCTGGGGTGCCCGGATGTACACCGCCGGGAACGCCGGCCCCTCGAGGCCCGACACGGCCAGGTCCTCGGTGAACGACGCCAGCTGGCTGCCGAAGGCATTGCGCCGGGCGGTGATGTCCAGACCCCCGACCGTGGCGAACCCGTCCAAGGCCGACCCGTCCAGCACCCGTTCGGCGAGCAGGACCAGCCCGGCGCAGGTGCCGAAGACCGGCAGCCCGGCGCCGGCGCGCGCGGAGAGTTCCTCGAACAGGCCGACCTTCGCCCCGGCCCGGGCCATCGCGGTGCTCTCACCGCCGGGCAGCACCACCCCGTCGACGCCCTCGAGTTGATCCGGTGTACGGATCTCCCGCACGGCCGCGCCGAGGGCGGTGAGCATCGCGACGTGCTCACTCACCGCCCCCTGCAGTGCGACGACTCCGATCGTCGTCACCAGCCACGCTCCGCCAGCCG
>CAYOBI010000079.1:5311-11972 GCA_964402325.1 uncultured Propionibacteriaceae bacterium | reverse complement strand
CTCCCGCCCGGCTGGTCCTCCTCGGCGGCATCGTCGCGGCCGTGGTCGGCCTGAAGCTGGTCCCGGCCGGCACCCGCGCGGACCGCGAAGCGGGCGACTGACGCTTCGGCTGGGGTCTGCGGCGACGTTTCGGTCCGGTGACGATCCCCCGGCCCGGCCACCGTGCCCCCGGGCAGGAGCGAACAGTCGTGTTCCGGTCGGGTAAATCCCCTCTTCTCGGCTAGGGGTTCGGGCGGTGGCCGGTCCACCATCTACCCATCACCGTTTCCGAGCGCCTGAATGGAGGAGGACCATGATGCTCGAAACCGCACCCCTTCCCGACGTGACCTCGGAACGACAGCTGTCCCAGCAGGTCGCCGTCCGCGCCGCCGGCGCGCACGGCTTCAGCAGCGCCGCGACCGTGGAGCTGCTGCACGTGTCGGAGAACGCCACCTTCCTGGTGACCGAGACCTGTTCGTACGGCGAACGGTCCGCGGTGATCAGGGTGCATCCCGCCGACAACCGTGACCGCGACGAGATCGAGTCGGAACTGGTCTGGCTCGACGTGCTGCACGAGCGTGACATCGTCCCGGCCACCCGGCCGCTCGCCACGCCGACCGGCGAACGGGTGCTGGCCTTCCCGGTCGCGGGGACCGTACGTCACGCCGTGGCGTTCCGGACCATCCCGGGTGCCACCACCGACGAGGCGCTGCTGCGCCCGGCCGACTTCCGCCGGCTGGGCCGGATCGCCGCGACCCTGCACGAGAGCGTCCGGCACGTCCACCGGCCGGTGAGCCGGTTCGCCTGGGACTGGGAACACACCCTCGGCGCCGAGGCGCGGTGGGGTCGCTGGGAGGACGGCCCGGGGATGACCCCGGAGCTGGTCGCCGACATCGGACCCGCGGTCCGGCTGCTGAAGAACCGGCTGGCGGTGTACGGGCGGGACCCGCACCGGTTCGGCCTGATCCACGCCGACCTGCGCGTCTCCAACCTGGTCGCCGACGCGGACGCGTACACGGTGATCGACTTCGACGACTGCGGCTTCGGCTGGTTCATGTACGACTTCGCCGCGGCCGTCTCCTTCCTGGAGACCGATCCGCGGCTGTGCACCTGGCAGGACGCCTGGACCGCCGGCTACCGCGAGGTGCGCCCGCTGTCCCGCAAGGACGAGGTGATGCTGCCGAGCTTCGTGATGATGCGCCGGCTGATGCTGCAGGCCTGGCTGGGCAGCCACCCCGACGCCGCCGAGACCCGGCGCCTCGGCGAGACGTACGCCGAGGGCACCGCGGAGCTGGCCCGGATCTACCTGGCCAACGCCGGCCGGCTCTTCGCCGCCGCCTGACCGGGGCGGACGGCGTCCCGTCGCGGGGCGCCGTCCGCACCCCCTGCCCCCATCCCCCCGGACCACCGATCCCGCAACGGGACGCCCGACAACCTCCCCACCGAGAGGAGCACGAACCCACGTGACCACCTACCGGCAGATCCTCAACGGTGTCGTCCACCGGTTCGACGGGTTGGTGGAGGTGATGGCCAAGGCCACGCCCCGCCGGTCCGGTGACGAGCTCGCCGGCTGCGCCGCCGGTTCGGCCGCCGAGCGCGCCGCCGCCCAGTGGGCGCTGGCCGACATCCCGCTGCAGACCTTCCTCACCGAGGAGGTCGTGCCGTACGACACCGACGACGTCACCCGGCTGATCATCGACAGCCACGACGCGGATGCCTTCGCGGAGGTTTCCCACCTCACCGTGGGCGGCTTCCGGGAGTGGCTGCTCGACGGGGTGACCCGCCCCGATGCCGGCACCCGCCTGGGCCGGATCGCGCCGGGACTGACGCCCGAGATGGTTGCCGCCACGTCGAAGATCATGGCCAACCAGGACCTGATCGCCGTCGCGGCCGCGGTGCACCCGACCGCCGCGTTCCGGACCACCGTCGGCCTGCCCGGCCGGCTCGCCACCCGGCTGCAGCCCAACCACCCCACCGACGACCCGGCCGGGGTGGCTGCGGCGGTGATCGACGGCCTGCTGATGGGCTCCGGCGACGCCGTGGTGGGGATCAACCCGGCCGGCGACTCCCCCCAGGTGGTCGCCGACCTCCTCACGCTGCTCGACGACATCCGTCTGCAACTCGACGCACCGCTCCAGTCGTGCGTCCTCACCCATGTCACCACGACGATCGGCCTGATCGAGGCGGGCCTGCCGGTCGACCTGGTCTTCCAGTCGATCGCCGGCACCCAGGCCGCCAACCGGAGCTTCGGGGTGACCCTGCCGGTGCTCGCCGAGGCGAAGGCGGCCGGCGAGTCGCTCGGCCGGGGAACGGTCGGCGGCAACGTGATGTACTTCGAGACCGGCCAGGGTTCGGCCCTCTCGGCGCACGCCCACCTCGGGGTGGGCGGCAAGCCGGTCGACCAGCAGACCCTGGAGGCCCGGGCGTACGGGCTGGCCCGGGCGTACGAGCCGATGCTGGTGAACACGGTGGTCGGCTTCATCGGCCCGGAGTACCTCTACGACGGCAAGCAGATCATCCGCGCCGGTCTCGAGGACAACTTCTGCGGCAAGCTGCTCGGCCTGCCGATGGGCGTGGACGTCTGCTACACGAACCACTGCGAGGCCGACGCCGACGACATGGACGTGCTGCTCACCCTGCTCGGTGCGGCAGGCACCGCGTACGTCATCTGTGTGCCCGGCACCGACGACGTGATGCTCGGCTACCAGTCGGCGTCCTTCCACGACGCGCTCTACACCCGCCGGACGCTCGGCCTACGGCCGGCGCCCGAGTTCGAGGCCTGGCTCGCCACGCTCGGGATGACCGACGGGCACGGGCCGGTCACCCCGCTGGCCGCCCTCGGCTCCCCGCTGGCGGCCCTGACGACCAAGGTGGCATGACGATGGCCGAACCGCTCCTGGTGCACGACGGGCCCGCCGACGACCTGCCGGCGGCCCTGGCCGAGGCCGAGCAGACCGCCGCGGCCGAACGCGCCTTCTGGGACCTGCTCCGGACCCGTACCCAGGCCCGGATCGGGCTCGGCCACGTCGGGGACAGCCTGCCCACCGCGGCGAAGCTGACCCTGCGGGCCGACCACGCCGCGGCCCGGGACGCGATCCACGTGCCGCTCGACGTCGCGCCGCTCGCCGCCGACGTGGCCACACTGGGGATCGGCCCCGCCACGGTGATCACCAGTCGCGCGAACGACCGCGCCGAGTACCTGCGTCGCCCCGACCTCGGCCGGCTGCCGGCGGACCTGCCGCACCCCACGGTCGGCGCCGACATCGGCATCATGATCGCCGACGGGCTGTCCTCGAAGGCCGTGGCGGACCACGCCGTCGCGCAGTTGGCGGCGCTGTTGATCGCGCTGCCGCAGAAGCTGGTGGTGGCGCGCCCGGTGATCGCCACCAATGCCCGGGTCGGGCTGGGCGACCGGGTCGGCCGCGCCCTGGGGGCCACCACGATGATCGTCCTGATCGGCGAACGGCCGGGGCTGTCGGTGGTGGACAGCCTGGGCATCTACCTCACCCACCTGCCCGGACCGGGACGTACGGACGCCGACCGCAACTGCATCTCGAACATCCACCCGCCGTCCGGGCTGTCCTACCAGCGCGCGGCCGCGATCGCGGCGAACCTCGTCGTCGGGGCGCGGGCCCTGGGCCGGTCCGGGGTCGACCTGAAGGACACCTCGGCGAGTGACGCGCCGCCGGAGGTGAGCGCCGCCGCCCCGGCCGCGCTCGCGGACCCGCGGCGGCTGCACGGCACCCCGTGAGCCGCGGGCACTGAGCCGGAGAGGACCGGGCGGCCAGGGGGTGACGCGTCGGTCAGCAGGCGCGCCTCCTCCGGGGGAGGTCGCCCCGTCCTCTCCTTCCCGGCCGCCGGCGCGCTCTCCCACAGCGCCGGCGGCCCCATCCGAGACCCTCAGGCCGCCGGGGTGGACCCCGTGCCGCCGGCCCGGTCGCCCCCTGCTCCCTTGCCGCCGGGGCCGGCGGTCGAGCCGGCCGTGGCGATGCGCGCCACCGGAGCGGCCAGCACCGCGACGGCGACCACGGTGACCATTGCGCCGAGCAGCAGGGCGACGTCCTCCCCCGGGGCGAGCACCCCGAGGTTCGTGCCCAGGGTGGCCGCGGCCACCGGGACGCCCATCTGGGCGGCGGTCAGCGCGGCCACCGGCAGCGGCTGCCGGGTCAGCGCCATCGCCCCGTGGACGAGCAGCGCCCCCACGCCGAGCGCCAGGCCAAGCCAGATGGCGCCGGGGTGGGCGCCCAGCCGGCGCAGGTCGAGGGAGGCGCCCAGCCAGACGAAGAAGATCGGCGAGAACAGCCCCTCGGTGATGGCGAAGACCTGGTGCGACAGCCGTCGCGGCTCGCCGATCGCCGCGTACGCCAGGCCGAGCGCGAAGCCGGCCAGCATGATCGAGACGTGCAGCGTCGAGGCCAGGGCGGCCAGCGCGAAGAGCAGGGTGAGCGCCATCCGCAGCTCGATCGCCAGGCTGTGGTCCTGGGAGAGGTCGTGGATCGCCTTGCGGCGCCCGGACCGTTCCAGCCAGCGCAGGAAGACCAGGATCACCCCGGCGGCCGCGAGCACCGCCAGCGCGCCGATGCCCGCCCGCATCACGTGCGCGGGGTCGATGACGAGCGGCAGCAGCACGATGCAGGCGGCATCGGCGAGTGCCACCTGCGGCAGCATCTGCACCATCGCGCGCCCGTCGAGCGGCACCCCGTTGAGCGCCGGCACCACCATCGAGGCCGAGGAGGAGGCGAGCACGACGCCGTAGAGGGCGGGGTGGCCGGTGCCGAAGGCCATCGCCAGCCCGGCCCCGAGCAGGGCGGCGAGCACGCCGACCAGCACGGCACGCAGCGCCCCGATCCGCAGGCCGGTGCGCAGCGCCGGGTCACGGACCGGGACGTGGGAGCCGGCGACGAACATCACCAGGCCGAAGCCGATGTCGGCGAGGAAGGCGAAGGTGGGTTCGGAGGAGTGCAGCACCCGCAGCCCGGTGGCGCCGAGCAGCAGGCCGACGCCGAGTTCGCCGACCACGACCGGCAGGTGCGAGGCCCGGGTGAGCGACAGCACCGGCCCGGCCAGGGCCACGAGGCACACCAGGGCCAGGACGGCGAAGCTCATGGTCGGGCGGGGTCGACGATGCGGACCGGGATGTCGGTGTTCTCGTCGGTCCAGTAGCTGGCGCAGACCCGGTGGTAGCCGTCGGCGATCTGCGCCGGGCGGCCGGCGTGCAGGTCGCCGCGGACCATCAGGACCGGCGAGAGCGGCTTGTCCTCGGCGATCTTGCGCAGGTCCGAGGCGACGTGGGGGTTGGCGTCGGAGAGCAGGTCCAGCCGGGCCGCCCGGAGGATGTCCTTGGCCTTGAAGTGGGCCGGCTCGGCGGCCCGCAGCGCGGCGACGGTCGCTTGCGCCACGTCCGGGTCGGTCAGCAGGGCGAGGTACGACTCGGCGGCCGGGTAATCGTGCTCCTCCGGCTCGACGATCCACCGGACCGGGCGGCCACCGCCGCCCCCGGGGGCCTTCCCGTCCTCCTTCGCCTGCTTCCTCGAGCCGTCCGACCTCGCCACGGTGGTCCCTCCTCCCGCGCGTCCCCCTGTGGGGCGCCCCGTTCCAGAGTGGCCCACCCCCGGGGCGAACGGAAGCGTCCGGGCCGGTGTCGGTGGTCGCGACCCAGCGGACGCTGGCCCCCGACGTCCGTACGCTCGGGGCATGTCCACCCCTGCCTTCCCTGCGCCTGCGGGCCTGCCTCCCCACCCCCTCTCGCTCGGCGACGTCCTGTCGGCGTCCTTCCGGTTCTACGGACGGCGTTTCGTCCAGTTGATCCTCATCGCCCTCATCCCGACCCTGGTGGGCCTGGGGATCGCGGTGGCGGCGGTGGCCCTGATCGTGACCGGCGGCCTGCGCCTGATGGGCTCGCTGAGCTATGACGGCCCCACGTTCGACCCCGGGTCGATCGGCCTGCTCGTCGCCGGTGGCGTGCTGCTCCTCGCCCTGTCCTTCGTCGCCGCCCTCGTCAAGGTCAAGTGCCAGGGCATGATCGCGCTGGCCGGCCGGGACATCGAGGACGGCCGCGACTCCACCATCGGGGACCTCTGGCGGCGTACCCGCGGCCTGGCCGGCCGGGCGGTGCTGCTCATCCTGCTGCTGGTGCTGGCCGTCATCGTCGTCGCCGGCGTGTTCGGCGGGCTGGCCGTTGCGATCAACGACAGCGGCAGCTCGGGTCTGGGCGCCCTGCTGGTGGTGCTGGCCATCGCCCTGGTGGTGGCGGCCATCCTGCTGCAGGTCCGCTGGGCGTTCGTGCTGCAGACGCTGGCGATCGACGGCGACGGACCGATCGCGTCGCTGGGCCGCTCCTGGCGGACCAGCCGGGGGGCGTTCTGGCGGATCCTCGGCTACCTGCTGGTGGCGAACATCCTCGTCAGCATCGCCGGCGGGGCCGTCTCGGGCGTCACCCAGGGCATCATGGTGCCCCGGCTGGAGAGCATGCAGCAGGCCGACACCCTTCCCGCCCTGATGACCCAGTTGGCGTCCATGGCACCCTTCTTCCTGTTGGCCATGGTCGGCGGCCAGATCGTCTCGCTGCTGAGCGGGCCGTTCCTGGTGCTCTTCACCACCGTGCTCTACATCGACCAGCGCCGCCGGCTGGGCCTGGAGGCCGCCCCGGCGGGTCCGCAGCAGTGGGGTCCGGGATTCGGTG
>CAYOBI010000079.1:2497-5211 GCA_964402325.1 uncultured Propionibacteriaceae bacterium | reverse complement strand
CGGTGGCCCCGGCCCCCACCCCGGCGGCCAGGGCGGTCCGCAGGGATCCGGCTACCCGTACGGAGGCTGACCCGCCCTCACCCCGCCGTGGTCCGGTGGCGGTGGTCGTCGGCACGGGCGCCGGCCTGCCCACCCCCTTGTGCGTCATGGTCCTGCCCCGGGGTCCGGCGTGGCATGCCGATGTCCCCGCCGAGCGGTAGCGTGCCCGACATGGATCGCCCAGTTGCCCTCATCACCGGCGCCAGCCGGGGCATCGGCCGCGGCATCGCGGACGTACTCGCCGACACCCACCACCTGCTGATCGGCGGCCGCTCGGCCGAGGCGGTCGCGCCCGTCGTCGCCGCGCTGCCGTCCGCGGAGCCGTTCGTGGCCGACCTCACCGACGCCGGCTCCACCGCGGCGGCGGCCGCCGGGATCGACCGGCTCGACGTCTTGGTGCACTCGGCCGGCCGCGACGCCCCGCGACACCTGGAGGAACTGTCCCGCGCGGACTGGCGGGATCTGATGGAGCTCAACGTCATCGCCGTCGCTGACCTCACCCGGCTGCTGCTCCCCGCCCTGCGGACCGCTGGCGGGATGGTGATCATGATCAACTCCGGCGCCGGGCGCCGGGTGGTCGGCTCCGCCGCGTACTCCGCCTCCAAGTTCGCCCTGCGGGCGCTGGCCGACGGGCTGCGGGAGGACGAGCGGGGACGCGTACGGGTCACGACGATCTACCCGGGCCGGGTCGACACCGACATGCAACGCCACCTGCAGGCGGAGGCCGGCCGCGACTACCGGGCCGAGGAGCACCTGCGGGTGTCGTCGGTAGCCGCGGTGGTCCGGACGGCGGTGGACGCGTCCCCCGAGGCGACGGTCGAGGAGATCGCGATCCGTCCGGTCACCGGGGCCCTGCGGGGCTGACCCGGACGTACACCCCGGGCTCTGGCGCGGCGGGCGCAGGTGCGGCAGGCTGGTGCCCGGGTCCGTCACCTCGGGTCCGCCACCGTCGGAGGAGCCATCATGGCCAGTCCTGTCCGCCCCCAGCACTTCGAGATCCAGGCCGACGACCTCGAGCGCGCCAGGGCCTTCTACACCGAGGTGTTCGGCTGGGCCTTCGTCGACTGGTCGAGCGCGACCGGCGACGCCTACTGGGGGATCACCACCGGGGAGCCGGACACCCCGGGCATCGACGGCGGGCTGCTGTCGCGGACGGGCGGCACCCCGGCGAACGGCCAGCCGGTCAACGCGTACGTCGTGACGATGGTCTGCGAGGACTTCGACCTGTACGCCGAACGGATCCTGGCCCACGGCGGCGAGTGCGTCGTCCCGAAGGCCGCCCTCACCGGGATGGCCTGGCAGGGCTACTTCAAGGACACCGAGGGCAACATCTTCGGCCTGCACCAGCCCGACCCGAACGCGGCCTGAGGCCCACCGTGCAGATGCCACGGCACTCCGAGGAGGACAAGGAGCGGTTCCGGGCCCTGGTCCCGATGCTCGACGGAGTCGTGGTGAAGCCGATGTTCGGCTCCCTCGGCGCGTTCGTGAACGGCAACATGTTCGCCGGCCTGTTCGGGCCGGCGCTGGGGGTCAAACTCGACGAGGCCGGGCTCGCCGCGCTGCGCGAGCTGCCGGGAGCGGGCCCGTTCGGCCCCGCCGAGCGACCGATGGGCGGCTGGTTGGCGCTGCCCGCAACCCTGTCCGAGGAACAGGTCGGCGAGTGGTTCGAACGGGCCTACGCCTACGTCGCGACGCTGCCCCCCAAGGAGCCGAAGCCGCGCCGCCCGAAGAGCTGAACCTCCCGAGGGAGGGGGCGGGCCGATCAGCCGACGCCGAGGAACTCCTTCCAGGCAGGCAGTTCCCGCCGTACCTGGGCCAACCCCTGCTCGTGGGCGGCCCGCAGCTTCGCCACGTTGCGCTCACCGTTGGTGACCGGCATGCTCTCCGGCACGAAGAGCATCGCCCGGCCCTGCCGCTCGAGCTCGAACAGCTCCTCGCGGGTGGCGTTGTAGTTGCCGGGTCGCCGGATCAGGGCGTCGACCACGGCCGGGGTGCGCCGGAACCACCGGCCGACGAGCCGCTCGTTCTTCAGCCGCGGCTTCACGTACGACCGGGGTTGGGTGAGCACGA
Source organism: uncultured Propionibacteriaceae bacterium (assembly GCA_964402325.1). Lineage (GTDB taxonomy): Bacteria > Actinomycetota > Actinomycetes > Propionibacteriales > Propionibacteriaceae > Raineyella. Next base: position 3,102 of record CAYOBI010000079.1, on the reverse strand, counting down.
CCAGGAACTTCTCGTAGCCGGCGGCCCGGGCGGCATCGAGGGCGAACCCACCGGTCGGGCCGAGCGCGCCGTCGAGGTAGTCGACCCCGTCGAGGGTGACCGGCGGCATCAGCATCGGCATCGTCGAGCTGGCCCGGACCCGCCGCATCAGCGAGGGCAGATCGGGGGTGTCGCTCTTTCCCCAGTAGACCATCGCGCCGTCACTCATCCGGAAGGCGCCGATCGCCGTCCGGGCGGGATTGGCGCGGTAGGCGGCGAAGTCGAACGGCAGCGCCTGGTCGGGATAGCCGGTGGTCTCGTAGATGTACTCGGCGTTGAACAGGCCCTTGCCGCGCAGCCAGGTGCCGACGTTGCCCATCCGCGGGTCGGCGGAGAATTCGACGAACGACGTCCGGGCGCGGACGGGATCGCGGGTCAGGTAGTTCACCGCGTTCGACGCGCCCGCGGAGATGCCGCCGACCCAGTCGAGGTGGACCCCGGCCGCCAACAGCTCGACCACCGCCGCCGACGTGTAGCTGGCCCGCATGCCGCCACCCTCGAAGATCAGCGCGGTGTCGGTGACGCTGCTCGTCATCGCCCCGGTCATCGCATCGCCCCGGTCATCG
>CAYOBI010000079.1:0-2397 GCA_964402325.1 uncultured Propionibacteriaceae bacterium | reverse complement strand
CATCGCCCCGGTCATCGCATCGCCCCGGTCATCGTCGGTCCTCTCCGGCCCGCGCCGCCGCTGTCCGGTCGGACCCGGGCCCAGCGTAGTCCGGGACGTGTCACCGACCCGGGACAACCCCGAGCCGCCCCTGAGAGGGCGGACGAGAGACCTGTGGGTAATGTGATCTTCGTCATACGTAGTACACGGTCCGTCACCAGCCCACCCGGAGGACCATCGAAGAGTCGGCACTCCCTCTCCGAAAACCACGCTGGTCGAACCTAGTCATGAAGCCCGTCGCACTATTCATTCGACCTCCGTACGCAAAGAGTGTCCGTTCCGATTTCGACCCACAGTGGGAGAAAACATCGAGATCCCAGCGGGACCGCCACTCCGGTGACGACCGGCGACCCCGAACGCCTAGCACAGGACGACGCGGCGGGTTACGATTGTGTTCGTTCAATGGAACCGAGTACGTCAGACCCGATACCAGGGAACGAGCGGATCCAAAGACGGCTCCACTGGTCGCACGAGAAAGAGAACCCAGATGGCGAGTTCACCAGCCAGCGACATCGTGAAGGGCTTGGGAGGCGCTGGAAACATCCAGAGCTTCACCCACTGCGCAACACGCCTGCGCTTCCAGCTGAAGGACGGCACGAAGGTCGATTCCACGGCTGTCGAGGCGATCCCGGCGGTGATGGGGGCGGTGCCGCAGACCGGCGACCGCTACCAGGTGGTCATCGGCGGCGCCGTGACCCAGATGTTCGAGGACATCCAGAAGCTCCCCGAGATGGCAAAGGTCTCCAGCGGTGAGACCTCCGACGACGACGTCAAGGCCGCTGCACGGGCCCAGGGTCCGCGCGGCAAGTTCGCCTGGCTGGACAACTTCTTCGAGTTCCTGTCGGACTCCTTCCGCCCGACGATCGGCGCCCTGCTCGGCGCCTCGCTCTTCATCACCTTCATGTCGCTGATGAGCACCCTGGGCATCATCGGCAACTGGGCCGACCCGCGCACCACGCTCCCGGTCTCCTGGCAGTTCGTCAACCTGGCCTGGCAGTGCGTGTTCGTCTTCCTGCCGCTGATGGTCGCCTACAACGCCGCCAAGAAGGTCGGCGCCGACCCGTGGGTCGGCTTCGCCATCATGGCCGTCGTGATGCTGCCGGGCTTCACCGCCCTCAAGGAAGCCTCGACGCAGATGCAGTTCGCCGGCAGCACCATCAACGTGGTGCAGATCTTCGGCGCCCCGCTGACGATCTTCAACTACAGCTCGCAGGTCTTCCCGCCGCTGCTGATGGCCGGAGTGCTCGGCCCGTTGACCAAGCTGCTGCGCCGGGTCATCCCCGAGAACGTCCAGCTCATCTTCGTGCCGTTCCTGTCGATGCTGATCATGATCCCGCTGACCGCCTTCCTGATCGGCCCGCTGGGTGTGTACGCCGGCGCCGGTCTGGCCAACGTGCTCAAGTCCGTCAACGACTTCTCCCCGCTGATCTTCGCCATCGTCATCCCGCTGGCGTACCCCTTCATGGTGCCCCTGGGGCTGCACTGGCCGATCAACGCGATCATGCTGCTGAACATCCAGAGCCTCGGTTACGACTTCATCCAGGGCCCGATGGGCTCGTGGAACTTCGCCTGCTTCGGCGCAACCGCCGGTGTCCTCTTCCTGTCCATCCGTGACAAGGACAAGGTGATGCGCCAGACCGCCACGGGCGCTCTCGCCGCCGGCCTGCTGGGTGGCATCTCCGAGCCCTCCCTGTACGGCATCCACCTGCGCTACAAGCGGATCTACCCCCGCATGCTGGTCGGCTGCTTCCTCGGCGGCCTGATCACCGGCATCGGCGGCGGCCTGAAGACGAGCGCCTTCGTCTTCACCTCGCTGCTGACCATCCCGGCCTTCAACAACATCCCGCTGTACGCCCTGTCGATCGGCGTCGCGTTCTTCACCGCGATGATCCTGGTGATCATCTCCGACTACCGCACCCCCGAGCAGAAGGCCCAGGCCGCCGCGATCCGCGAGGCCGAGTCCGCCGTGCACGAGGCTGCCGTCGAGAAGGCCGCCGTGCAGACCTCGGCAGTGGAGGCCAGCTCGACCGCTGCCGGTGGCCGGCCCGTCAAGCCGGCCCTGCGGCCCGGCGCGATCACCCAGATCGCCTCCCCGCTGGACGGCACCGTGATGCCACTGGCGCAGATCCCCGATCCGGTCTTCAGCCGCGGCACCGTCGGTGCGGGCGTGGGCATCCTGCCGGTCGGTGACACCGTGGTGTCCCCCGCCCCCGGCAAGATCCTGGTCGCCCACGAGACCGGCCACGCCTTCGGCATCCGGCTCGACAGCGGCATCGAACTGCTGATCCACGTCGGGATCGACACGGTCAACATGGAGGGCCGGGGCTTCGACGTCAAGGTCAAGACCGGCGACCGGGT
>CAYOBI010000078.1:7867-12026 GCA_964402325.1 uncultured Propionibacteriaceae bacterium | reverse complement strand
CGGCCTGGCGCGACTGGCTGCTCGGGGCCCCCGACAGCGGCGGCGGCTGGTCGACCGAGCGGCTGGAGTACCGCTTCGCGGTGCGGTTCGGCGACGACGCGCATGCGGTCGTCACCCGCGGCACGCACTTCGGGTCGGCGCAGGTGCGCTGGAGCGACCTCGAATGGCTGCCGGACGCCCACGGCACGCTGCCGGCGGACGCCCCCGACGGAGCCCCCGTCGACACCACTGCGACCATGCTCGCCACCCCGCTGCGATACCCCGGGATGCCCGCCGACCGCTACTGGCAGCTCGAGGACGGCGCCGTCGACCTCGGCGCGATCGAGGCCCAGCCGGCCGACCTGGCCCGGATCTGCCTGGCCGAGTACGCGATGACCTCCGGCGACGACTGGCTCGGGGTGCCGCTCGACGGGCTGCTCGGCGCCCTCAACACCGTCCGGGCCGTACGGCTCACCGACGACTTCGGCGACACCGTCGACGTGGCCGAGATGACCGACCCCGACGTCACCATGTTCACCGTCGCCGGGCCGGACGGCGCCCGCCTGCCCGGCATCGTGCTGCCGCCGGTCGCGGCCGGGATGCTGACCGGGCCGGCCCGGGAGGAGGTGCTGTTCCTCCGCGACGAGATGGCCAACCTCGCCTGGGCGATCGAGCAGACCGTCCAGGGCCCCAGCGGCGACCCGCGCTCCCGGTCGGCCGAACCGGCCCCGCCGCCCGACCCGTGGCCCACCCACCTGGACCCGGACGAACGGGTCTACCGGCTGCAGACCCCGATCCCCGCACACTGGATCCCGCTGGTCCCGATCGCCCCGGTGCCCGGGCAGGTGGCGCTGCGCAAGGGGGCGCTGCTGCGCGACGACGTCCCGGTCGAGCCGGTCGGGGTGACCCTGCGGCCCACACCGCTCACCTTCCCCGGCGAGGAACTGCCGCGCGAGGGCGTCCACCTGCGGGCGGTGCCGGTGCTCGCCCGGCGCGCCGACGGCCGCTACGTGAAGTGGTCCGCCTACCGGGTGCGGACCGGGCGCGGCGAGGCCTCCAGCCGGCTGGCCTGGGACGCCGCGCTGTCGATCCGGTCGGCGCGGCACTGATCCCTCGCGATGCCCGGAGCCCCACCGACAGGACCCCCACCGACACAATCCCCACCGACAAAGAGGCCGCGGCCCCTCGTGAGGGTCGCGGTCTCGCTCGAGTGCCGACGGTTCAATGCTGCGGCACCACCCGGTGATGGCGAGCATCCATGGCCGGCTTGAAGGCCGCCGCTGTCACCACGGCGACGATGATGCCGACGATCCACGACGTCCAGGACGCCGAGGAGAAGGACGCCATCGAGTAGTGCGCGTACATGCCGAGCCACGGGGACACGAACAGCAGGACGCCGAAGGCGCACTGTGCGTATTCGAGCCACGGGGTGCCGGGCATGGACAGGTTGAGGACACCGGTGATGGCCATCAGCCCACCGAACACGATCATCAGCGAGGTCCCGACCATCGTCATCGGTGGCGCCCAGAACATCGCTGCCAGGACCGTGAAGAGGCCGAGTACCAACGATACGTAGTCCTCCCAACGTGTCCACCTCTTCATGGGAAGTGCTCCTTCCGACATGCTCTTCCCCCGGTCCCTCCGGGGGAACCGGTCAGTGGTGGTGGTCGGTGCTGGTGCGCCGGCGCGACGCCTCTGGCTGCTTCCAGTAAACCCCGGCCGTGCGGCGGTTCAAGCCACGCCAGGTCACGACTCGGGGGTCAGTGTCCGGGGGTGCGGATCGGCTCACCACCCTCCACGACACGACGACGTCGACCCATCGTCCCGACGCCGGCCATCACGATGACCAGGCCCCCGATGATCCAGGCGGACAGCGCCAGGCCATTGGCGCCCGCGAACCCGCCGATCCACGGCGAGGCGAGGATGAAGGCGCCGGCGAGGGCGACCATGCCCTCGGCGAGGGCGGCGGCCCTCTCCCGGAACTCCGACCAAGCGCCGAAGACGATCAGGACGATCCCGAACGGCACCAGCCAGATGGCCCGGGGGTGGGACATCTGCATCCACAGCGGGGACAGGACGAGATACAGGCCGGCCAGCATACTGACCCAGTCTTCCCAGTGGCGCCGCACCACCGCTCCCATCGGAACGTGGACGACAGCGTGACGTGTGCTCATGGCGAACCCTCCCTCGGTGCTGCAGGGCCGCCGCGAGCGGACCACGACGTCCCTCGAAGATTCGCCTCCAGCGTAGTTCGCCGACCTTTGAATACCCCGTGCACGGAATACCCCGTGCGCGCCGATCAGGCCTGCAGGTACGCCAGCACGGCGAGCACCCGGCGGTTGTCGTCCTCGGAGGCGGGCAGGTCGAGCTTGGCGAAGATGTTGGCGATATGCTTGCCGACCGCCTTCTCGGTGATCGACATCGCGTCGCCGATGGCGGCGTTCGAGCGTCCCTGGGCCATCAGTTCCAGCACCTCGCGTTCCCGCGGCGTGAGGGCGACCAGCGGGGCACCGCGGCGGCGCAGCAACTGGGTGACCACCTCGGGGTCCATCACCGTGCCGCCGGCCACGACCTGGTGCACCGTGGTGATGAACTGCTGGACGTTCGCCACCCGGTCCTTGAGCAGGTAGCCGACGGCCCCTTCCTCGGAGGCGAGCAGTTCGCGGGCGTAAAGCTGCTCGACGTACTGGCTCAGCACCACGATCGGCAGCCCCGGGCGACGTGCCCGCGCCCGGACGGCGGCGCGCAGCCCCTCGTCGGTCCCGGTCGGCGGCAGTCGTACGTCCAGGATGGCGACGTCGATGTCGGGACGCTCGAGCGCCCGGACGAGGGACGGCTCGTCGGCGACGGCCTCGACCACCTCGATGCCGTGCGCCTCGAGGAGTCGGATCAGCCCGGCGCGGAGGAGGGTGTGGTCTTCGGCGACAAGGGCTCGCAAGGCATCTCCATCGTCACGAGGGTCGGGCCGCCCGGCGGGCTGGCCAGCGTCAGTGTCCCATCGAAGGCGGCCAGTCGTCCGCGCATCCCGGCCAGGCCGTTGCCGGGGACCGGATGGGCCCCACCCCGCCCGTCGTCGCGGACGACGGCCCGCAGCAGGCCGGGCTCCAGGTCCAGCAGGATCTCGCCGTGCGCGGCGCCCGAGTGCTTCACCACGTTGGCGAGGGCCTCCGAGATGACGAAGTACGCGCAGGCCTCCACCGGGGCGGGCAGACGGGTCGCGTCGCCGTCACCGAACCCCACCGCACGGACGGCGACGTCGAGCGGCAGGTCGAGGGCCAGGGCCCGGACGGCGCCGACCAGCCCACGGTCGGCCAGCACCGGGGGATGGATCCCGTGGACGAGGCGGCGCAGTTGCTGCAGCGTTGAGGTCACCGAGGACTGGGCCTCCGTCAGGTAGCGGCGGGCCTGCGCCGGGCTGGAGTCGACCAACTCCTCCGCCAGCCCGATGGTCAGCCCCAGACTGACCAGGTGCACCTGTACCCCGTCGTGCAGGTCACGTTCGATCCGGCGGATCTCCTGGGCCGCCGAGTCGACGCTCTCGGCCCGGCTGCTGGTCAACTGGGCCACCCGACTGCTCAGCACTGAGGTCCGCGAGGGGCCCAGCATGCCGGCGGCCATCGCGGCCCAGCTGCGCACCAGCGCCGGAGTGGCGGACCACCAGGCGGCGAACAGGCCGACGGCTGCCGCCCAGCCGACCCATCCCAGCGCCCACCAGGGCGCCGCCGGGGGCTGCCACGGGGTCAGGGCCAGCACCGGCAGCAGGACGGCGGCGCCGGCGCCGGCCAGGAAGGCCACCGGCAGCACCGTCACCACGAGTCCCGCGGTGGCGTTGACGCCGACCCACAACAGGTCGCGCCAGGTGGCCCCGTCGGTCAACAGGGCGCGGACGACCACGAAGAAGCCCCGGTGCTGGGCCTGGGAGCGATAGGGGCGGGCCACCTCGCGGCCGAGCACGTAGCCGGCCCCGTACCGATGGGCGTCGAAGAGCCGGCGGCCGACCCAGGTCGTCCCGATCAGCAGCGGGATGCCGACCCACAGCAGGGTCAGCGGCAGGCTGACCAGGGTCAGCACCGCCGGGACCAGGCACACCGGGGAGAGCAGTGCGGCGATCAGCGCCACCAGGGTCAGTCGGAGTCGCCGCTTCACGCCTCCATTGTCACCGGTGTCTGTCACCGGTGTC
>CAYOBI010000078.1:3120-7767 GCA_964402325.1 uncultured Propionibacteriaceae bacterium | reverse complement strand
ACAGGGGTGCTGGCACCCCTGTGGATCCGGGTCCTGCCCCCACTGCCGAACGGCGCTCCGGCGGCGAGACTCTTGATATGACGACACACCTGGCGCCGGAGGCCCCGACCGAAGTCCTACCGGGAAGCGAGCGCCGGACCGGGCAGAGCGCCTTCCGCCCGCTGATCAAGCGGATCAAGGCCGCCGGCCTGATGGGCCCCGCGACCCGCTACTACCTGGTCTCCGGGATCGTCCTGGTCCTCGCCACCGCCGCCGTCGTGGCCGGCCTGGTGCTGCTGTCGGGCCGGTGGTGGGCGCTGCTGCTCGCCCCGGTGCTGGCCGTCGTCTGGGGCCAGGTCAGCTTCCTCGCCCATGACGCCGGACACAAGCAGTTGCCCGGCCCGCGGTCCCTGAGCGATCGGGTCGGTCTGGTCGCAGCGAACCTCCTGCTCGGCGTCAGCTTCGGCTACTGGAACGACAAGCACGACCGCCACCACGCCAACCCCAACCACGAGGGTCTCGATCCCGACGTCGCGGAGGGGATCATCACCTGGTCGGAGCGCCAGCAGGCCCGCAAGACCGGCTTCGGCCGCTGGATGGCCCGTCACCAGGCGGGCCTCTTCTTCCCCCTGCTCACCTTCCAGGGCTGGCTGCTGCAGCTCGAGGGCCTCACCTGGCTGCGCCGACGCCCCCGCGGCACCCGGCTGGTCGAGGGCCTGCTGCTCGCCCTGCACTTCGCCCTCTACTTCGGGCTGCTGCTGTGGCTGCTCACCCCGCTGCAGGCGCTCGCGTTCGTGGCGATCCACGAGGGCATCTGGGGCTTCATGCTGGCGTCGAGCTTCGCCCCCAACCACAAGGGCATGGAGATGCCGGAAGGCGCCGACGGCCGGCTCGACCACCTGCACAAGCAGGTGCCCACGTCCCGCAACATCATCGGCTCACCGCTGGTCGACTTCTTCATGGGCGGCCTGAACTACCAGGTGGAGCACCACCTCTTCCCGTCGATGCCCCGCGCCCACCTGAAGGACGCCCAGCCGATCGTCGAGGAGTACTGCCACGAGATCGACCTGCCGTACGTGAAGGTGGGGGTCGTCGACTCGTACGGCCAGATCCTGCGCTACCTGCACGCGGTGGGCAACGGTCACCGGCCCGAGCGGCTGGTCTGATCCAGGCCCGTACGGTCCGGGTCCTCCGCCAGGCCGACGAGCCAGGCGACCTTGCGGCCGAGGGCGAAGCCGCTCAGGTCGGGCACCCGGACCAGGTACTCGTCCTCGACCAGCATGTTCAGCAGCCGGTAGGCGGTCGCCTTCGGCATGCCGAGGTTGCGCGCCACCTGGGTGCCGGTGACACCGGCCCCGCACCGGGCGACCTCCTCCAGGACCGCGAACGCGTTGCGGACGGCCTGGGGCTGGCGGGCCCGCAGGCCCACCCCGTCGTCCGGATCGCGGCTCATGCGGTGGGCCGTTCGCCGCCGAGCACGTCGTGGGTGGTCGGGACGTCGTAGCGCCCCCACCGGCCCGGCCGGCGGCGGACCACCTCCCACCCGGCGAGCAGCAGCACGAGCGGCACGATCACGCCGATCCACGCCCCCCAACGGTCCCCCTGCTGGGCCGGTCCGGCGACGAAACCGAGCCAGACCGCCGCCAGGCCGATCCCGGCGCCGATCGCCCCGAGCACCGGGGGCAGGGTGACCTCCCCGATCCGGCGCAGGAACAGCGGCACCGCGGCGGCGGTCGCCACGTACGCGAGCACGTACGACGAGGCGGCCGCGGAGACGGCGACGGTGACCACCGCCCAGGGGCCGACGACCGCGACGGCGCCCGCGGTGAGGACGAGGACGGGCAGGGTGGTGACGAGCACGGCCGTCACCGGGGCGCCCTGGTCGGTGGTCCGGCCGACCGCGGCGGGCAGGATCCCGTCCTTGGCCAGGACCAGGAACAGCCGCGACAGGGCGGTGATCGAGGCCAGCGCGCAGGCGGCGAAGCCGAGCACCCCGGCCAACGACAGCACCGGGGTCCACCACATCCCGGGCGCCGTGAACACCGCCGCCGAGCCGGCCCGGATCGCGGCCAGTACGGTCAGCAGCTGCACGACGGCGACCACGACGATGCTGGTGGTCAGCACCCGCGGGATGGTCCGCAGCGGCCGGCGGGTCTCCGCCCCGACGAACGTCGCGTGGTCGAAGCCGATGAACGCTGCCATGGTGATCATCACCCCGGCGGCGAGCCCACCGGGCCGGTCCACGGTGCCACCGACGGCACCGCCGATCCCCGCGGCCGCGCCCCCGGTCAGTTCGACCCCGGCCGGCAGCACCGGACCGTGGGCCCAGCCGCCGAACAGGACGCCGAGCACCGGCACCAGCAGCACCACCAGGGCGCCGGCCTCGAGGGCCAGCATCACCCGGGAGGACAGCGAGATCCGGCGCACCAGCAGGCCCAGGCAGGCCAGGCCGACCGCCACGGTGGTGGCGACGGCGGTCAGCGGCGGCAGCCGGACGCCGAGTGCGTCGGTGAACCGGAGCAGGTAGAGGCCGGTGCCGGCGAGCGCGGCGACGGTGACCGCCCCGTACGCCACGGCCAGGAAGGCGGCGGTGGCCAGCGCGATCACCCGTCCGGGGCTCCGGGCGGTGTCGACCGACTGGGCGACGAACGTGTAGAGCGCCCCCGAGCCGGTCAGCCGCCGGGCGAAGACACCCACCAGCAGCGCCATCGCCAGGGCCAGCCCGGTGGTGAGCAGGACGGCCAGCCAGGCGCGCCCGCCGGTGTGCTGGAGCAGCAGTGCCGGCTGCGTGAGCCCGGCGGCGGTCGGCGCCGAGGCGGCGATCGAGCCGGCCAGGGCGTCGATCGGGCGCAGCGAGCGGCGACGCAGACCGGCCAGCGGCGACGACGCCCCGAACTGCGGCGCGGGCGTCGGCGACGCCAACTCGTCGTGCAGGGTCCTCATGGCGGCCGACAGTACGGACCACGTGTGTCCCTGGTGTTACGTCGTTTCTCCGGTGTTACGTCCGGATGAATCCGGCGGCGGATCCACGCCACCGGGTCGGTCTCATTTGGACGACGTGCCGGGTTCACCGCGGGCCCGTTCCGCTGAAACACGTCCCGCCGAGCATCATCGCCATGACATCACTCGCCCCGGACACGCGGTCCACGACCGCCACCGACCATCGCCTCGCAGGTTCCCTCGGCCCCGGCTCGATCGTGTTCATGGTCGTCGCCGCCGCCGCACCCCTCACCGTCATCGCCGGCGGCGCACCGCTCGGCATCCTCCTCGGCAACGGCGCCGGCTACCCGGCGATGTTCGCCGCCGTCGCCCTGGTCCTGCTGCCCTTCTCCGTCGGTCTCAGCACGATGAGCCGGCTGGTCCCCAAGCCCGGCGCGTTCTTCACGTACGTCGGCTACGGCCTCAACCGCCGCTGGGGCCTCGGCGCCGCCTACCTCGCGCTGCTCACCTACACCGCCGTCCAGGTCGCGGTGTACGCGTACGTCGGCTTCTCCCTCAACCTGACCGTCACCTCGCTGGGCGGCCCCGAGGTCCCCTGGTGGCTCTACACCCTGGGCGTCATCGGCCTGGTCGGCTACCTCGGCTACCGCCACATCGAGCTGAGCTCCAAGGTGCTCGGCCTGCTGCTGATCGGCGAGATGGGCATCGTCCTCGCCCTCGGCGCCGTGGTGATCGCGACGGGTGGCGCCGAGGGGCTGTCCCTGGCGCCGTTCGCCCCCTCCAACGTCGTCTCCGGGGCCCCCGGCGTCGGCCTGATGTTCGCCGCGGCCGGGTTCATCGGCTTCGAGTCGACCGCGATCTACCGCGACGAGGCCCGCGACCCGGAACGTACGATCCCCCGCGCCACGTACGCCGCCGTCATCCTGATCGGTGTCTTCTACACCTTCGGCGCCTGGGTGCTGGTGATGGCCGAGGGCCCGAGCAAGGTCCTCGAGATCGCCGCGCAGGATCCCGGCGCGATGGTGATCAACGTGACCGCCGCCTACCTCGGCCCGGTCGGCGGCGCGATCGTCAACGTGCTGCTGCTCACCTCGCTGTTCGCCTGCGTGCTGTCCTTCCACAACGTCATCGCCCGCTACCAGCACTCGATGGCCCACGCCGGCACCCTGCCGAGCGTCCTCAAGGGCGTCCACCCGGAGCACGGCTCGCCGTCCCCCTCCTCGCTGGCCCAGACCATCACCGCCGCCGTGCTGGTGGTCGGCCTGGCGCTCGCCGGCCTCGACCCGGTGCTGGCCGTCTTCACCTGGCTGTCCGGTGTCGCCACCCTCGGCGTCGTGGTCCTGATGGCACTCACCTCGCTGGCCGTGATGATCTTCTTCGCCCGGCACCGCGACGTCGCCGGCTCCGTCTGGACCACCCGGGTGCTGCCGAGCGTCGGCCTCGTCGGCCTGGTCGTGATGACCGTCCTGATCGTCGCCTACTTCCCCGTCCTCGTCGGCGGCGGCCCCGCCCTCACCGTCGGCCTGATCGCCACCATCCCGCTCGCCCTCGCCGGCGGCTACGGCCAGGCCCGCTACCTGCGGGCCCGCAAGCCCGAGCTGTACGCCGACCTGACCGAGCACATCTCCGCCTGAGCAACCCCGCCTGAACCTCCCGGGCCCCCGCCCACCCAGCCGCACCACCACCGCAAGGAGCACCCGATGACCACCACCGTGATCCCCAGCAGCG
>CAYOBI010000078.1:0-3020 GCA_964402325.1 uncultured Propionibacteriaceae bacterium | reverse complement strand
CGACACGGCGCCCGCCCCGGTCGCCCCGTCGACCGCCATCACCTTCCGCTACCTGTCCGAGCCGGACATGATCGCCGCCGGCGTCACCGACATGGCCGCCTGCGTCGACACGATGGAGGAGATGTTCGCCCTGCTCGCGGCGGGCGACTACCGGATGGCCGGGCACAACAACGACTCCCACGGCGCGATGGTCACCTTCCCCGACGAGTCCCCGTTCCCGACGATGCCGACGAACACCGCCGACCGCCGCTTCATGGCGATGCCGGCCTACCTGGGCGGCTCGTTCGGCACCACCGGCGTCAAGTGGTACGGCTCCAACATGGACAACCGGGCCAAGGGCCTGCCCCGCTCGATCCTGATGTTCACCCTCAACGACACCGACACCGGCGCCCCGCTGGCCTTCATGTCGGCCAACCTGCTGTCGGCCTACCGCACCGGCGCCGTGCCGGGCGTCGGCGCCCGCCACCTGGCCCGCCCCGACGCCGAGGTCGTCGGCATCGCCGGCCCCGGCGTGATGGCCCGTACGGCCCTGCAGGCCTTCCTGGTCGCCTGCCCCGGCATCCACACCGTCAAGGTCAAGGGCCGCGGCCGGGCCAGCATCGAGGCCTTCGTCGACTGGATCGGCACCGAACTGCCGCAGATCACCACCGTGTCCGTCGTCGACGAGCTGGAGGACGTGGTCCGCGGCTCCGACATCGTCACCTACTGCACCTCCGGGGAGGAGGGCGACCCCAGCACCTACCCGCTGGTCAAGCGCGAGTGGGTCAAGCCCGGCGCCTTCCTGGTGATGCCGTCGCTGTGCGAGATCGACGAGGGGATGGAGGCCGCCGACGTCCGCAAGGTCGTCGACGCGTCCGGCCTGTACGAGGCGTGGGCCGCGGAGACCGTCGGCCCGACCCACCACACCATCCCGATCATCGGCTGCAAGTTCACCGACATGATCGAGGACGGCCGGATGACCAAGGACCAGATGCAGGACATCGGCCGGATCGTCTCCGGCGAGCTGCCCGGACGCCGCGACGACGAGGAGATCGTGCTGATGTCGGTCGGCGGGATGCCGGTCGAGGACGTCGCCTGGGGCACCACCGTCTACCGCCGGGCGCTCGAGCTCGGCATCGGCACCCCGCTGAACCTCTGGGACATCCCGGAGCTGGCATGACGTACGAGACTCACACGACGACGGAACGGAGGACCCGATGAGCAGCGACATCCAGCCCGGCAGCACCGACCGGGGGGCGGACGGCGTGACGTACGTCGACGTGGCGGTGATCGGGGTCGGGACGATGGGCTCGATGGCCCTGTGGCAGCTGAGCAGGCGCCCCGGCCTGCGGGTGCTGGGGATCGAGCAGTACGGCCCGGCGCACACCCACGGCTCGTTCAGCGGGGAGTCCCGGCTCTACCGGGCCGCCGCCAAGGAGGGACGGATCTACATCCCGGCCCTGCTGGAGGCCCGCCGGTTGTGGCAGGAGCTCGAGGCGGAGTCCGGCCGCAGCATCCTGTTGCCGGTCGGCGCCCTCAGCGTCGGGCCGCGCGGCCACGAGGACCTGGCCTCCACCCTCGCCTCGATCCGGGAGTACGACCTGCCACACCGGGTCCTGGACGCCGACGCGCTGCGGGCGGCGTACCCGCAGTTCGCCGTCCGCGACGACGACATCGGCATCCTCGACGAGCTCGGCGGCGGTCTGCGCCCGGAGGTGGCGGTGATGACCGCCACCGAGCGGGCCGTCGCCCGCGGCGCCGAGGTGCGCTACCACACCGAGGTGCTCACGGTGGCCGAGGACGCCGCCGGCGTCACGCTGACGACCAGCACCGGCACCGTCCGCGCCGGCCGGGTGGTGGTGACCGCCGGGTCGTGGACCACCCGGCTGCTGCCCGAACTGCACGCGCTGATCCACGTCGAGGCGTACGCCCTGACCTGGTTCCTGCCGCGCCACATCGAGCAGTTCACCCCGGACCGGCTGCCGGTGTTCATGCGCGACCTGGACGGGGTGCATGCCTTCGGCGCGCCGAGCCTGGACGGCTACAGCATCAAGATGTGCCCGCACCTGACCTGGCCGGAGCTGGAGCACCCGTCCCAGCTGCCGACCCGGATCACGCCGGAGCAGCTGGCCTGGGCCGGCGAGTGGGCGCAGCGGATGATGCCGGACCTCGTGCCGGACCCGGTCCGCTGGTCCATCCACCACGATTCGGTCACCTCCGACCACGTGCCGGTGATCGACCGGGTCGGCACCGGGCGGGTCGTCGTCGCGGCCGGCATGTCGGGCAACGGGTTCAAGTTCGCCCCGGCGTACGGCTCGATCGTGGCGGACCTCGCGACGGAGGGTGCCTCCCCGTGGCAGCACCCGATGTTCACCCTGGCCGGTCACCTCGACCGGGTCGGCGCGGCGGCCTGAGGACCGTACGTCCTCCTTGCGGGGCGTACCGGGCGGGGGCCCGGCGGTGGCCGGCACTCCACGGAGTGCCGGCCACCGTCCTGCTCGGGTCGGGGTGCGGGCCGTCGGTCAGCGGATGACGCTCTCCAGCACCTGGAGGACCTGCTCCGGCGAACCGGCCGACTCGAGGCCCTGGCGGACCGGCTTCTTCATCAGGGCCCGGGAGAGGGCGGCGAGGATGCGCAGGTGCTCGTCCCCGGCGGCGGCCTGCGGTACCCCGATCAGGAAGACCAGCGTCGCCGGGGCGCCGTCCATGGCGTGCCAGTCGGTGCCGTCGGCGACCCGGGCGAAGCCGATGAACGGCGAGTCGACCGCATCGGTCGTGGCGTCCGGGATGGCGATGCCCTGACCGACACCGGTGGTGCCCTGCGCCTCGCGCGCCAGGGCGGTGGCGACCACCGCCTCGACATCGGCGATCTGGCCGGTGGCCCGGCCCCGTTCGGCGAGGGTCCGGATCAGCGCGTCGCGGTCGGTGCCGGTGACGCCGAGCAGGATCGACCCGGGGCGCAGGTAGGACCGCAGCGGCAGCGGCTTCCTGGCCGGTCGCGGGGTGGGAGCGGGGCCCGACCCGGCCGCGGGGGCCGGGGC
>CAYOBI010000077.1:3685-12105 GCA_964402325.1 uncultured Propionibacteriaceae bacterium | reverse complement strand
TACGTCCAGGCGGACTGGGGCTTCGCGAACCACTGGTACCCGGCCTGCTTCAGCGATGAGGTCGAGGTCAACGGCGTCGTCGGCGTCACCATCGGCGGCCACGACATCGCCATCACCCGGGACGAGGACGGCCAGGTCCACGCGATCGCCGACCGGTGCCTGCACCGCGGCGTGAAGCTGTCGGCCAAGCCGATGTGCTTCGCCAACAAGACCGTGACCTGCTGGTACCACGGCTACACCTACAACGCCGAGTCCGGAAACCTGGACACCATCGTCGGCTCCCCCGACGACAAGCTGATCGGCACGGTCGGCGTACGCACCTATCCGTCCGAGGACCTGGCGGGCCTCATCTTCGTCTTCGTCGGCGAGGAGGACTACACGCCCCCGCCGCTGGATACCGACCTGCCGATGCTGGTCACCGACAAGAAGACCCCGCACTTCCGCAACCCGAACATCATCACCAAGGGCATGCGCCGCAAGCTCTACGGCAACTGGCGACTGGCCGCCGAGAACGGCCTCGACCCGGGCCACCTGCTGGTCCACTGGGACAACAAGATCGTCGTGGCCCTGGACCGGGCGATGCCGCTGGGCATGAAGGCGCTGAAGGACGACGCCACCGAGTCCATCGACATCGAGGACGGCCCCAAGGGCGTGATGAACCGCTACGACCTGCCGGAGAACTACCAGCCGGTCTTCGAGAACCCGATGGTCGACATCAAGGCCCGCGGCGGCACCATGTACGAGCCCTTCCGGGTCAGCTGCTGGCTGCCGGCCACGCTGATGGTCGAGAACTGGCCGATCCCCGGCGTCACGCAGTACGAGTTCTACGTCCCGATCGACGACCACCACCACATGTACTTCGAGGTGATCGCCGACACCGCCACGACCGAGGCGGAGCGCAAGGAGTTCGACTTCAAGTACGAGAACTTCTACAAGCCGCTGGGCCTGCTCGACTTCAACAACAACGACGTCTTCGCCCGCGAGGCCACCGAGGAGCACTACCAGCGCTTCGACGGCTGGAACAACGAGGTGCTCTCCGACATGGACTACTCCGTGGTCGCCTGGCGCAAGCAGGCCGCGACCCACGGACGTGGCTTCTTCCAGTCGCCCTACCTCGACGAGGACTGAGGGGACAGCTGACATGACGATCGCAGAGGGCACGGCGATGACCGTGCAGACCACCCAGGCCATGGACACCCGGCACGTCTCGCTCCGCTTCACCGACGGACAGGTGCGGGAGTTCGACACCGCCCCCGACGAGCCGATCCTGGCCGCCGCCCAGCGGGCCGGCTACGAACTGGTCAGCCAGTGCAAGGTCGGCACCTGCAGCACCTGTGCCGCGACCCTGGTCGACGGGGCCGCCGAGATGCCGTCCGGGCAGATCAGCGTGCTGACCAAGGACGAGGTGGCGGCGGGCCAGCGGCTGCTGTGCCAGTCCCGTGCCCTCTGCGACTCGTCGTTCGACATGGACTACCCGTCCACCCTCCTGGAGGCCAACCCTCCGGTGCTGTTCCAGGCCAGGATCGCCCGTCTCACCTGGGTCGCCGACACCGTCGTCGAGGTGGAGCTGAAGGTCCCCAAGAAGATGAAGTTCGGCTTCACCGCCGGGCAGTACTGCCGGATCAAGGTGCCCGGCACAGAGCAATGGCGCAGCTACTCGATGGCCTCCGGCGAGCACGAGCGGTTCCGACTGACCTTCCTGATCCGCATCCTGCCCTCCGGGCTGATGTCGGACTACCTGCGAGACCGGGCCCGGGTCGGGGCGACGCTGGAGGTCGAGGGGCCCCTGGGCGGCTTCGTACTGGAGCCCGCCCCGCGGCCGACCATCCTGATGGCCGGCGGCACCGGGCTCGCCCCGATGCTGTCGATGCTCGACCGGCTCCGTACGGTCGTCCCCGCGCCACCGGTCCTGTTGGTCTTCGGATGCAACCGTGAGGCGGAGCTCTTCCACGAGGAGGAGCTGGCGGCTCGCGCGTCCTTCATGCCGACGCTGCAGGTCCGTACGGTCCTGATGGACAACACGGGCCGCGAGGACCTCCCGTCCGGCACTCCGTTGGCGGTGCTGTCGTCCGAGGACGTCGCGCCGGACGCCGTCGCCTACCTGTGCGGTCCCCCGCCGATGATCCGTGCCGCGCAGGAGACGCTGGGCGGCTACGGGTTGGCGGCACACGACATCCGCGCCGAGCAGTTCCTGCCCAGCGACAACTGAGAGGACCCCTGTGCGCGTCACCACCCATCCCCTCCCCCTCGACGACCGGCGCCTGGCGATGTACGACGCGGTCGTGGCCCGGCTGGACTGCGACCGGATGCAGCGGCTGCTGGTCGACCTGGTCGACATCCACAGCCCGACCGGCGCCGAGCGCGAGATCTCCGAGTTCACCGCCCGGCACCTGGCCGAGCAGGTCGGCATCGACGCCCACTACATGCCGATCTCCGAGGCGACCGGCAACGTCTACGGCGTCGTGCCCGGCAGCGGCACCGGGGCGAACCTGCTGCTGTACTGCCCGATCGACACCCACATCGAGCCCGAGCGCGACGTCCCGGCCGTAGGGCCGGGGCTGCGAGCCGACATGGTGCCGCAGGCCCGGGTCGAGGACGGCCTGGTCATCGGGCTGGGCGCCTCCAACCCCAAGGTCATGGTGGCCGGCCTGGTCGAGGTCGTCCACGCCATCAAGGACGCCGGCATCGAGCTGCTCGGCGACCTGTCGATCGGCTTCGCCGGCGGCGGCATGCCGTGGCTGAACTCCCGACGCGACCACGTCGGCATGAGCACCGGCATCTACCACCTGCTGATGCGCGGCCTCTACCCGGACTACTGCCTGCTGCTCAAGCCGCGCCCCGGGGTCTATCCCGAGGAGCCGGGTATGGCGTGGATCCGGGTCAGCGTCCGGGGGACGTTCGGCTACGCCGGCATCACCCGCGGCACGCCGGGGTTCCGGTCCTCGATCGTCCCGGCCGCCACGGTCATCGAGGAGATCGAGGCGTGGCTGCCGCAGTACACCGAGCGCAACACGGCCGGCACGATCCTGCCGGAGGCGTGGATCGCGGCCGTACGCTCCGGTGACCCCGACAAGCCCGCCTTCCCGTCGGCCACCACCGAGATCTTCCTGGACCTGCGGATCAACCCCCGTACGTCACCGGCCGACGTACGGGCCCAGTTCGCGGAGTTCATCGAGGACCTGCGCCTGCGCCATCGCGACATCGAGGTCGACTGGGACCTGTACGGCAGCCTGCCCGGCGGCATGACCGACTACGACAACTGGATCATCCAGTCCGCCCAGCGCGGCTGGGAACAGGTCTCCGGCGAGCCGTACACCGAGACCCCCTACCAGGCCGGACAGACCGACGGCGCGATGATCCGCCGGCTCGGCATCCCGACCGCCCGGGTCGGCTACCCGTGGCCGCCGGCCGCGGCACCGGCGGAGCTGAACGAGGGCCTGGGCGGCATGGGTGTGGCGTCCGTCGAGGACGTCATGCAGGGTGTGCGGGCCATCGCGTACGCCGTGATCGACACGCTCACCCGCACCCGGGCCGAGCTCGGTCTGGCCGACACGGTCCTGTCGCTGGACGGCGGCCTGGTGCTGTGACCAGCCACCGCCACGACCCCGAAGGGACCACCATGCCTGACCACGCACTCCCGGTCGCTGACCGATCCGAGTTGCTGCTCGACTCGCTCGGCTACGTCGGGGTCTCCTCCGACCGGCTGGACGACTGGACCACCTTCGGCCGCGACGTCGCCGGCATGCAGCCGGTCGAGTCCGGCCGCCGCAGCCTGGCGCTGCGGATGGACGATCGCTCGCAGCGCTTCCTGGTCTGCGACGACGGCGGGCGCGGCTTCTACGGGTTCGAGGTCTCCGACGCCGAGGCGCTGGAGCAGGTCGCCCGCCGGCTCGATGAGCAGCAGGTGCCGCACCTCGAGCTGGACGCACCGACCCGCGACCACCGACGGATCACCCGCGGGATCTGGTTCCGTGACCCCGAAGGCAACCGGATCGAGGTCTTCCACGGACCCGAGGTGGCCGACCGGCCGTTCTCCCCCGGCCGGACGATGGGGGGCTTCCGGACCGGCGTCCTCGGCCTGGGCCACGTGGTGCTGCTGGCCGCCGACGCGCAGCCGATGATCCGCTTCTACCAGGAGGTGCTGGGCTTCCGGCTCTCGGACTACCAGCTGCGGCCGTTCGAGGCGTACTTCTTCCACCTCAACCCGCGCCACCACACTCTCGCCATCGTGGCGGCGAGGGCACCCGGCGTGCACCACGTCATGGTCGAGGTCGCCCATCTGGACGACGTCGGCGCCGGGCTCGACCTGGCCGAGGGCACGGAGGAAGGCATCGGCGTCACGATGGGCCGGCACTCCAACGACCACATGCTGTCCTTCTACGCCCGTACGCCCTCCCCCTTCATGCTCGAGTACGGCTGGGGCGGCCGGTGGATCGACGTCGACACCTGGTCACCGTACGAGCTGACCGAAGGCCCCAGCCTGTGGGGCCACGAACGGTCCTGGCTCCCACCCGACCTGCGCGCCACGGCGCGGGAGATGCGGATCCGCGCCGCGGCCGACGGGCTCTCCTACCCGGTGCACGTACGACCGGGCGGCTACGACGTCATCCACGAGGACACCTGGACCCCCGCCACGCGACGCACCCGCGTCGGCTGACCGAAAGGCACGACCATGACCCAGCACACGATCACCCGGCCCATCACGCCCGAGGAGTTCGCCATCACCTGGCGCCTCGTCGACTGGCGCCAGGAGTATGACGACGGCCGCGTGCAGTACCCGATGGGCGAGAACCCGCAGGGCCTGATCGCCTACCGCGACGGACGGATGTACGAGATCGCGACCAGCGCCGGTCGCGAGAACTTCGTCACCGGTGGCCAGTGGGACGCCGACGAGGCGGAGCGGGCGATGGCCTACTCCACCTCCATGTGCTACGCGGGAACGTACGAGCTGCAGGGCGACGAGGTCGTCCACCACGTCGACCTGAGTGTCTTCCCCAACTTCGTCGGCAAGGCCCTGCGCCGCACCGTCAGCTGGGACGGGCACACGATGACCCTGTCCGGACGGATGGAAGAGGGCACGTCCGAAGCCAGGACCGTGGTCCTCGACTGGCGCCCCTGGTGAGTGCTGGACCCACCCCACCCTTTCCTCTCACACCCCGGAGCACTGATGACCACCACCCGTACCCTCCAGACGAACCGGACCCTCCAGGACTGGCTCACCCTCCCCGTCGGTGAGCGCAAGGAGCTCGCCGCCGAGTCCGTCACCGCCGCCCAACGCGCCAAGGACGAGCTCAACACGTACATCTCCGTGCTGGGCGTCGACAAGCTCGAACTGGCCGACGAAGGCGAGTTGGCCTCGGTGCCGTACGCCGTCAAGGACAACATCGACGTCCGCGGACTGCCGACGACCGGCGGGACGCCGTCCCTGATCGGACACCATCCGAAGATCGACGCCTCACTGGTGCGTTCGCTGCGCGACGCCGGTGCGGTCGCCATCGGCAAGGCGAACCTGCACGAGCTGGCCTTCGGCCTCACCTCGAACAACGGGCGGTTCGGCCCTGCCCGCAATCCTCGGGATCCCGAGCGGGTGTCCGGCGGGTCCAGCGGCGGGTCGGCCGCGGCCGTGGCCTGCGGCAGCGTGCCGTTCGCCCTGGGCACCGACACCGGCGCGTCGGTGACGACGCCGGCCGGCTACTGCGGCGTCGTCGGTTTCCGCCCGTCCACCGGTCGGTACGCCGGGGACGGGGTGATCCACCTGACCTGGACCCGCGACGCGATCGGCGTCCACGCCAATACCGTGCAGGACGTCCGGACGATCGACCGGGTGATCACCCGCTCCTCGGTGCGGGTCGATCCCGTCGAGCCGGGGGCGCTGAGGGTGGGGATCCCGGCGGAGTTCTTCGCCGACGTGGACCCGGAGGTCGAGCAGGCGGTGGACGGGGCGCTCGCCGCGCTCCGGGCGGCCGGCGTCGAACTGGTCGAGGTCGGCGTCCCCGACGCGATGGACCTGGCGGCGGCCGGCTTCTCGATGGTGTTCTACGAGACGCCGATCAACCTGCGCGCCTACCTGAACGAGGCCGAGGAGATGTACCGGAACCTCACCCTGGAGGAGATCACCGCGCGGCTCGGTTCGCCGGACGTCCGGGCGATGCTGCAGCTGATGACCTCAGAGCCGATCAGCGACCGGCGGTACGAGGCGGATGCCGCGGTCAGGAACCGGCTGCGTCGGCTCTACCAGAGCACGTTCGCCGAACACGGTCTGGACGCGATCCTCTACCCGACCACGCCGAACCTGCCGCCGACGTTCGGCCGCGACGACCGGATCACACTGAACGGGACCGAGCGCGACATGTTCCCGACCGCCACGCGTAATGTGGCCCCGGGCGGGCTGGCGGGGGCACCGCAGCTCACGCTGCCGCTGTCTCGACCCGACGGAGCACTGCCGATCGCGGTGACGCTCGAGGGGGGCATCGGGACCGACGACCGATTGCTGGCCATCGGCGAGGCGCTCCATGCGCTGATCTGACGCCAAGCGCGGGCGGCCGCCGCCGCAAGCCCGGCCTACGGGCAGAAGGGCGGCCGATGCCGGTCATCGCCGTCGGGCAGGCTCCGCGGACCTTGATGGCTTCCCGCGGATACCCAGGTATCCGCGGGAACGTCGCAAGGTCCGCGAGAAGCCGGGACGCTTCAGGGCACGACGTGTGAAGACTGCTCCGACGTCCTACGGGGCGTCGCCGCGGACGACCTTGACGTCGAAGCGGGCGGTCCTGAGCACGCCGGCGAGCTGGATCCACAGCGGGAGGAACATCTCGGGGCCGCGGGCGGAGCTGATGCCGCCGAGGTCGATCACGTCGTCATGGCCGAAGGCGGTCAGCAATTCGACCACGGTCGCCTTGGCCGAAGCGTTGTCGCCGGACACGAACACGGTCACGGACCCGCCGAGGGACCTCGGATCGACCATCAGGGCCGCGGTGATCGTGTTGAGCGTCTTGACGACCCTGGCCGCCGGGAAGGTCCGCTGGATGACCTCGCCGAGCGAGTCGGTGTCCTTGACGAACAGCGTCGGCGGGTAGCCGGTGGAGAAGTCCAGCGGATTGGACACGTCCATGAGGATCTTGCCGGCGAGGTTGTCGGCGCCTGCCAGGCGCAGGACGTCCAGGGACGCGGCTCCCTGGGACGCGTTGACGACCAGTTCGGCGCCCGCCGCGGCCTCGGCGAAGGTGGCGAGCGCGATGTCGGGGTTAGCGGCCCGCCAGACGCTGAAGGGCGGATTGCCCATGCCGTCGGGTGCGGTGCGGGCCAGCGTCGCCGCCGGGTCGCGGGTGCCGACGACCACGGAGTGGCCGAGTCCGTGCAGACCCCCGGCGAGGGCCTGGCCGACCATGCCGGTGCCCAGAACTGCGATGTTCATCACTGACCTCCTCGGTGAGGACGAGCAGACTGCATCTGCTGATGTCCCGGAAGGTAGCAGGCAGGTCTGTCATCGGCCAGAGCTCTGCGGCCGTACCGTCAGCGCATCCGCGGACGCTGCGAGCTTCCCGCGGACGTTCGGGGCTTCCCGCGGATACCTGGGGATCCGCGGCAACGTAACAGCGTCCGCGGGAAGGCCCGATGAGGCCGGGCACCGCCGCGACGCGCCCTGATGCAGCTCGACGCGGCGTCCGGCCCGAAGTGCTCCTCCGGACCTGCGGATCGTGCCTATCCTCGGACCATGCCGAAGACGACAGACATTGCCACCTTCGCGGCGGCGTACGAGGCGGGTGCTCCCGTGGTCGACGTCCGCGAACCGTACGAGTACGAGGCCGGCCACCTGCACGGAGCGAGGCTGATCCCGCTGGGCGAGGTGATCGCCCGCGCCGCTGAGATCGACAAGGGCACCACCACCTACGTGATCTGCCACCTCGGCCGGCGGTCGCTGCGCGCGGTCGAGGCGCTCGAGGCGGCCGGGTACGACGTGGTCAACGTCGAGGGCGGCATGGCCGAATGGGAGGCCCAGGGCCGTCCGATCGAGCAGGGGCCGGTGCCGCCGCAGGGCTGAGTCGGGGCCCCGGTCCCAGCGGGGGCAGTTCCCGCGGACTCTCGTGGTTTCCCGCGGACCCTCGTGGCTTCCCGCGGATACCTAGGTATCCGCGGGAACGCATCAGCGTCCGCGGGAACAGCCGTCACGGCCGAGTCGGCGACCCGCCTCACGCTACGGGAACGGCACCGCGGCGGGTCGCGAGCCGTACGCGCAGGTTGCCGAGCACGTGCACGACGACGCCGACGACCAGGAAGGCGGCCAGCACGACCGCTGCCGTCACCAGCACGACACCCCAGCCGCCGGGCAGGGTCGGATTGAGGAAGTCGTACGGATACCAGCCGGTGAGGGCGCCGCGGATCCACGAGTACACGAGGAACGCGAGCGGGTAGACCATCCAGGC
>CAYOBI010000077.1:0-3585 GCA_964402325.1 uncultured Propionibacteriaceae bacterium | reverse complement strand
GGGCGCCGCGGATCCACGAGTACACGAGGAACGCGAGCGGGTAGACCATCCAGGCGAGCGGGCGATGCCAGCTGCCGCGCGTCGTCATGGTCACCAGGAGCCAGTCGACCACGGCGAACAGCGGGGCCACCCGATGCAGGGCGAGGTTCGTCCAGACGATGTTCCAGCTCCAGAGCTCGCCCGGCGGGGCGACCAGGACGGCGTACACGATGCCGGTCATCACGAGGTAGAAGGCCAGCGCGCCGCGGAGGTGGTCCCACCCCCGCGGGAGGCTCGCGCGGCGGGCCATCGCCGAGAGCACCAATACCGCTCCGAACACGGCGTTCGACTGGACCGTGAACTGGGAGAAGGTCTGGACGAGGTCGTTCTCGCCCTGTCCCATGGCCGCAAGCCACAGGTCGCGCACCACCGCGGCCAGCACGAACACGCCCACGACGAACCGCAGAACACGGACCCAGCCGCGTTCCGGTGCCAGCGGGCCTTCTCCCCCGCGGCCGCCCGTGACGATGTCCACGCTCAACTGTGTCACATGCCCGGACCCGCCACCGGCGGAACGTCCGTCCTCGTCCGGAGCGCCTGCACCGCGGCCCGCTGTTCGTCGCTGAGAGGTTTGACCGCCTCGCGCACGGTCACGCCGGAGGCCCGCGCCGCGCGGGGCAGCAGCCAGGCGTACACCAGGTCGGGCCGCTTGCGCCCGGTGTCTCGCAGCACCCAGCCGATCGCCTTGCGCACGAAGAACTCCTTCTCCCCCAGCATGCTGTCGGCGTAGCGGCCGAACCGGTCGAAGTCCCCCTCGCCGCGGCGCAACGCGAGCAACAGCGCCAGCAGCGCGGACCGACGGATCCAGAAGTCCTCGTCGGCCGCCCACCGGTCCAGGGTCGCACCCAACGAGGGTTCGCGCTCGACCAGCGGTCCGACGACGGAGGCGGCCAGCCCATCGCGCCCGATCGCCGTACGAACGGCGGAACGAATCGCCGGCATCGAAGTGCCGTAGTGCTCGAGGGTGCTCTTCAGGTAGGCCTTTTCCCCCGCCGCCCGCTCCGGCCGGGCCGCGGCACGGAGGCCGGCGTCGATCTGCTGGGCGAGCTCGTGCGGGCCGGTCATGGCACCATCATGCCGCCGGCGATCCGCCTCGGCGCAGGGACCCGGCTGGGTCCGGCGGTCGTCACCTCATCAGGGGCCCAGCAGTGCCAGCGGTACGACCGCCACCCCGTCGTCGCGTCGATAGGCCCGGTCGCCCGTGTACACCACGACCCGGTCGACCAGTCGGTCACCGAGCTGACGGTCCAGCCAGTTCAGGTGCACCACGTCGGCCGAGGTCACCGAGTCGGCGAGTTTGACCTCGATCGCCACCGTCGACCGATCCGCCGCTTCCACCACCAGGTCGACCTCATGATCGGTGTTCCTGGTGCGCAGATGCCCGACTCTCGCCTCGGCCGCCTGGGCGTAGACCCGGACCGACTGGGCGACCAGGGACTCGAACAGCGCCCCCAACCAGGTCCCGGTGCCCGGCGACACCTCCCGGCCCTGCCCCCTCAACAGCCCCGCCCTGCCGACACCGACCAGTCGAGCCGCCAACGCAGGATCGACCAGGTGGTGCTTGGGGCTGCGCGTCAACCGCTTCAATGGGGCGAAGGTCGGGATCCAGGCTTCGACCGGGTCCAGGACGAAGACCCGGGTCAGGTGCTCACGGTAGGAGTCGGCCGTCTGTCGCGCGGGCTTGTCCCCCTCCCCCGGGGTCGCGGCGTCCAGGATCGTGCTCCAGGCGGCATCCGTCGATGTCGCGGCGGCATAGGCGGTGAGCCAAGCACGCAGGGCCGCCGGACGTCGGACAACCACCCCGTTCTCCGGCAGCTCGTGCTCGACGATGCGGTCGACGTAGCTGTCGAGCTGCAGGTTCCTGGCACGTTCAGGCAGGTCGCGGACACCCGGCAGGCCGGACCTCAGGATCTCGTCGGTGTACGTGCCCAGATCCACCCGGGTCGCGCCGGAGATCATGGACCGTTCTCCGGCCAGCAGAGCGGCCAACGACACCGTCGGCGTCTCGAGGCCCCGTTCGCTGATGGTCAGCGGCCGCATCGGCATCCGGACGATGCGCCCAGCTCCCGAATGCACCCGGACGCCGGGGGCGATCCCGGCCGACCCGGCGAGCAGGAACCGCCCGCCCGACGGATCGTCGTCGACCGCCCGACGAACCCGTTCCCAGACGGCTGGTTCGAGCTGCCATTCGTCGATCAGCACGGGACCGTCGACCTCGGTGACCAGGTCCAGGTGGGCCCTGACCGCCGCTCGGTCCGCCGGGTCGTCCAGCGACAGGACACTGGCCGCCCGCCGGTGACCGGTCGCGGTCTTGCCGACACCCTTCGCCCCCTCCAGAGCGATCGCCGCCAGGTGCGGAAAGACGTCGTCGAGGATGTCGTCGATGATCCTGCGGCGGTACACCATGGCGCCAATCTAACATCCTGCCGACGCTCTGTTTAACATCTTGCCGTTGCTCTGTTCAACAATCTGCCGACGCTTGGCCCGACGTCTTGCCGGCAGAAAGCCCGGACCGGGGCCGGACGCTGCGACGTGACGACGTCTCCCCCTTGCCGACCCCTGGTCGCGGGCCGGGTGTCCAGCGCGCGATCGCTCGCGGGAGCGGTCCGGGAGGCGGACCACCGACCGTTAGAATGACACCGCTGTCATTCATGCTGGCCGCTGACACCGCCGTCACTCACCGCTGGCGTCGACGACCAAGAGAAAGGTGCGACAGTGCTGAAGCTTGCCCGTGACCGGAAGACCTCCAACTTCCGACTCACTTTCGCCATCCCCGCGGACGTGGTCGAGGGGACCGTCAGCGTCGTGGGCGACTTCAACGACTGGACGCCCGGCGCGCACGTGCTGCGCCGGCGCAGCAACGGCACCTACAGCGCGGCGGTCACGGTGAGCCCGGGGTGCACACTGCGCTTCCGTTACCTCGGGGAGAACGGCCACTGGTTCGACGATCCCGACGCCGACCGGATCGACTCCCAGGGGTGCGTGGTGACGGTCCGCGCCGCCTGAGACGCGGAGGATCCCCAGGCACGCCCCCGGACCACGGCCAGCCCTGTGGGCCGGCCGCAGTCGGCTGGCAGACTGGCGGGAAGCCCTCACCGGAGCCCTTCGGCTCGGTCCCCCACCC
Organism: uncultured Propionibacteriaceae bacterium; assembly: GCA_964402325.1. Lineage (GTDB taxonomy): Bacteria > Actinomycetota > Actinomycetes > Propionibacteriales > Propionibacteriaceae > Raineyella. The sequence continues at coordinate 422 of CAYOBI010000077.1, read as the reverse complement.
GCGCGCCACCGGAGGCCGCCTTGTCCATACTCGCCACCTCAACGGAAGGATTATTCGCCAAGATCCGCGCCGACCTCGACAACCTCGCATCCCGCGTAGCCTGACCGAGTCCTGACCCGGTCAGGACTCAGGATCGTCCCCGAACTGCCGAAGCTCCTGCGAGCAGCGGCAGGCGGCCGCGATCCTCGCGGCCCACTCCTGGACCGCCCCCCGGGATGGCAGGTCGAGGTTCGTGAAGCCACCGTTGAGTTCTCGGGTCTGCGGGTAGGTGTCGTGGGTGACCGTCCCGTCGGCGGCCACGAGGACGGGACGCATGTCCTCGTCGATCCCTCCGGCGAACTCCGCCTCCGGGCACCACCATCGCCGGGGAGCGGGTCGATGCGGGTGATGCGGAGCACGGCGACGGCTGCGCCGATCATGCC
>CAYOBI010000076.1:0-12357 GCA_964402325.1 uncultured Propionibacteriaceae bacterium | reverse complement strand
TCCTGCTAGGGCCCGGCCGGGCGCCGCGGCCGCCGGTCCGGGCCGGACGCCTGGCCGGCAGGCGAAGCGCCGTTAGGCTGGGTGGTATGGCGAACAGACTGGCCGGCTCGATCAGCCCGTACCTGGTGCAGCACTCGACCAACCCGGTGGACTGGTGGCCGTGGGGCGCGGAGGCCTTCGAGGAGGCCCGGCGCCGGGATGTGCCGATCCTGCTGTCGGTGGGCTACGCCTCCTGCCACTGGTGCCACGTGATGGCGCACGAGTCGTTCGAGGACCGGGTCACCGCGCGGCTGATCAACGACCACTTCGTCGCGATCAAGGTCGACCGCGAGGAACGCCCAGACGTCGACGCGGTCTACATGAACGCCACCCAGGCCCTCAGCGGCCAGGGCGGCTGGCCGATGACCGTCTTCTGCACCCCCGACGGCGAGCCCTTCCAGGCCGGCACCTACTACCCGCCGGAGCCCCGCCAGGGCCAGCCCAGCCTGCGCCAACTGCTGGACGCCGTCGCCCGGGCCTGGACCGAACAGCGCGAGGCCATCGTCGAGGCCGCCCATGAGGTGGTCGACCACGTCGAGGGCAGCACCCTGCTCACGCCGGCGATGATCCCCGCCACCCTCGGGGCCGAGGACGTCGACGTGGCCTGGGAGCGGCTGCTGCCCGATTACGACCCGATCGACGGCGGCTTCGGCCGGGAGCCGAAGTTCCCCACCGCGATGGTGCTCGAGGCGCTGCTGCGGATCTCGCAGGCCGGGTCGCTGCCGTCCCACGTCCGTGAGCAGGCCGCCGACATGGCCTTCGACTCGTTGGAGGCGATGGCCCGCGGCGGACTGTGCGACCAGATCGGCGGTGGCTTCCACCGCTACAGCGTCGACGCCCGGTGGGTGGTGCCGCACTTCGAGAAGATGCTGTACGACAACGCGCTGCTGCTGCCGGCGTACGCCCATGCAGCGACGCTCGTCGACGGGTCCCGGGCGGCGCTGTTCACCCGGGTGGCCGAGGACCTCGTCGACTGGCTGGTCCGCGAGATGACCACCCCGGACGGGGCGTTCGCCGCGGCCCTGGACGCCGATTCGCCCGACCCGCTCGGCCAGTCCAGCGAGGGCGAGTACTACATCTGGAACCCGGCACAGATCCAGCAGGTGATCGGCGACGCCGACGTCCGCGCGGTGCTGGAGATGTTCCGGGTCACCGACCCCGGCAGCTTCGAGGGCTACGCCTCGACGCTGCAGCTGCCCACCGATCCTGAGGAGCTGGGCCCCGGCAGGGCGCGGCTCTACCACCGGGCCCGGGCCGTGCTGCGCGAGGTGCGCGAGCACCGGGCCGCCCCCGCGCGCGACGACAAGGTCGTCGCCTCCTGGAACGGCTGGATGGTCTCCGGGCTGGTCCGGGCCTCCCGGTGGCTGGGGCGGCCGGCCTGGCTGCAGGCCGCGCGCCGGGCCGCCGAGGTCGTCTGGGACGTCCATCTCATCGACGGCCGGCTGCACCGGGTGAGCCGCGACGGGGTGGTCTCCGACGCCCCGGCCACCCTCGACGACCACGGCGCCCTGGCGGAGGCCTGCGGGCTGCTCGCCGAGGTCACCGGTGACCCCGTGTGGACCGGACGTGCCCGCACCCTGGTGGCGCTCGCCGAGGAGCACTTCGCCGCCGGTGACGGCGGCTGGTGGGACACCGCCGACGACGCCACGGGGCTGTGGATGCGGCCGCGGGCCCTCGACGACAACGCCACCCCCTCCGGCGTGGCCGCGATGGTCGCGGCGCTGCGCCAGCTCACCCGGGTGACCGGCGAAGAGGCGTACGACGCCCGCGCCGACCGGGCCGTCCGGACCCAGGGCCCGCTGCTGCGCAGCGCCCCCCGGTTCGCCGGGACGGCCCTGGCCGACACGGTGAGCCGACTGGTCTGAACCGCCCGGGTCGCCACCGCGACCGCCGACATCGAGAGCTGGACACCCACAGGAGGTCCCCATGCAGGTCTGGCCCGGTCACAGCTATCCGCTGGGAGCGACGTACGACGGCGCGGGGGTGAACTTCGCGCTCTTCTCCCAGGTGGCCGAGCCCGGCCAGGTCGACCTCTGCCTGATCGACGACGACGGCACCGAGACCCGCGTCCCGATGCCCGAGTCGGACGGCTACGTCCACCACCTCTACCTCCCCGGCCTCCAGCCGGGCCAGCTCTACGGCTTCCGGGTGCACGGGCCGTACGACCCGGACGCCGGGCACCGGTGCAACCCCGCCAAGCTGCTGCTCGACCCGTACGCCAAGGCGATCGTCGGCCAGATCGACGGGGACGAATCACTGTTCTCCTACCGGTTCGACGATCCGGAGGCGTTCAACGACGACGACTCGCTCGGGCACACCATGCTGTCCGTCGTCGTCAACCCGTTCTTCGACTGGGCCAACGACCGGCCCCCGAAGACCGAGTATCACGACACCGTCATCTACGAGGCGCACGTGCGGGGCCTCACCCGTACCCACCCGGGCATCCCGGAGGAGATCCGCGGCACGTACGCCGCCATCGGCCACCCGGTGATGATCGAGCACCTCACCTCGCTGGGGGTGACCGCGATCGAGCTGATGCCGGTGCACCAGTTCGTCCAGGACCCGCACCTGGCCGAGCGCGGCCTGTCGAACTACTGGGGCTACAACACCATCGGGTTCTTCGCCCCGCACAACGCGTACGCCTCGACCGGGCAGCGCGGCCAGCAGGTGCAGGAGTTCAAGGCGATGGTGCGGGCGCTGCACGCGGCCAACATCGAGGTGATCCTCGACGTGGTCTACAACCACACCGCGGAGGGCAACCACCTCGGCCCGACGCTGTGCTTCCGCGGCATCGACAACAGGAACTACTACCGGCTCGTCGACAAGGACCTGGGCTACTACTTCGACACCACCGGCACCGGCAACAGCCTGCTGATGCGCCAACCGCACGTGCTGCAGCTGATCATGGACTCGCTGCGCTACTGGGTCACCGAGATGCACGTCGACGGGTTCCGCTTCGACCTGGCCTCCTCGCTGGCCCGCCAGTTCCACGAGGTGTCGCGGCTGTCGGCGTTCTTCGACCTGGTCCAGCAGGACCCGGTCGTCAGCCAGGTGAAGCTGATCGCCGAGCCCTGGGACGTCGGCGACGGCGGCTACCAGGTCGGCAACTTCCCGCCGCTGTGGACCGAGTGGAACGGCAAGTACCGCGACACCGTCCGCGACTTCTGGCGCGGCGAGCCGGCGACGCTGGCGGAGTTCGCCTCCCGGATCACCGGCTCCTCCGACCTGTACGAGCACTCCGGCCGCAAGCCGATCGCCTCGATCAACTTCGTCGTCGCCCACGACGGGTTCACCCTCCGCGACCTCGTCACGTACGACGAGAAGCACAACGAGGCCAACGGCGAGGGCGGCGCCGACGGTGAGAGCCACAACCGGTCCTGGAACTGCGGGGTCGAGGGCCGCACCGACGACCCCGCCGTCCGGGCCCTCCGGGTCCGGCAGGAGCGCAACTTCCTCACCACCCTGCTGCTGTCCCAGGGGGTGCCGATGATCGCGCACGGCGACGAATTGGGCCGCACCCAGGACGGCAACAACAACGCCTACTGCCAGGACAACGAGATCAGCTGGGTCGACTGGACCCTCGGTGACCTGCGCAAGGAACTGCTCGGCTTCACCCGCCGGGTGGTCGCGCTGCGCCGGGACCACCCGGTGTTCCACCGCCGGCGGTTCCTCGGGAGCGGCGGGCACCGGGAGGGGGCGCTCGGCGAGATCGCCTGGTACCGCCCGACCGGCCGGCACATGGCCGACGAGGACTGGGACAAGGAGCACGCCAGGTCGGTGATGGTCTTCCTCAACGGCGACGCCATCCCCGAGCCGGACCGCCGCGGCCAGCTGATCGTCGACGATTCCTTCCTGGTCGCCTTCAATGCGCACGACGAGGACATCGCCTTCACCCTCCCCGAGGGCCATCGGGAAGGGTGGGTGGTCGAGCTCGACACCGGTCGCGACGCCGGGCCCCGGGACCGGGAGCCCGCCGCCGACGGCGCCGCGGGGGAGCGGTCCTCGATGGTGCCGGGCGACGAGTTCACCGTGACCGGCCGCTCCGTGGTGGTGCTCCGCCGACCCCGGGACGTGGTCGAGTAGTCCCTGCCGTCAGGCGGCTGCGGCAGCGGCGATCGCGAGGCCGATCGCCAGCGCATGGCAGAGTGCGGCGACGGCGGTGGCGGCGTGGAAGATCTCGTGGTAGCCGAACCATGCCGGGCTCGGGTCGGGGCGCTTGCGGGCGTACACCACGGCCCCGGCGGTGTAGACCAGACCGCCGGCCAGCAGCATCACCACGACGCCGGGTCCGCCGACCCGCCAGAAGGTGGGCAGCCACCAGACGGCGATCCAGCCCATCGCGATGTAGAGCATGGTGTAGAGCCAGCGCGGGGCGCCGAGCCAGAACACCCGGAACAGCACCCCCAGCACGGCAGTGCCCCAGACCAGCGAGAGCAGCACCACCCGACCGGTGCCCTGCAGCATGGCCACGCCGAGCGGGGTGTAGGTGCCGGCGATGAAGACGAAGATGTTGGAGTGGTCGAGGCGGCGCAGCAGGGCCGTGGCGCCGGGGCCCCAGTAGAACCGGTGGTAGACCGCGGAGCAGCCGAACAGCTCCAGGGCGGAGAAGGTGTACACGGCCACGGCGGCGCGCAGCGGCACGGTGGGGGCCCAGATCAGCAGGCCGATCCCGGTCAGCAGCATCACCGGCGCCATCACCGTGTGGATCCAGCCGCGCACCCGCGGCTTCGCCGGGCCGTCGAAGTCGACGGGCCGGGCGAGTTGTGGTCCGGGCATCGGGCCCCTCTCTCGAAAGTTACGGAACCGTAGGCTACGGATTCGTAAGTTACTCTAGTCGGCGGGGGACCGATGGCGAAGCGGTCCGTCCGGCGGACCTCGTTAGTCTTGACCCATGTCCCGCCTCGACAGCCTCCGCGAGCTCGTCGATCGACTGCACCCCGCGACCCTGCTGTACTCGACCTATGAGCACCGGCTGACGGCGGAGCTCGATCCGACCGCCCTTCCCCAGCATGTCGCCGTCCTCGCCGACGGCAACCGGCGATGGGCCCGGGCGAACGCGCCCGGCCGGCCGCTGGTCACCGGCTACCGGGCCGGGGCCGCCAAGCTGAAGGACTTCGTCGAGTGGTGCGACGAGCTCGGCATCTCGATCGTCACCCTGTGGGTGCTGTCGACCGACAACCTGCGCCGCGCGGACGCGGAGGAGCTGGAGCCGCTGCTGGAGGTGATCGCCGACCTGGTGGAGGGCATGGCGGCCACCGGGCGCTGGCGGGTCCAGCCGGTCGGGGCCCTCGACCTGCTGCCCGCGGCGGTCGCGGACCGGTTGCGGGCCGCGGAGCAGGCCACCCAGGACTCCGACGGGATGCACATCAACATCGCGGTGTCGTACGGCGGGCGTCACGAGCTGCTCGACGCGGTCCGGGACCTGCTCCGGGAGAAGGCCGCCCAGGGGCGCACCATCGAGGAGGTCGCCGAGACCCTCGACATCGACGAGATCGCCGAGCACCTCTACACCGCGGGCCAGCCCGACCCCGACCTGATCATCCGCACCTCGGGCGAGCAGCGGCTGTCCGGCTTCCTGATGTGGCAGTCGGCGCACAGCGAGTTCTACTTCTGCGAGGCGCTGTGGCCCGACTTCCGCAAGGTCGACTTCATCCGCGCGCTGCGCTCGTACGCCCAGCGCGAACGCCGCTACGGGCGCTGATCGCACCGGTCGGTGGGTGGAACCGCGTCCCGCTGGTCGGGACGTCGACCCCGGGGGCGGTGACGGCCCGGTGACGTACGGGTGGGCCCCGTGTTACCGCCGGGTGAATTCTCCCGGCGCGCCGGTCCGGCGTGCGACCGGTGTTGCCCGGCGTGGCTAGGTTGGGGGCACGGGTGGAGGGGAAGCCACCCGTACGGAAGGAACATTGATGACCCCCTGCGGACCATCGATGCGGGACCTTTCCGAAGGCACCGCGGCATTCCGGCCATCCACGTAGTGCATGGCCGGGCGTCCCTGACGCGCGGCCGTGCCGGAAGGAAGCATCGTGCAGGAGAAGACTGCTACCGGGCGTCGTACGTACGTGATCGACACCTCGGTCCTGCTCAGTGATCCACGGGCTCTCTCCCGTTTCGAGGAGCACAACGTCGTCGTGCCGATCGTGGTGATCACCGAGCTGGAGGCCAAACGCCACCACCCCGAACTCGGCTACTTCGCCCGGGCGGCCCTGCGCATCCTGGACGACCTGCGGGTGCTGCACGGCCACCTCAACGCCCCGGTCCCGGTCAACGACCGGGGCGGCACGCTCCACGTCGAGCTCAACCACACCGACCCGGCCCTGCTGCCGGTCGGCTTCCGGCTGGGCGACAACGACTCCCGGATCCTCGCCGTCGCGATCAACTATCAGGCCGAGGGGGCTGACGTCACCCTGGTCACCAAGGACATCCCGCTGCGGGTGAAGGCCTCGGCGGTGGGCCTGGAGGCCGACGAGTACCGCAACGAACTGGTCACCGACACCGGCTGGACCGGGATGGCCGAGCTGGAGGTCGGCCCCGGCGACCTCTCGCGGCTGTACGAGGAGGGCGTCATCGACCTCGACGCCGCTCGCGACCTGCCCTGCCACACCGGCCTGGTGCTGCTCGGCGGCGGCTCCTCGGCGCTCGGCCGGGTCACCCCGGGCAAGCAGGTCAAGCTGGTCCGCCCCGAGGTGCAGGCGTTCGGCATCCACGGCCGCTCCGCGGAGCAGAAGATCGCCCTCGACCTGCTCCTCGACCCCGACGTCGGGATCGTCTCGCTGGGCGGGCGGGCCGGCACCGGCAAGTCGGCACTGGCGCTGTGCGCCGGCCTGGAGGCGGTGCTGGAGCGCGAGCAGCACGAGAAGGTGGTCGTCTTCCGTCCGCTCTACGCCGTCGGCGGCCAGGAGCTGGGCTACCTGCCGGGCAGCGAGGGGGAGAAGATGGCGCCCTGGGCCCAGGCCGTCTTCGACACCCTCGGCGCGGTCGCGCACCGCCACGTCATCGACGAGGTGCTCGACCGGGGCCTGCTCGAGGTGCTCCCACTGACCCACATTCGCGGCCGCTCGCTGCACGACGCCTTCGTCATCGTCGACGAGGCCCAGTCGCTGGAGCGCAACGTCCTGCTCACCGTGCTCAGCCGGGTCGGCCAGAACTCCCGGGTCGTCCTCACCCATGACGTGGCCCAGCGCGACAACCTGCGGGTGGGGCGCCACGACGGGATCGTCGCGGTGGTGGAGAAGCTCAAGGGCCACCCGCTCTTCGCCCACGTCCGGTTGAACCGCTCGGAGCGCTCGCCGATCGCCGCCTTGGTCACCGACCTGCTCGAGGATCCGATGCTGTGAGGGGCCGTCCGGGGGTCCGGGCGCCGGCCCCGGTGCCGTAGGGAGCCACCCCGATTTGATAACGGTTCGGTAAATGTCACAGTATGGTCACGATGAGAGTACGTCGTGCCCCCCTGCTGATCACCGCCGCCACGTCCGGAGTCCTGGCCGTTGCCGTCGCCGTGACCCCCCTGGCACTCAACCGCCGGGCGACCCTCGAGGCCGTTCCCATCCCCGTGGCCACCGCCGCGACACCCTCTGCCGAGGACCTCGCGGCCCGCGCGGACCAGGTCTCCCGTGACGTCGAGCGCCCCGCCCTCGACCAGGTCGCCGGTGACCGTGTCCAGCAGCAACAGCAGCTGGCGGCCGCGATCAGCGCCAACCAGCAGTCCCTGAGTGACGCGGCGAAGGCTGCCGCTGAGAAGGCTGCCGCCGAGAAGGCCGCCGCCGACAAGGCGGCCCAGCAGGCCTCCTCCGGTGGCTCGTACTCCGGGGCACCCCGTGACATCGCCAAGCAGATGGCGCAGGCTGAGTTCGGCTGGGGTGCCGACCAGTTCCAGTGCTTCGACACGATCATCAAGGCCGAGTCGTCCTGGAACCCGAGCGCGACCAACCCGTCCTCGGGGGCGTACGGCATCCCGCAGGCGCTGCCGGCCTCCAAGATGGCCTCGGCCGGTTCCGACTGGCGCACCAATCCGGCGACCCAGATCCGCTGGGGCCTGGGGTATGTGAAGGACCGCTACGGCACTCCGTGCGGCGCGTTGTCGTTCCGGAACGGGGCCGGCTGGTACTGAGCCGCGGCGGCCCGGCGGTCAGCCGAGCAGCGCGTTCCTCAACATCGTGGCGGCGTCCCGCGGCCGTTCGGCCTGCGTGACGGCCCGCACCACCACGATCCGCTCCGCCCCGGCGGCCCGCACCTGCGGCACCCGGTCGACGTCCACACCGCCGATCGCGAACCACGGCTTGTCACCGATCCCGGCGGCATCGGCGACAAGGTCGAGTCCCACGGCCGCACGACCGGGCTTGGTGGGTGTGGCCCACACCGGCCCGACGCAGAAGTAGTCCAGCCCGGCGTCCCCGGCGGCTTCACGCGCCTGGCCGAGGGTGTGCGTCGAGCGGCCGACCAGCACGTCCGGCCCCAGGACCCTCCGGGCCTGCTCGGTGCTGAGGTCCCCCTGCCCGACGTGGAAGACGTCGGCGCCGACCAGCAGGGCGATGTCGGCGCGGTCGTTCACCGCGAACAGCCGGCCGTGCTCGGCGGCGATCCGGGCCAGCAGCTCCAGCGCCGCGATCTCGTCGCGAGCCTCCAGGCCCTTGTCCCGCAGCTGGATGATGTCCACCCCGCCCTCGTACGCGGCGTGCAGGAACTCCGCCAGGTCACCCTGCCCGGTGCGGGCGTCGGTGCACAGGTAGAGCCGCGCGGCGTCGAGCGCCGCCAGCCGGTGGGCCCGGACCGTCGGATCGGTCACGGGGGAGGGGGTCCGCGTCGGCATCACGCGCCTATAGTAGGAGAGCAATTCCGCGGGAGCCCCACGACGTGAGGGCTGAGAGGGCCTCGTGCCGACCGCTGCACCTGATGCGGATCATGCCGCCGTAGGAAAGGAATGCTCGTGGTCGAGCACCGTACCGCTGGATCCCGGCCGGGCTCCGTGATCGTCGTCGGCGCCGGGATCATCGGCCTCACCACCGCCTGGGAGCTCCTCGAGGCCGGCTGGGACGTCACCGTCTGCGATCCCGAGCCGATGTCGGGGGCGAGCTTCGCCGCTGCCGGGATGCTGGCCCCCGCCTCGGAGGTGGTCTGGGACCAGCCGACGCTCTACGGATTGATGGTCTCGTCCGCCCAGCTGTGGCCGCGGCTCGCCGGCCGGGTCGCGGCCGCCGTCGGCCGCCCGATCGGCCACCTCACCACCGAGACGCTGGTCTGCGCCGGCGACGCCGCCGACCGGCGGGCACTGGCCGACCTCGCGGTGCTGCAGCGGCGCCTCGGCATGGACCTCGAGGAGATCTCCTCGTCCACCGCCCGGCTGCTGGAGCCGGCCCTCGGGCCCGGCGTCGTCGGCGCGGTCCGGATCCCCGACGACCACCAGGTCGACCCGCGCCGGATCATGGCGGCCGTCCTCGAGGTGCTCCAGCGCCGCGGCACCCTCGTCCGGGAGCGGGTCGGCGCCCTGGTGTGGGGCGGCGACGCCGGGGAGGGGCCGCGGGTGGTCGGCGTACGTCTCGCGGACGGCAGCACCCGGCACGCCGACGAGGTGCTCGTCGCCGCGGGCCTCGCTTCCGGGGAGCTCGAGGGGATGCCCGCGGGGCTCGACCTGCCGTTGCGCCCGGTCTGGGGCGACATCCTGCGGGTCCGGGTGCCCGAGCGGCTCCGACCACTGGTGACCCGTACGGTCCGCGGCCTGGTCCACGGGGTCCCGGTCTACCTGGTGCCCCGCGACGACGGCACCCTGGTGATCGGGGCGACCTCGCGGGAGGACGGCCTGTCCGGCCCCAGCGTCGGCGGGGTGCACCAGCTGCTCCGCGACGCCCAGCGCCTCGTCCCGGGAGTGCTCGAGTGCGAGCTGCTCGAGGTCACCGCCCGGGCCCGCCCCGGCACCCCTGACGACGTCCCGCTGATCGGCCGGATCGCCCACGGGCTGACCGTGTCCACCGGCTACTTCCGCCACGGCATCCTGCTCAGCGCCCTGGGTGCCCGCCTCGGCGCCGACCTGGTCGCCGGCCGGGAGATCGAGCCGGACACCGCCGGCGCGGTGGACCCGCGCCGCTTCACCGGGGCGGTGGCCCGATGACGACCGTCAACGGCGAGCCGTACGCCCCAGCAGCGGGGGAGACCGTCCTCGACCTCGTGGCCACCCGCACCGGCCGTCGGCTCGGGCCCGACGGCCGTCCACTCGACGGCGGCCGGCTCGGCGTGGCCGTGGCCGTCGGCCTGGCCGTGCTGCCCCGCGGCAGCTGGGCCGCCACCCCGCTCGCCGAGGGCGACCGGATCGACATCGTCACCGCCGTTCAGGGCGGCTAGGAGCACCATGAGCATCCCGACCCCCGGTCCCGTGGGATCCGCCGGCGAGCCCGCCCCGCTCGTCATCGCCGGCACGTCGTTCGGCTCCCGGCTGGTGATGGGCACCGGCGGCGCCACCTCCCTGTCCACGCTGGAGAAGGCCCTCGTCGCCTCCGGCACCGAGCTGACCACCGTCGCCATGCGCCGCTACGGGCCGGAGGGACGGGAGTCCGTCTTCGCCCTGCTCGACCGGCTCGGCATCCGCTCGCTGCCCAACACCGCCGGCTGCTACACCGCCCGCGACGCGGTCCTGACTGCCGAACTGGCCCGGGAGGCGCTGGAGACCGACTGGGTGAAGCTCGAGGTGATCGCCGACGAGGACACCCTGCTGCCGGACCCGGTCGAGCTGGCCCGGGCCGCGGAGGACCTCGTCGGACGCGGCTTCGTGGTGCTGGCGTACACCAACGACGACCCGGCACTGGCCCGCCGGCTGGAGGACGTCGGGGTCGCCGCGGTGATGCCCGCGGGGGCGCCGATCGGCACCGGCCTGGGCATCCTCAACCCGCACAACATCGCGCTGATCGTCTCCCGGGCCGGGGTGCCGGTCATCCTGGACGCCGGCATCGGCACCGCCTCGGACGCCTGCCTGGCGATGGAACTGGGCTGCGACGCGGTGCTCCTCGCCACGGCCGTGACCCGGGCCCAGGACGCGGTGGGGATGGCGAAGGCGATGCGGTCTGCCGTCGACGCGGGCCTGCGGGCACGACTGGCCGGCCGGATCCCGCGACGTACGCTGGCCCTGGCCTCCAGCCCGCTCGAGGGGATGGTCACCGGGGGCCGCGAGGAGGACGAGCTGTGAAGCCACTGGTCGAGCCCGGGGCCCCGCTGACCGCGGCCGAGGCCGCCCGCTACGCCCGTCACCTCACGCTGCCCGGGGTCGGGGTCGAGGGACAGCGGCGGCTGCGCGCCGCCCGGGTGCTGGTCGTCGGCGCCGGCGGCCTCGGCGCCCCGACCCTGCTCTACCTGGCCGCCGCCGGTGTCGGGACCCTCGGCGTGATCGACGACGACCTCGTCGACCTGTCCAACCTGCAGCGCCAGGTGCTGCACCGCACCGGGGACGTCGGCCGGCCGAAGGCCGAGTCCGCCCGCGACGCACTGCTCCGCCTCGACCCCGCGCTGCACGTCGAGGCGTACGTGGACCGGCTCGACGGCGGCAACGCCCTCGAGCTGTTCGGGGCGTACGACCTCGTCCTCGATGGGGCGGACAACTTCGCCACCCGCTACCTGTGCAACGACGCCGCCGAGCTCACCGGCACCCCGCTGGTGTGGGGTTCGATCTTCCGGTTCCAGGGTCAGGTCAGCGTGTTCTGGCCCGGCGAGGGGCCGATGCTGCGTGACCTGTTCCCCGACATCCCGCCGGCCGACTCGGTGCCCTCCTGCGCCGACGGCGGTGTCTTCGGGGCGCTGTGCGGATCGATCGGCGCGGCCATGGCCACCGAGGCGATCAAGGTGATCTGCGGGCTGGGGGAACCGCTGGTCGGGCGGGTGCTGGTCCACGACGCGCTGCGGGCCGACCAGCACACCCTCCGGCTCGTCCCCGATCCGGACCGCCCGCCGGTCACCTCGCTGGACGGGGCGATCGAGGCCTGCGCCGGTGCCGCCGGCCCACGGGTGGACACCGCCACCGTCACCGAGGTCGCCGCCGCCCGCGCGGAAGGGGCCGCGCCGGTCCTGCTCGACGTCCGCGAGGACTGGGAACGCCAGGTGGTCACGGTGCCCGACGACGTCTGGGTGCCGCTGGACGAGGTACGTGCCGGTGGCTGGGAGTCGGTCGCCGGCCTGCTGGACGGCGCCGAGGACGTGGTCGTCTACTGCCGGTCCGGGCGGCGCTCCGCCGAGGCCGTCCGGCTGCTGCAGGCGGACGTCCCCGACGGGGTGCGGCTGCGCAGCCTCACCGGCGGCGTGCTCGCCTGGAGCCGGGAGCACGGCGGCCCGGTCTACTGA
>CAYOBI010000075.1:0-12428 GCA_964402325.1 uncultured Propionibacteriaceae bacterium | reverse complement strand
GCCACCTCCTCGCACATCACCGCGGCCTTGACGGCGTCGCGGCCGTCGGCACCGATGGTGAACGGCCCGTGCTGGGCCATCAGCACGGCCCGGGAGCGGTGCCCGGTCAGGGTCTCGACGATGCCCCGGCCGATCGAGTCGTCGCCGATCACGGCCAGCGGCCCGATCGGGATCGGCCCGCCGAACTCGTCGGCGATCATCGTCAGGACGCAGGGGATCTCCTGGCCCCGGGCGGCGAACGCGGTGGCGTACGTGGAGTGGGTGTGCACCACCCCGCCGACCTGGGGCATGTGCCGGTAGACGTACGCGTGGGCGTCGGTGTCGGAGGAGGGCCGCAGCGAACGCGGCGTGCCGTCGTCGATCTTGGTGCCGTCCAGGGTGCAGACGACCATCTGCTCGGGGCGCAGGTCGTCGTACGACACGCCGGACGGCTTGATCACGAACAGGTCGGCGCCGGGCACCCGCTCCGAGACGTTGCCGGCGGTCCAGACCACCAGGCCCCATCGGGGCAGTTCGGCGTGCAGGGCGGCGACCCGTTCACGGGTCCGGGCGACGGCCTGCCGGAGGTCGTCCGGCAGGGATTCGAGGTCTGTCATGGGTGGTCAACTCCCGGTGTCGAGGATGCGGCCGGCGGGCCCCGGGCCCGGGTGGGGGGACCCGGACCCGGGGGGCTGGACCCGGTCCGGGGACCGGGAGCCGGTGGGCCGTCAGGGCACGATCAGCTGTCGTACGTGTTGATCGCGGCGACCTTGGCGGCGGAGGGCGAGCCCTCGTCGAAGGTGTAGTCCAGCCATTCCTTGGCCAGCCGGCGGGCCAGCTCGATGCCGACCACCCGCTGGCCCATGCAGAGCACCTGGGCGTTGTTGCTCAGCACGGAGCGCTCCACCGAGTACGAGTCGTGGGCGGTGACCGCCCGCACCCCGTGCACCTTGTTGGCGCTGATCGCCATCCCCAGTCCGGTGCCGCAGATCAGCAGCGCCCGGTCCGCCTCGCCGGCGGCGATCTTGCGGGCCGCGTCGACGGCGATGTGCGGATAGTCGGTCAACTGCTCGGAGTCGACGCCGACGTCGATCACCTCGGCGACGCGCTCGTCCTTCTCCAGGTCGGCCTTGATCCGTTCCTTGTAGTCGTAGCCGGCATCATCGGCGCCCACCACGACGCGGTACTTCTCGCTCATCACTGCTCTCCACTTCCCTGTCCGGCCCCGCTGTCCGGTCCGGCCCCGCGGCCGGCCAGGACGGTGCCCACCTCCATGACGCACATCGCCAGCGACGTGGCGCCCGCGTCGGGGGTCCCGACGCTACGTTCGGCGAGCGGGCGGGCCCGTCCCACCTTCGGCGACAGCGCCGCGGTGTCGGCCGCGGCCTGCACCGCGACCCGGGCGGCGTCGCCCCATGCCTCGGTGAGCGACCGGCCGGCCGCCACCTCCTGCTCCAGCCCGTCGACGAACGGCACCAGGGCGTCGAGCATCGTCTTGTCCCCCACGTGCGCCTTGCCGAGGGTCAGCATCGAGTCGAGGAACGCCCGGGCCCCGGCGACCACCAGGGTCGCGTCGATCCGGTCGGTGTCGTCGCCGAGCACCTCGCCGAACGCCTGCAGGGCGCGGCCCCACAGCACACCGGAGGTGCCGCCGGCCCGGCCGGCCCAGGCCTCCCCGGCCGCGCCCAGCACGGACCGTACGCCGCCGCCGGCGCCGGCGGCCTCGTGGGCGGCCTCGAGCGCGTTGCTGACACCGCGGACCATCCCGCGGCCATGGTCGCCGTCCCCGGCGATCGCGTCGATCCGGGCCAGTTCCTCCTCCTCGACACGCATCCGGGCGTCCATCGCCGCCAGGGCTGCGACGGCCACGCCGGCGGCCTCCCGGGAGACGGCACTGCCCTCCCGGATCTGCCCGCCGGTGGTGGCCAGGCCGGAGAGGTCGCGGACCGGGGCGTCGCGCCGGTCAACCGCCCCCTTGCGGTACGCGGGGGTGTCGGCCGGAGCGGTCCAGTACTTCTCCAGTTCCTCGTCCAGGTAGACCAGGGTCAGCGAGATGCCGGCCATGTCGAGGCTGGTGACGAGTTCGCCGACCTCCGGGTCGACGACGGTGTAGCCGCGCTGGGCCAGTTCGGCGGCGACGGTCTTCCAGACGACGAAGAGCTCCTCGTACTTGGTGGCGCCCAGGCCGTTGAGGATCACCCCGACCCGGTGGGTGGAGTCGTCCGGCTCCTCGGCCAGTACCCTCTCCAGCAGCATCACGCCGAGGTCGCGGGCCGGCAGCAGGTCGGACTCGGCGATGCCCGGCTCGCCGTGGATGCCCAGGCCGACGCCCATCCGTCCCGGCGGGACGTGGAACAGCTTGTCGGCGGCGCCGGGCATGGTGCAGCCGTCCAGGCCGACGCCCATCGTCCGGGTGCGGTCGTTGGCGAGGATGCCGAGGCGTTCCACCTCGGCCAGGTCGGCGCCCTCGTCCGCGGCGGCACCGGCCACCTTGAAGACGACGAAGTCGCCGGCGATGCCGCGCCGCTTGGTGATCTCGGCGACCGGGGCGCTGGCCACGTCGTCGGTGACGTAGAGGTTGCGGGTCGGGATGCCGTCGGCGACCAGCCGTTCCTGGGCCAGGTTGAAGTTCATCACGTCACCGGCGTAGTTACCGGTGATGAACAGGACGCCGCCGCCGTTCTGCGCGGCCCGGCCGACGTTGTAGGCGTCCTCGGTCGAGGGGGAGGTGAAGATGTTGCCCACCACCGCACCGTCGGCGAAGCCGTCGCCGACGACGCCGCAGAAGGCGGGATAGTGGCCCGAGCCGCCGCCGACCACGACGGCGACCTTGCCCTCCGGGGTGGCCGCCCGGCGGACGACACCCCCGGGGACCTGCAGCACGTAGCGGGAGAAGGCATCACAGAAGCCGACGAGTGCGTCCTCCATGAAGGTTTCGGGGTCATTGAACAGATGAGTCATGGCGCGTCCTTTCCGTCGCTTGCTCATCGCGGGGGTCCCGGCCCCGGTGGTCCTCCGGCGGCGGGCGATGCTGCCCTGCCCCGGGGACCACCGGGCCGTGGACGGTCAGCGGATCCGGTCCCCGCTGGCCTTGTCGAACAGGTAGACCCGCCCGGGCGGTGCCGAGAAGGTGACCGACTGGCCGGGGGCCAGCTCCAGTTCCGCGGGGGTCTGGACGACCAGGTTCTTGTCCGGGACCGCGGGGTGGCGGACCAGGGCGATGCCGTGCTCGAGCAGGTCCTCGTAGACGAAGACGGTGCCGGTCAGGCCGTGCTGGGCGTGCTTGCAGTCCTGCGGGCGCAGTCCGACGGTCACCGTGGCGCCGTCGGGGGCCTGCCGGGCGGCCGTCTCGAGCACGTCGTCGCCGACCCGGACCATCGTCCGGTCCCCGTCGCGGACGACGGTGCCGTCGAACAGGTTGATGCTCGGCTCGCCGACGAAGTCCGCCACGAACAGGTTGGCCGGGTCGTCGAAGATCTCGTCCGGGGTGCCGTACTGCTGGATGATGCCGCCGTTCATCACGGCCATCCGGTCCGACAGCGTCATCGCCTCCAACTGGTCGTGGGTGACGACGATGGTGGTGTAGCCGAACTGGCGCTGCAGCAGCTTCAGTTCGCGGCGCACGTGCTGGCGGGCGGCGGCGTCGAGGTGGCCGAGCGGCTCGTCGAGCAGCAGCACCGGCGGCTTGCGGATCAGCGCCCGGGCCAGCGCGACGCGCTGCTTCTGGCCGCTGGACAGGGACGCCGGCCGCAGGTCGAGCAGGTCGTGCATCTCCAGGCGGTCGGCGAGTTCGTCGACCACCTTGTCCGGGTCGGCCACCCGCTTGCCGGCCTTCAGGCCGTACGAGAGGTTCTCCCGTACGTTCAGCGGTGGGTAGAGGGCGTAGCTCTCGAAGCCGACGCCCACGTTGCGCTTGCTCGGGGGAAGGTCGTTGACCCGGGTGGCGCCGATGAAGACGTCACCGGAGGTGATCGTCTCCAGACCGGCGACCATCCGCAGCGTCGTCGTCTTGCCGCAGCCGGACGGGCCGAGCAGGGTGATCAGCTCACCCGGTTCGATGTCGAGGTTCATCGACTTGACGGCCTCGACGCCCTTCTTGCCGGTGCGGTAGACCTTGCGGACGTTGCGCAACCGCAGCGGCAGCGCATCGCCTCCGCGCAGCTCGTCGACCTTGGCGCTCATTCGCCCACCTCCTCTTCGAGGGCCTCCGGCAGGGGGGCCGCGGTGTGTCCCAGGGCGGACCCGAGCCGTACGGTGTCCTCGTCCGGCTCGCCGCCCGCGAACAGGTGGACGTTCGGCAGGTGCACGTCCAGCACCACCCGGTCGCCCTCCTGGTGCGGCCGGTCGGCCCGTTCGACGACGATCAGGTGGCCGTCGCCGACCTCGATGTCGAGCTCGACGTCGCGGCCGAGCCGCTCGGTCAGCCGGACCTTCCCGACCACCCGCAGCCAGTCGGCGTCCTGCACCTCGCGGTTCACCATCAGTTCGCTGGGCCGTAGGCCGATCCGCAACTGCTGGCCCTCGCCCAGGCCGAGGGCCGGCGGGGCGGCGAACTCGAGTTGGCCGCCGAGTGCGCTGATCCGGCCGCCCCGGACGACGGCGTCGACCAGGTTGATGTCGGGCTGCCCGACGCTCCGGGCGACGAAGGTGTCGACCGGCTCCCGCCAGATCTGTTCGGGGGTGCCGATCTGGATGAACCTCCCCTTGCGGAGCACCGCGATGCGGTCCGCGAGGGCGAGCGCCTCCTGGTAGTCGTGGGTCACGTAGAGGGTGGTGGTGCTGGACCGCGAGGCGATCGCCTTCAGCTCCGCCCGCATGGACGCGCGCAGTTTGGCGTCCAGGTGTGACAGCGGCTCGTCCAGCAGGTAGATGTCCGCGGGGCGCACCAGGACCCGGCCCAGCGCGGTCCGCTGGCGCTGGCCGTTGGACAGCTCCTTCGGCAGCCGGTCGAGCAGGTGGTTGATGCCCAGCGTCGTGGTGACATCGTCGATCCTCTTGGTCTGCTCCGCCTGGGAGTACTGGGCGTGCCGCCCGGACTTCAGTGGCGAGGCGAGGTTCTGGGCCACGGTCTTCTGCGGGTAGAGCGCGTAGCTCTCGAACGCCATCGCGACGTTGCGGTGGTAGGGCTCGACCTGGGTCATGTCGATCCCGGAGATCTCCACACTGCCCTCGTCGATCTCGATCAGGCCGGCGATCGCCTTCAGGGTGGTGGTCTTGCCGGCGCCGGACGGGCCGAGGATGACGAAGAACTCGCCGTCCCGCACGTCGATGCCCAGGTGGTCGATGGCGACCGTGTCGCCGTACGTCTTGGTCAGGTCATGGACCTTGAGGGTGCCCATCAGCCCTTCACCGCCCCGAAGCTCAGGCCCTGGACGAGGTAGCGCTGGATGGTGAGGGCCAGGATCAGTGGTGGCAGGGCGCCCACCACACCGGCCGCGGCCGTCAGGTTGTAGTACGCCTGGCCGCCGCCACCGAGGAACTTGGTGATGGCCACGGTGACCGAGCCGGAGTTCGTCAGGATCAGCGGGAACATGTAGTTGTTCCAGGCGAAGATGAACGCCAGCAGGGCAGAGGCCGCGATACCGGGCCGCACCAGCGGCAGCGCGACCATGGTGAAGGCGCGCTTGCGGGTATAGCCGTCGAGCAGGGCCGCCTGCTCCAGATCCTCGGGCAGGTCCTCGAAGTAGGACCGCAGGATCCACACCACCAGGGGCATGGTGACCAGCTGCAGCACCCAGATCATCCCGAACGTGGTGTCGAACAGTCCCAGCCCGTTGTAGATCACGAACAGCGGGACGATGACCATCAGCTCGGGGGCGAAACGGAAGCTCAGCAGGTTGAACATCAGGCTGTCCGAGCCGCGGAACTTCCACCGGCCGGCGGCGTACGCGGCGGGGATGCCGACCACCAGGGACACCGCGACGGCGCCCAGGCAGTTCACCGTGCTGGAGACGAGCGCCGCCTTGAAGTCGACGCTGGTCAGCATCGTGCCGCGCTCGGAGAGGACGGTGACGAAGTTCTCCAGGGTCGGGGAGAACCGGAAGTACGTGGTGGTCTGCTCGGCCGGCGTCTTCAGCGCCAGCATCACCATCCAGACGATGGGGAACAGGCTGAAGACGAACCAGGCCAGGATCGCGACGTCGGCGATCACCGACGGGACGGTGAAGCGCTTCTCACCGGGCATCAGTTCCTTGCGGGCCATCTCATCCCTCCGATCCGGCGGCGCGGGCCTGGGCGCGGCCCAGGAGCTTCACCAGTTGTTGGGCGGTGAGGTACACGATGATCCAGAGGATGAACATGTAGGTGGCGCCACCCGAGTAGTTGAAGTTGATGATCGAGTTGATGTACGCGTTCACCTGCAGGGTGCTGGTCGCATGGCCGGGGCCACCCTGGGTGAGCACGTAGACGATGTCGAACACCTTGAGGCAGTCCATGAACCGGAAGATCACCGCGACGAGGATGTAGGGCCACATCATCGGCAGCATCAGGCGCCGGAACATGTAGAACCAGCTGGCACCGTCCACGGCCGAGGCCTCGAACGGCTCGCGCGGCAGGGACCGTACGCCGGCCAGGACGAGGATCGCGACGAACGGGGTGTAGATCCACAGGTCGACCATGATGATCGACCAGAGGGCGCGGTTCTCACTGAGGAAGTCGAACGTCGAACCCAGGTTGAAGATGTGGTTCAGGATGCCGAACTGCGGGTTGAACATCAGCTTCCAGATCACCGCGGCGATCACCGGGGCGATCATCAACGGCAGGATCAGGACCTTCTCGAAGATCTTGCCGATCAGGCTGGAGCGGTTCAGCAGCAGGGCGATGATGACGCCGAGGACGGCCTCCAGCACGGTCGCCACCACGGCGAAGGTGAGGGTGATCCGGACCGAGCCCCAGAACAGCGGGTCGGTGACGACCTTGAGGTAGTTGCTCAGGCCGACGAAGTGGACGTTGCTCTCGGTCGCCCGATAGTTGAGGAAGGTGTAGCCGACGCCCTGGACGAACGGGTACAGGATGCCGATCAGGATGACGGTGGCGGGGATGGACAGGATGTACGGACGCCATTTGCGCCTGGCAGGCGACACGGTCGGGGGCTGGTGCCCTCCGACCGTGTCGTCAGCACTGCGCAGCGCCCCGTGCTGGCGGATGCTCATGTGAGTTGCGGAACCTTCCGATCCTGGGGTGACGGCCGACGCCGGGGCGTCAGCTGTTCACCTTGTTCGTGCTGGCGGTGGCGAGGGCGTCCAGGGTGGACTTCGCGTCGGCGCCGCCATAGATGCTCTGCAGCGCCACAGCCCAGTCCTCGGTGGTCTCCAGGAAGCGGGTCTGCGGGGTGAAGAGCACCTTGGCCTGCGGCACCTGGGCCTCGAACGCCTCGAGGTAGCCGGGGAACGAGCCCAGGGTCTGCTTGAACGTGCCGTTGAACACCGAGGTGCGCACCGGGTCGGCGAAGGCGCCCGACTGGACGGCCTTGTTCATCGCGTCCTTGCCGGCGGCCCACTGCATGAACATCCAGGCGGCGAGCTTGTTCTTCGACTTGGCGTTCATGCCCCACGCCCAGGTCCAGATGTTGGTGGCCATGCTGCCGCCGGAGCCCGCAGGACCGGGGTGCCAGGCGAGCTGGCCGGCCATCTTCGAGGCGCCCTTGACGTTCTTCGGGTACGTCGCCGAGTCGGCGTCGTACACCATCATCGCCTTGCCGTCGCCGAGGTCACCGGTGCAGTTCGGGTACTCGTACGTGGTCCAGGAGGTCGGGCCGGCCGCCTTCGCCAGCTCGGCCCACTTCTTGGTGAAGTCGACCGCCGTGGTCGAGTTCATCGCCGCGACCAGCTTGCCGTTCTCGGTCGTGTAGTCGACCCCGCCCTCGCGGGAGTACTGGGTCATGAACCCGGGGTGGATCGTCGCCCACGACTTCGAGCCGCGGAACGCGATGCCGTACATGTCGTTCTTACGGTCGGTGAGGTCGGTGGCCAGCTGGATCAGGTTGTCGAAGGTCTCGGCGGGCTTGATGCCCTTCTTGTCGAAGACGGTCTTGTTGTAGGCGATGTTGTTCAACTCGAAGCCCCACGGCAGGGCGTACGTGCCGCCGGTGCCGGCCTGACTGCCCACCTTGAAGTCCCACTTCATCGAGGTCCGCAGGCCCTGGAAGAAGTCCTCGTAGTCGAACTCGGAGCCGGTCGCCGCGGTGTTGTTGATCCACGGGTCCAGGTCCTCCAGCCAGCCGGGCGGGCCGTACTGCCAGACCCAGTAGGCGCCCATCATGAACGCGTCGTGGGTGGCGCTGCCGCCGGCGAGCTCGGTGTTGAGCTTGGTGAAGTAGTCCGCCTCGGGGACCAGGTCGGCGACCACGGTGATCCCGGTCAGGTCGGTGAACTCCTTGAACAGCGGCTGGTAGGTCTGCTGGTAGACGTGCGGGGTCTGCAGGATCTTGATGGTGGTGCCCTGGGCCTTCTTCCAGTCGAACGAACCGGTGACCGCGTTGGCCCCGTTGTTGGTCGACTTCTGGCCCGTGCCGACACAGGCGGCCAGCAGGGGGGCGGAAGCGGCGAGTCCGAGTCCCTGCAGGATGCGGCGGCGGCTCATCGGCTCGCTGAAGGGTGAATTCATGATGTCCTCGACTTCGTTGTCGGTGGCTGATTCAGGGGGTGGGTGTCGGAGGTGCGGGTCAGGCGGACGGGGTCAGGGGATCAGGCTGACCTTGATGGACTCCTTGCCGGACGCGACCATGTCCAGGCCCTTCTGGAAGTCCTCGAGCGGGAGCTGGTGGGTGCAGATCTCGTCCAACGGGAGCTTCCCGGTCTCGATCAGCTTGATCGCGGCCGGCCAGCAGTTCGGGCCGAGGTGCGCGCCCAGGACGTCGAGCTCCTTGTCGTCGGAGATGATCGACCAGTCGACCGAGACGTTCTCCTTGAACACCGAGTACTCGACGTAGCGGCCGAGCTTGCGGAGCAGGTTGAGCCCCTGCGGGACCGCCGAGGGGTGCCCGGTGCCCTCCAGGTAGACGTCGGCGCCGTAGCCGCCGGTGAGGTCCTTGATGACCTGGACCGCATCCTGCTCGGCGATGTTGATGGTCATCGTGGCGCCGGTCTTCTTGGCGATCTCGAGCTTGCGCGGGTCCATGTCGAGGGCGATGATCCGGGCCGGCGACTTGGCCGCCGCACCGGCGATCATGCCCAGGCCGATCGGGCCGGCGCCGGCCACCACCACGGTGTCGGAGAAGCGGATGTTGGCCCGCTCGACGGCGTGCAGGGCGCAGGACAGCGGCTCGGCGAACGCGGCGTGGGCCGGCGGGATGTCCTTGCTGATCCGGTGCACCAGGGAGTTGGTGCTGACCACCATGTACTCCTCCATGCCGCCCGGGTTGGCGCGCTTGAAGCCGTACATGTTGTGCGGCTGGCACATGTGGTAGTCACCGTGGTCGCAGTAGAGGCAGTCCCAGCACGGGACGATCTGCTCCAGCACCACCCGGTCGTCGAGCTCGACGCCCCAGTGGGCGCGCGCCTCGTCGTCGAGGCCGATGATCCGGCCGGTGATCTCGTGACCCGGGACGACCTCGGTCTCGGCCCAGGCGGGGCGGTTCTCGTCGCCCCAGAACTTCGCCGCACCGGCCCAGTTCTTCAGGTCGCTGGCGCAGATGCCCACCGCCTCGACCTTCAGCATCAGCTCTCCCGGCCCGCGCGTCGGAACAGGGAGCTGCTCCAGGCGGTAGTCGCGGGGCCCGTGATTGATGACTGCCTTCATCGTCTCGGGAAGTGTGTTGTTCACCTTTGAACTCCATCCCTTTCAGGTTGACGCGCCTCATTGCCACGTCGGTTAGACCTTAGGTGGGCCTTGCAACATTTGTCCAGCACTTTTGTGCAACTGTTGTGCTGAACATTCGTTCACAGTACGCTGAAGGCGCGCTCGTTCGACAATGCGGTCAACGACAGGGGCGATCCGGCGACGGATCGTCGTACCAGGGGGGCAGTGATGAGTGAGGTACCGGACCAGGCCCGCGCGGGCCGCGCGGCGATGTCGTCACGCGGCCGCTTCGACCCCGCGATCCTCTACCAGGCCGCCTTGGCCTATTACGTCGACAACGCAACCCAGGCGGAGATCGCCGAGGCGCTCGGCGTGAGCCGGCCGACGGTGAGCCGGCTGCTCAGCGAGGCCCGCGCAGCCGGCATCGTGACGATCGAGGTGCGCGAGCCACGGATCGAGCAGGACGCCGAACTCGCCGGGCGGCTGGCCGGCCTGCTCGGCCTGCGGAAGGTCTACGTCACCCCCACCGTCGGGCGCCGCGACATCGGCGCGGTGCTCGCCCCCGGCGTCGGCCGGGCGATCGAGGACGCCGGCCTGGTCGCCGGCGACGGGTTGCTGGTCTCCTCCGGCGTCACCGTCTACCAGGTCGTCGGGCACCCGCTGCCGCCTGCCCCGGGGGTGCTGGTCGCGCCGACCGTGGGCGGCCAACTGGAGTCGGAGGGCCCCTACCAGACCAACGAGATCGCCCGCCGGCTCGCGGTGAAGCTGTCCGGCCGGCCGGTGCTGCTCTACGCCCCGGCCCTGCCGAGCGCCGACCTGTACGAGTCGCTGCTGCGCGACCCGCACATCCAGGAGGTCGTCAGCCTCTGGCGGACCGCGAAGGCCGCGCTGCTCGGCGTCGGCGCCCCGCCGCTGACCCGGACCATCATGCCGAGCACGTTCCAGGGCAACCCGCGCTGGCTGCGGTCGGCGGTCGGCGACATCAACGCCCGGCCGTACGACGTGCACGGCACCCCGATCGACCTGGAGAGCAACGACCGACTGATGGCCATGCGGCTGGAGGAGCTCCGCGAGGTGCCGCACGCCATCGCCGTGGCGGTCGGCCGCAACAAGATCGGCTCGATCATCGCCGCGAGCCGGGCCGGCTTCTTCAACCACCTGGTGACCGACACCGACACCGCCACCGCCCTGGAGGCGGCCGCCATCGCCGACCGCTGAGCCGCCCGGCGACCCGACCCGGCGACCCGACCGGCCGGCGGCGTCACCCCGGGCACCAGTTCCTCGGCCTCGTCGAGCGACAGGTTCCACGGCACCCGGCCCGGGAAGCCGACGACGAACCCGAGCGCATCCACCCCCAGCCCCGCGCACAGGGCGACGTCGTCGGGGTGGCGCAGGCCGCTGATCCCGATCCAGGTCACGCCAGCACCTCGATCACCCCGGTGGACCCGTCCAGCCGGATCCGTTGCCCGGTGACCAGCCGGGTGGTGGCCTCGTGGACGCCGACGACGGCGGGGATGCCGTACTCGCGGGCGACCACCGAGCCGTGGGTCATCATCCCGCCCACCTCGGTGACCAGCCCGGCAGCGGGCAGGAAGAGCGGGGTCCAGGCCGGGTCGGTGCCGGGGCAGACAAGGATCTCGCCGGGCTCGAGGCGTGCCGCGGCCGGGTCGAGCACCACCCGGACCCTGCCCTCGACGACGCCGGGCGAGACCGGGCTGCCGACGATACCCTCGGCGCCCTCACCGAGGCCCTCGTACCAGGTGCGGCCGTCGCCGCCGACCAGCCGCGGCACCTGCCGGCGGCGCAGTTCCCGGTCGTACGCCGCCCGCCGCTCGACGATCCGGGCGCGCAGGTCGCGCCCGGGATCAACGCCCGCCCCGCGCAGCTCGTGGTAGTGCAGGAACATCACGTCGTCGGGCCGGTCCAGCCGGCCCAGCGCAACCAGGTCCGCACCGGAGGCGAGCAGGCCCGCACGGATCCGGCCGAGCAACCGGACCAGGAAGAACTTCGGCACCTCCCGGGCGCCGAGCAGGATCCGCAGCCGGGTCGCCGCGAACAGGACCAGCCCGGCCGGCGGCCAGGGGCCGCGCCGGGCCAGCAGCGCAGCCAGCCGGTCGACAGCCTCCCGGCTGGTTCGGACACCGGCGGCGAGGACCGCGTCGGGCGCGACGGCCGGGTCGTCCATCCGGATGTAGCTGCGCAGGGTGGCCATCACCTGGACCGGGTCGTCGCGCCAGCGCGGGGCGCCGAGGTCGATCTCGGCGACGCCGCGGAAGCCGTAGGTGGCGAGGAAGTCCCGCAGCGCCCGGTCGGTCGGGGCCGGCAGCTGCCCGCCGCGGAACAGGTCGGCCAGCTCGGCGGCGTCCCGGTCGAGGAACAGGGCGGTGGCGGCAGGGTCGCGGCGGACGACCACGGCGACCTGCCACAGGGCCAGGTCCATCGCCGTCGTCGGGTTGCCGGGCAGGGCGCGCATCGACTCCAGCACCAGGCGCTCGCCCTCCGCCCCGAGCGGGCCGGCGAGCCGGCGCAGCACGGCGACCATCCCGACGCCGGGCGCCATCACGGGCGCGAACTGCCCGAGCGCCCCGGCCAGCGCGTCGCGCAGGGTGACCTCGGCGGCGTCGACCCGGGCAGCCAGCCGCTCGTACGGGTCGGTCCGTCGGGAGGCCTCGTCCTGGGCGGCCCCGGCCCGGGCCGCCATCTCCTCCATC
>CAYOBI010000074.1:0-12802 GCA_964402325.1 uncultured Propionibacteriaceae bacterium | reverse complement strand
GGCCAGCCGACACGCCGTCCGGGCCGGCCGCGCAACAGGACGGTGATCTGGCCCGCATTCCGTAACCGGACGGAGACGCTGGCGGTGATCCGGCGACACAGGCCGTTCCTAGATTTCGGATCACCCTCCATCGACGTGAGGGGACCCGAACCAAAGGATGCGAACCCATGAGTTCCCTGCGCCGCCCCGTTCGCCGCTACCTCGCCGTCGCGGTGAGTGCGTCGATGGCCCTCGCCCTGTCCGCCTGCGGTGGAGCCAAGATTGACGCGGCCGGTGCCTCCGCCTCGACCGCCGCCGCGAAGTCCTGCGTCGACACCTCGGGCAGCACGGTCAAGATCGGCTTCCTGAACTCGCTGTCCGGCACGATGGCCATCTCGGAGAAGACCGTCAACGACTCGCTCAACATGGCAGCCAAGGAGATCAACTCCAAGGGCGGCGTGATGGGCAAGCAGCTGCAGATCGTCACCGAGGACGGCGCCTCCGAGCCGACCGTCTTCGCCGAGAAGGCGCAGAAGCTGATCACCTCCGACTGCACCGCGGCCGTGTTCGGCGGCTGGACCTCGGCCAGCCGCAAGGCGATGCTGCCGGTCTTCGAGCAGAACAACTCGCTGCTCTTCTACCCGGTGCAGTACGAGGGCCTGGAGTCGTCGAAGAACATCTTCTACACCGGCGCCACCACCAACCAGCAGATCATCCCGGCGCTCGACTACCTGCGCGAGAAGGGCATCACCTCGCTCTACCTGGTCGGCTCGGACTACGTCTTCCCGCGCACCGCGAACAAGATCATCAACGCGTACGCCAAGCAGTACGGGATGACGATCAAGGGTGAGGACTACGCGCCGCTGGGCCACACCGACTTCTCCACCATCGTCGGCAAGGTGAAGGCGTCCGGCGCCCAGGCCGTCTTCAACACCCTCAACGGCGACTCCAACGTGGCGTTCTTCAAGGAGTACCGCAACGCCGGCCTGACCGCCCAGTCGATGCCGGTGATGTCGGTGTCGATCGCCGAGGAGGAGGCCAAGGGCATCGGCGCCGACAACATCAAGGGCCAGCTGACCGCCTGGAACTACTACCAGACCCTCGACACCCCGGAGAACAAGGCGTTCGTGTCGGCCTTCAAGGCCGCGTACGGCCAGGACCGGGTCACCTCGGACCCGATGGAGGCCGCCTACACGTCGCTCTACCTGTGGAAGGGCATGGTCGAGAAGGCCGGCTCGTTCGACGTGACCGCCGTGCAGAACGCCGCCGACGGGGTGAGCTTCGACGCCCCCGAGGGCAAGGTCACGGTCAACGGGTCCAACCACCACGTCACCAAGACGGCCCGGATCGGCTCGGTCAACGACCAGGGGCTGATCGACATCGTCTGGGAGTCCAAGGGGGTCATCGAGCCCGACCCGTACCTGAAGTCCTACACCTGGGCCCAGGGCCTGTCCTGACCTCGACGGGAGCCAGGGAGGTGACCCGATGGATCTGATCGCCACGCAACTGTTCGCCGGCCTGAGCGTGGGGGCCGTGCTGCTGCTGGCCGCACTCGGCCTCTCGCTCACCTTCGGGCAGATGGGCGTCATCAACATGGCCCACGGTGAGTTCATGATGGCCGGGGCGTACACGGCCTTCGTGCTGCAGGCCCTGCTGCCCAGCCCCGGCTGGTCGCTGCTGGTGTCGATCCCGGTCGCCTTCCTGGTCGGCGGGCTGCTCGGCTGGCTGCTGGAGGTCACCCTGATCTCCCGGATGTCGGGGCGTCCGCTGGACACCCTGCTGGTCACCTGGGGGGTGGCGCTCGTTCTCCAGCAGGTCGCCCGCGACGTGTTCGGTGCTCCGAACGTCGACGTCCGGGCCCCGCAGTGGTTGGGCGGCCCGCTCCTGGTCGGCGGGATGGCCTTCCCCAAGACGCGGCTGTTCATCATCGCCCTGGCGGTGCTGTGCGTCGTCGGGCTGAGCCTGCTGATGACCCGTACGCCGCTCGGGCGCCGGATCCGCGCGGTGGTGCAGAACCGGGCCCTGGCCGAGGTGTCCGGCATCTCCAGCAGTCGCACCGACCAGCTCACCTTCTTCCTCGGCTCCGGCATCGCCGGTGTCGCCGGGGTCGCGGTGAGCCTGCTCGGCTCGATCGGTCCCACCCTGGGCACCAACTACATCGTCGACGCCTTCCTCGTGGTGGTCGTCGGCGGCATCGGCAGGACCCAGGGGGCCGTCGTCGCGGCGGTCGCCCTGGGCCTGCTGCAGGCCTTCATCGAACCGAGTCTCGGTGCCTCGATCGCCAAGGTCGTGGTGCTCCTGGCGGTGGTGGTCTTCCTGCAGTTCCGCCCGCAGGGCATCGTCAGCGTACGGACCAGGAGCCTGGCATGAGGGCCCGGCTGCGCGCCGCCCTCACCGGGGCCGACGGGCGGGGCCTGATCGCCATCGGCGTTCTGGCGCTGGCCCTGCTGGTGGTCCTCCCGCTGGTGCTCTCCGACTTCCGGCTGTTCCTGCTGGGCCGCTACCTGGCCGTCGCGATGGTCGGGGTCGGCATCGGTCTGGCCTGGGGCCGGGGCGGCATGCTGACCATGGGCCAGGGCGTCTTCTTCGGCCTCGGCGGCTACATCATGGCGATGCACCTGAAGCTCGCCTCCGCCGGGCCCTCCGGCGTGCCGGACTTCATGCGGCTCTACGGCACCGGGGAGGTGCCGGGCTGGTGGGAGCCGTTCCGGTCACCGGCCCTCACCCTGGTGGCCATCGTGGTCGTGCCCGCCCTGGTCGCCGGAGTGATCGGCTACGCGATCTTCCGCCGGGCCGTCCGCGGCGCCTACTTCGCCGTGCTCTCCCAGGCGCTGGCGGCCGCGTTCGCCATCCTGCTGGTCGGTCAGCAGCAGACCACCGGCGGCACCAACGGTCTCAACGGGTTCCGGGCGTTCTTCGGCTACGACCTGCACGACCCGCTGAACAAGCGGATGCTCTACTTCATCGCGGCGGTGGTGCTGCTGGTCATGGTGGCGATCACCTGGCAGTTGCGTCGTTCCCGCTTCGGTGAACTCCTGCTCGCGGTCCGTGACCAGGAGAACCGGGTGAAGTTCCTCGGCTACGACCCGGCCCTGGTGAAGACGGCGGCGTACGTGATCGCGGCCGTGTTCGCGGCCATCGGCGGTGCCCTGTTCGTCCCCATCGTCGGGATCATCTCCCCGGCCGACGTCGGCGTGGTGCCCTCGATCGGCTACCTCGCCGGGGTCGCGATCGGTGGGCGCGCCACCCTGCTCGGCCCGGTGCTCGGCTCGATCGGCGTCTCCTGGGCCGGCTCGGCGTTGTCGGAGTCCTTCCCGGCGGCCTGGACCTACTTCCAGGGTCTGCTGTTCATCGTGGTGGTCGGCTTCCTCAGCGACGGGCTCGCCGGCGTCCCGGCGCTGGTCCGGGGACTGGCCGCCCGCCGCCGCACCACGCCGCCCGAACCGCCGGTCCCGCCCGAACCGCCGGTCCCGCCCGAGGGGGCGGCCGATCCCGTCGCGTCCGAGGAGGCCGTGCGATGAGCGTCCAGAGCCACCGGGTGGGACGCGACCTCGACGTCGCGTCGCTGTCCTCCGCCGTGCCGGTCGCCTCGGTCCGGCAGGACTACCTGGAGATCCGCGACCTGACCGTCACCTTCGGTGGGTTCGTCGCCGTCGACCACGTCGACCTGACCGTGGTCAGCGGTGACCTCCGCTTCCTGATCGGCCCCAACGGTGCCGGCAAGACCACCGTCGTCGATGCGATCACCGGGCTGGTGCCGGCCACCGGGTCGGTGCGGTTCGGCACCGCGGAGCTCCTCGGCCGCCGGGTGCACCGGATCGCCCGCGCCGGCGTGGGACGTACGTTCCAGACCGCCAGCGTGATCGAGGACCTCACCGTGCTGCAGAACCTCGACATGGCGGCGGGCTCCGGCCGGTCCCCCTGGCAGCTGCTGGCCGCCCGGAGCGGGGTGCCGGACAACGTCGCCCGGGTGCTGGAGGGCATCGGGCTCGCCAACCTGCGCCACGTCCGGGCCGGTGTGCTCGCCCACGGTCAGAAGCAGTGGCTGGAGATCGGCATGCTGCTGGTCCAGGACTCACGGGTGCTGCTGCTCGACGAGCCGGTCGCCGGGATGAACGCCGAGGAGCGTGAACTGACCGGCTCGCTGCTCAAGGAGATCGGCGAGAAACGTACGGTCATCGTCGTCGAGCACGACATGGAGTTCATGCGCAGCTTCGCCGACTCGGTCACGGTGCTGCACCGTGGTCGAGTGCTCGCCGAGGGCTCGGTGGAGGAGATCCAGAACAACCCCGAGGTCGTCGAGGTCTATCTCGGTCGCCCCGCCCAGGAGGCCGATCATGCTTGAGTTCCAGGACGTGTCGGTCGGCTACGGGCGCACGGTCGTCGTGCACGACGTGACGTTGCGCGCCGACAGCGGGGTGATCACCACGCTGCTGGGGCACAACGGGGCGGGCAAGTCCACCCTGCTGCGGGCCGGGATGGGTCTGCTGACCCCGGCCCGGGGCCGCATCCTGTTGGACGGGGAGGACATCACCGGGCTGAAGACGCACCGGCGCGCGGCCCGCGGACTGGGCTACGTCCCGCAGGGCCAGCAGTCGTTCGGTGAACTCACCACCCGGGAGAACCTCCGGGTGGTGATGGAGGCCCCGGGAGGAGACCGGTCCCGGCTCGACGGGGTGCTCGACCTGTTCCCGGCGCTGACCGAGCTGCTGGACCGCCCCGCCGGTCTGCTGTCCGGCGGCCAGCGCCAGCAGCTCGCGATCGCCCGGGCGCTGCTGCGCGGCCCCCGGATCCTGCTGATGGACGAGCCGACCGAGGGCATCCAGCCGTCCGTGGTCGCCGAGATCGAGCGCACCATCCTGACGCTCGTCGCGGAGCTGCACGTCGGGGTCCTGCTGGTGGAGCAGCAGGTCGGCTTCGGGCTGGTGCACGCCGCGACGTACACCGTCCTGGAGTCCGGGCGGACCACCAGCTCAGGCCCCGGTGGTGCCCAGGCACTGACCGGCGCCCGGGCCGCGATGGCGCTCTAGCGTGCCGGCCCGGTGCTGGCCCGGACGACGAGCCGGGTCGGCACCAGGACGCGCTTGGTCGCGCCGTGCTCGGGCTCGGCGAGCTGTTCGACCAGGGCGGACACCAGCTCCCGGCCGATCGCGGTGAAGTCCTGCGCGACGGTGGTCAGCGGTGGCCACAGCCACTCGGCCATCAGGTCGTCGAAGCCGACCACCGACACGTCCTGCGGCACCCGGCGCCCGGCCTCGTGCAGGGCCCGCAGCACTCCCTGGGCCATCTCGTCGTTGGCGCAGAAAACGGACGTGACGGATGGATCGGCCGCCAGCACCCGGCCTGCGGCGTAGCCGGACCGGGGGGTCCAGTCCCCGCGGAGCACCGCCGGGACCTCCCGGCCGGCCGCGCCGAGCGCCTGCACCCAGGCCTCCTCGCGGGCGGTCGCCTGCACCGAGGTGGTCGGGCCGGCCACGTGATGAATGGTCCGGTGCCCGAGGCCGAGCAGGTGGTCGACGGCCTGGCGGGCGCCGGCCGCCTGGTCGGTGCCGACCGCGGTGTGGCTGTCCGCGTAGCGGAAGTCGCCGACCACGATCGGCATCCGGGACGGCAGTTCCACCCGGGACGGCTTCGGCGTCTCGAGTCGCAGCACGACCATCCCGTCGACCGACTGTCCCAGCTTGGTGAAGGCGTCCAGCAGGTCCTCGGCGCTGGTCGTCGGCGTGTCGATCAGCATCACTGCGTAGTCCTCGTCGCGCAGCGCCTCGATCACCGCCTCGGTGATGTGGGCCTCACCGGTCCGGGACAGCTGGTGGCCGACCACGCCGATCGTCCCGAACGACCCGTACCGCAGGGCGCGGGCCGCCCGGTTCGGCAGGTAGCCGAGCTGGCGCATCGCGCCGCGGACCCGCTCGGCGGTCGCCGGGCGGACCGTCTCCTCGCCCCGGGCCACCCGCGACACGGTCTGGGAGGAGACCCCGGCGACGCGGGCCACGTCCGCCATCGACACCGCCGGGGCGGCGGGGCGGCGGGCCCGCGGGCCGGTCATGCCGCGCCCTCCAGCCGGAGCCCCCAGACCACTGTGTGCGTGCCGCCGGGCTCGAGGGTCGCCAGGTCCTGCCCGCTGACGAATGCGTTCGCCGGGCAGGACATCGGCTCGGTGGCGACCCCCGTCCGCTCGTAGCGTCCGGTCTCCGGGAAGTCCCCGGTGCAGACCTGCCAGTAACCCAGCGGCCGCTCCATCCAGGCGGCGGAGGCCGAGCCGTCCGGGGCGGTGAGCCGCGCCCAGGACCGTCCCTCGCCCGCCGGATCCTCGCGGTAGGTGGCCGCACCGAAGCCGTCGTCCAGCGAGGTGGCGCCCAGCGTCCGGGGACTGGAGAAGTCCTTCTCCGCGGGCAGCGCCTCGGTCGCCACCGGCAGCAGCCGTTCGTCGGTCCGCAGCCAGGTGCCGGCGTCCACCTGCAGCCGGCAGTCGTCGACGCGCGCCGCGCCGGGCGACAGCCACGGATGGAAACCGACGCCGTACGGCGCGCGGGTCTGCCCGTCGTTGGTGGCCGTCAACCGGACCGTCAGGCCGTCCTCGCCCAGTCGGTAGTCGACGTGCACCTCGAGGCGGAACGGGTAGCCCGGACTCGGCAGCAGGGTCAGGGCGAGCTCGACCCGGCTCCCGGAGTGGTCCACCGGCCGCCAGTCGAGCGTGTGGACCAGCCCGTGGTTCGCCACCTGCCGGGCGGGTTCGTTGATCGGCAGCTGGTGGGTCGCCCCGTCGAAGCGGTACCGCCCGTCGGCCAGCCGGTTGGGCCACGGCAGCAGGATGGCGCCGTGCATCGCCGGGGGCAGCTCGTCCTCGTCGAACGGCACCACGACGTCGCGCCCACCGACCCGGTAGGCGCGCAGGGCCGCGCCGCGCTCGGTGATCACCGCCGCCTGGTCGCCGTACGTGATGGTGAACTGGCGCCCGGTGGGGCTGCTGGGTGTCATCGGTCGGTCCCGTCGGTGGTGAGGGCGGCGGCGTACGTCGCGAGATCGGTCCCGTCGGGGATCGTCCGCGGCTCCCCAGGGTCGGGGAGGTGGACGTCCCCGGTCGCGACGACGTCCGCGCCGAAGGTCCAGTCCCCCTCGACGGTGAGTCCCGAGGCCGCCCGGACCGACGGGACACCGGCCGGGAACCGGGCGTCGAAGTCGGCGATCCGCTTGTAGTGGCGGGGATCGAGCTTCACCAGGCAGGCCCGCTCCGGCACCAGCCGCAGCCGGAAGTCCTCACCCAGGTCGTACGCGTCGGAGCGCAGCAGCATCAGGTCGTCGGTCGTCTTGACCGGCAGGAACCGGGCCCGCTCCACCAGCACCGGCGCCGGGTCGTCGAACAGCTCGACCACCGCGCCCAGCGCGCACTCGACCTGGTAGACCTCGGGCGAGGACGGGTCGGTCGGGTCGACGTGCTTGCGGTTGCGGATCAGCGGCAGCCCCGGGATCCCACCGCGGGCGGTGAGCGCGTCGCGCAGCGCGACCAGGTCGAACCACAGGTTGTTGGTGTGGAAGTACGGGTGACGGTGCTCGTCGGTGAACCACCGCATGTCCGCCTCGGGCGTCTGCGCGGTGTCGCGCAGGATCATCCGCCCGTCGGTCCTGCGCCGGCCGAGGTGGCCGCCCTTGCGGTCCGCCGGCGTCCGCCGGCACACCTCCGGGGCGTACGGGGCCCCGCTCGCCGCGAACCAGCCGGCGATCCGCCCGTCCGGGGCGGCGCCGAGGTTGTCGGCGTTGGAGGTGTTGGCGTAGCGGTAGCCGCGGGCGATCAGTTCGTCGAGCAGCCCGGTGGTGAGCAGGGCGACGTAGATGTCGCCGTGGCCCGGCGGGCACCACTCCAGCGACGGGTCCGCCGGCCAGTCGGCCGGCTCCAGGGAGTCGACCAGCAGCTTCGGTTCCCGGTGCTGGACGAAGTCCAGCGGCAGCCCCTCGTGCACCAGATCGGGGTGCGCGGCCAGCGCCGCCAGCGAGTCGTCCCGGGTGCGGAAGCTGTCCATCAGCAGCAGCGGCAGGTCGACCCCGCTGGTCGCCCGGGTGTGCCGGACCTGGCCGGCGATGATGTCGAGGAAGCTCAGTCCGTCGCGCACCGGCAGCAGCGACTTGGCCCGGTCCATCCCCATCGACGTCCCCAGCCCGCCGTTGAGCTTGATCATCACCGTCCGGGCCAGTGCTTCGCGCTGCTGCTCGGGGGAGACCTCCACCTCGGCGATGTCGGTGACGTCGAGCACCGGCTCGATCGAGTCCTCCGGGATCAGGCCGGTGCGGCCCTCCTCGAGCTGGGCGTAGTAGTGGGCGAACACGTCGACGGCCAGCTCGGGCATGCCCGCCCGCCGCATCCGGTCGGTGGCGTGTCGGAGTCCTTCGCTGCTCATCGGTCCGCCCGTCCTCCGGCCGGGGCGGCCAGCGCCACCAGGAAGCGTGGCGGGGTCCAGCCGTGCCCGGCGTACGCCGCGGTCACGTCGGCGGCGATCGCGTCCACCCGGTCGGCCGGGGCCAGCGCGATCGCCGACCCGCCGAAGCCGCCGCCGGTCATCCGGGCGCCCAGCGCCCCGGCGGCCCGTGCGGTCTCCACCGCGACGTCCAGCTCGGCGCAGCTCACCTCGTAGTCGTCGCGCAGCGAGGTGTGCGAGGCGTCGAGCACCGGGCCGAGCTCGTCGTAGCGGCCGGCCCGGAGCAGGTCGACGAACCGGCCGACCCGGTCGATCTCGGTGACCACGTGGCGCACCCGGCGCTGTTCCACCGGGTCGGTCAGCCGGGCCAGCACGGCCTGCGGGTCGGGCAGCTCGCGCAGCGTCGGGACCCCCTCGCGGGCGGCGACCGCCTCGCAGGTGGCCCGGCGGGCGCCGTACTGCCCGTCGTTGAGGGTGTGCTCGGCCCGGGTGTCGATCACCAGCAGCGCCAGCCCGACCCGGCCCAGGTCGAACGGCACCTGCGCGACCGACCCGTCCAGGGTGTCGAGCAGCAGGGCGTCGCCCTCCGCGGTGAGCAGCGCCGCAGCCTGGTCCATCCCGCCCGTCGGGGCGCCGACCACCTCGTTCTCGGCCCGTACGCAGGCCGCGCTCAGCCCGGCCCGGCCGGCCGGGTCGGCAGCCAGGCCCAGGCCGAAGGTCTCGTCCAGAGCCAGCACCATCGCGCACTCAAGCGCGGCGGAGGAGGACAGCCCGGCCCCCCAGGGCACGCAGGACACGATCGCCGCGTCGAAGCCGCCCAGCCGGGCGCCCCGCTGTCCGAGGCTCCAGGCCGGGCCGGCGGCGTAGCCCACCCAGGCCGGAAAGTCACCGCCGGGACGCACGTCGTCCAGGGTGCCCTCCCAGCGGGCCGGTTCGGCGTCGGCGGAGGCGAGCCTGACCACCCGGTCGTCGCGGCGGCGCAGTGCCACGTACGTGCGGTGCGGCAGGGCGATCGGCAGGCAGGTGCCGCCGTTGTAGTCGACGTGCTCGCCGATCAGGTTCACCCGTCCGGGCGCCGCCCAGACCCCGTCGGGGATGCTGCCGGAGTCCTGTCCGTACGCCTCGCGGAAGAGGTTGCGGGCGCGTCGCACGCCCTCCTCGCCGGACCAGCTGGGGATGCCCGTCGTCATTGTCGTGTTCCTCCTGGAGCGGGGGCTGTGCTGGTGCGCCCGGCGCCTCGGAAACGGCGACCTGCGGGCGGCTGTGCCCCGTACTGCGGTCAATGGTGACGTAAACATCGTCGCCGTGCAAGTCGGTTGACTTCGTCGCGCGGATTTGTCAACATCGTTCCATCGCGACAATGTTGACGTAAACATTCGGCGCCGGGGGAGTCCCCGCCGGGTGTGGCGCCAAGCGTCTGAGAGGACATCAACGAGGATGGCAACACTCATCCAAGCCCACTGGGTGGACTACCTGATCATCGGGGTCTACTTCGTGGCGGTACTCGGCATCGGCCTGATCGCTCGCAGGCAGGCCTCGGATGCCATCGGCTTCTTCCTGTCCGGCCGGTCCCTCCCCGCATGGGTGACCGGCCTGGCCTTCATCTCCGCCAACCTGGGGGCGGTGGAGATCATGGGCATGTCGGCCAACGGGGCCCAGATCGGCGTTCCGACCGTCCACTACTTCTGGATCGGCGCCATCCCGGCGATGCTGTTCCTGGGCGTCGTGATGATGCCCTTCTACTACGGCTCGAAGGTGCGATCGGTCCCGGAGTTCATGCGCAAGCGCTTCGGCACCGGCGCGCACCTGGTCAACTCGATCTCGTTCGCCCTGGCGCAGTTGCTGATCGCCGGCATCAACCTCTACCTGCTCGGCAGCATCGTGCACGCCCTGCTCGGCTGGCCGCTCTGGGTGGCCCTGCTGGTCGCCGCGATCATCGTGCTGGCGTACATCACCTTCGGTGGCCTGAGCGCCGCCATCTACAACGAGGTGCTGCAGTTCTTCGTGATCGTGGCCTCGCTGCTGCCGCTCACCCTGATCGGCCTGCACCGGGTCGGCGGCTGGTCCGGCCTGAAGGAGAAGATCACCGAGGCCGCGGCCGCCGCCCCGGCCAGCGCGGGCGTGGCCCCCGCCGCCGAGCAGTTGAACTCCTGGCCCGGCCAGGCGCTGTCCGGCTTCCACTCCCCGGTGCTGTCGGTGATCGGCATCGTCTTCGGTCTCGGCTTCGTGCTGTCGTTCGGCTACTGGACCACCAACTTCGTCGAGGTCCAGCGTGCGATGGCGTCGGAGTCGATGACCGCGGCCCGCAAGACGCCGATCATCGGCGCCTTCCCGAAGATGTTCGTGCCGTTCATCACCATCCTGCCCGGCATGCTCGCCGCGGTGCTGGTCAGCGAGATCGGCCAGGTCAAGAACGGCGCCCACATCGCGGGCGGCGCGTCCGGCCTCGGGGTGCAGTACAACGACTCGCTGCTCTACATGATGCGTGACCTGCTGCCGAACGGCCTGCTCGGCCTGGCCATCACCGGCCTGCTGGCCGCGTTCATGGCCGGCATGGCGGCCAACATCTCCGCCTTCAACACGGTGATGTCGGTGGACCTCTGGCAGACGTACGTGGCCAAGGACAAGCCGGACCACTACTACGTCACCGTCGGCCGGTACGCCACCCTGGCGGCGACGATCATCGCCATCTTCACCGCGCTGATCGCCGGCCAGTTCTCGAACATCATGGACTACCTGCAGACCCTGTTCGGGTTCTTCAACGCCCCGCTGTTCGCGACCTTCATCGTCGGCATGTTCTGGAAGAAGATGACCCCCACCGCCGGTTGGGTCGGCCTGATCGTCGGCACCCTGTCCGCGGTCTTCGTCTGGCTGCTCAGCCTCGGCGGGGTGATCCATCTGCCCGGCCAGGGCACCGCATTCGTGGCGGCCTCCGCCGGCTTCGTGATGGATGTCCTGGTCAGCGTGCTCGTCTCGCTGGTGACCACGCCGAAGCCGGCCTCCGAACTGGTCGGGTTCGTCTACTCCGAGACCCCCAAGTCCCACTTCCACGACCCTGCCCTCGCGACGATGCCGTGGATCAGCCGGCCGGTCCCGCTCGCGGGCATCGCCCTGGTCCTGGTCATCGTGCTCAACTTCGCCTTCTGAGGAGTGACCATGGCAACCAATGCACCTGCCGCCAGGCACCAGGCCGGACTGTTCGACATCCGCAACGTGATCGGGCTGCTGCTCGGTCTCTACGGCGTGATCCTGCTGCTGATGGGGCTCTTCGCCGACAAGGCGCTGGACAAGACCGGCGGCATCAACGCCAACCTCTGGGCCGGCATCGCCCTGTTCGTCGTCGGGATCATCTTCGTCACCTGGGCCCGGCTGCGCCCGATGCTGGTCCCGGAGGGGGCCGCCGCCGAGGCCGGCGGGCACGAGTAGGCACACCACACCTCGACAGCCACGGGGGGCGTACGCCGGCGATCCGCCGGTCGTACGCCCCCCGTGGCATCTGCTGGTGCGGTCGGGCCTGGTGCTGTCGGGTCAGGCCCGGGTCTGCTCCTCCGGGGTGCCGGCGACGCGCCTGTCGCCCATCTCGCGGCTGGCGAGGATGAAGGCGGTCGCGACGCCGAGGGCGACGCCGGTGACGGTCGCGGCCGCCGTGCCGGAGACGAGGCCTGCCGTGGCGAGGACGGCGGACGCGCCGACCAACAGACCGGCCACCCTGGCCCAGCCGGTCCGGCGCGGCGAGGACGGCGGACGATCCGCCGTGGACGGGGCGGCGGGGGACGGAACAAGGGTGCTGGCGGACTGCTGGTCGAGTGTCGTGGTCGACATGCTTCCTGCTTCCTGGCTCGAGCAGTGGGGGCTGCTCGTGGGCCGTGGGCTCCGTTACTGCTGGCCGCACGGATCGTACGGCGGCGCCAGGTCAGAGCTCGGCGCGGCGCTGCGCAAGAGGTGGGTCCTCCCTGGAGCCGTACCCATCTGACCACACGATGCAGGTCCGCATCGACCACGGTCAGGGTTGTCCCGGAGGTTCATGGGCCATTCACAGTGTGGGCTCGAGTGACAGCGCGGGATGTCGCGAGACCGACGACAGCTGTTCAGGGACAGTTGACCGAGTGTTCACCTCGGCGGTCCGGTGCCTGTCCCGCACCGGGTCCGAGGTCCACCCGCTGCGGTCCCGTCAACTCCCGGCAGGAGAGCAGGAAGCCCCCGACCACCCCGACCAGGGCTGCGATCGAGACCAGGGCGTTGTTGGCGCTGAAGGCGCCCAGGGCGACGCCGAGGGTCGCCACGACGAGGCAGACGGTCCCGGCCCGGAGCAGGCCGTGGTGCCCGGTGGCCAGGCCGGGGTCCTCCAGTGTGCCGATGTGGCGGTCGATCAGGTGGAAGGTCAGGGTGGTCATGGCTTGCTGCTTCCG
>CAYOBI010000073.1:0-13201 GCA_964402325.1 uncultured Propionibacteriaceae bacterium | reverse complement strand
CTGCCGCGGCCCTCGACCGGGGCCAGCGCCACCCACCCGCCGACACCACCGACTGTTTGAGGGCGCCGACTGCTTGAGGGCGCCGACTGCTTGAGGGCGCCGACCACCCGGGGGTCAGCGGCGCGCGGTGAGCTCCACCCGGGCGCCGTCGTAGCGCAGGCCGACGTGGCTCAGGTCCGCCACCACCAGGTCCGCCAGCGGGGCCAGCTCCTCGGCGGTGTGCGTGGTGGTCACCGCGACCGTCGACATCCCGGCGGCGCGCGCCGCACGCAACCCGTTGGGGGCGTCCTCGGCAACCAGGCAGGCGCCCGGCGCGACACCCAGGCCGGCCGCCGCGGCCAGGAAGATCTGCGGATCCGGCTTGGCCCGCACCACGTCGCTGGCGGTGACGAGCACCGAGGGTGTCGGCAGCCCGGCCGCCGCGAGCCGGGCGTACGCCATCGGCCGGGTGGCCGAGGTCGCCACCGCACCCCGCGGGCCGGCCGCCCGGAGCGCCGCGGCCGCGCCCGGCAGGGCCACCACGCCCTCCTGGTCGACCAGCTCCTGCTCGGTGATCCAGGCCAGCGCCTCGTCCCGGCGGCCCTCGTCGACCAGCCGGGCGACGATCGCGGCGGT
This sequence comes from uncultured Propionibacteriaceae bacterium, assembly GCA_964402325.1. GTDB lineage: Bacteria > Actinomycetota > Actinomycetes > Propionibacteriales > Propionibacteriaceae > Raineyella. The sequence goes on along the minus strand of CAYOBI010000073.1, from coordinate 12,586 downwards.
GGACCGGCCGAAGTGGCCGGACAGGTCCTCGGCGGTGAGACCGTAGCGCTCGGCGAACCGCGTCCACACCCGGACGATCGCGGGCAGCGAATCCACCAGCGTGGAGTCCATGTCGAAGATGACCCCGTCGTACCTCACGTCACACCCCTTGTCCTCGCGTCCGGCAGCACCTCGACACTACGTCGCGCCGGCGCGGCACCCCACCCACCCTTGATGAGTGATTGCTCACTCACTAGGATCGTGGTGTGCCCAGAGCCCCCCGCCTCACCCCCGAGGACCGCCGCGACGCCATCATCGAGGCGACCGTCCCGCTGCTCCTCGAGTCCGGCCCGGACGTGTCGACCCGGCAGATCGCCGCGGCGTGCGGCATCGCCGAGGGCACGCTGTTCCGGGTCTTCCCGACCAAACAGAGCCTGCTCGAGGCGACCCTGAGCGCCTCCCTCGACCCGACCGCCGACATCGAGGAGATCCTCGCCGTCGACCGTACCCTGCCGCTGGCCGAGCGACTCCGGCAGGTGGTCGGGATCCTGGTGGTCCGCGGCCAGCGGGTGAGCGGCCTGTTCTCGGCACTGCGGCATCCCGCCGGCGGCCCACCGCACCCGCACGCCGAACACCACGCGCATCCCGCCCACGACCACCATGCCGGCGACCGGCGCCACGACCCCCCGAACCTGAACGAACGGCAGCGGCTCGTCGCGGCCATCGCCGAGGTGCTCGCCCCGGACGCCGACCGGCTCGACCTCGACCCGACCGTTTCCGCCTCGTTCGTACGATCCGTGGTGAACGCGACCACCCACCCCATCATCGGGGACGGCCTCCTGACGGATCCCGATCTCCTCACCCGCCTGCTGCTCAGGGCACTCCGGAAGGACTGACGTGAAGCATCCCCTCAACCGGCTCCTCCTCCGCCACCTCAGACCGTACGGGTGGCACCTGTCCGGCGTCGTCGTGCTGCAGTTCGCCGCGACGATCGCCTCCCTCTTCCTGCCCACGCTCAACGCCACGATCATCGACAACGGCGTGGCCAAGGGCGACACCGGCTACATCTGGAGCCACGGCGCCATCATGCTCGGCGTCAGCCTGGTCCAGGTGGTCTGCCAGATCGGCGCCGTGCTGCTCGGCAGCCTGGTCGCGATGCGCTTCGGCCGCGACGTCCGCGCCGCGATCTTCTCCCGGGTGCTGTCGTTCTCCTCCCGCGAGGTGAACCGCTTCGGCGCCCCCTCGCTGATCACCCGCACCACCAACGACGTCCAGCAGGTGCAGATGCTGGTGCTGATGACCTGCATCATGATCATCGGCGCCCCGATCACCATGGTCGGCGGTGTGGTGATGGCACTGCGCAGCGACTGGCACATGTCCTGGCTGATCGTCGTCGCCGTGGCCGTGCTGGGCGTCAGCATCGGCCTGCTGGTGAGCCGGATGGTTCCGCTCTTCCAGTCCATGCAGAAGCGGATCGACGTCCTCAACCGGGTGCTGCGCGAGCAGATCTCCGGCATCCGGGTGGTGCGGGCGTTCGTCCGGGAACCGTACGAGACCGAGCGGTTCGCCGGCGCGAACGCCGACCTGACCCGCACCGCGCTGAGCGTCGGGCGGCTGATGGCCAGCATGTTCCCGATCGTGATGCTGATCCTCAACGTGTCCAGCGTCGCGGTGCTGTGGTTCGGTGCCTACCAGATCGACGCGGGGCGGATCCAGGTCGGGGCGCTGACGGCGTTCCTGCAGTACCTGATGCAGATCCTGATGAGCGGCATGATGGCGGTGATGATGCTCGTCATGGTGCCCCGGGCGGCGGTCTGCGCGGATCGCATCATGGAGGTGCTCGACACCGACAGCACCGTCGTCCCGCCCGCCGACCCGGTCCGTGAGGTCCGGGCGCACGGCACCGTGGAATTGTCCGGGGTCGGCTTCACCTACCCCGGGGCGGACTCGCCGGTGCTGCATGGGATCGACGTCGCGATGGCGCCCGGGCGGACCACCGCGATCATCGGCTCGACCGGCTCGGGCAAGACCACCCTGGTCAACCTGCTGCCGCGGCTGCACGACGCGACCGAGGGCACCGTCCGGGTCGACGGGGTCGACGTCCGCCGCCTCGAGCCGGAGCTGCTGTGGAGCCGGATCGGGCTGGTCCCGCAGAAGCCGTACCTGTTCACCGGGACGGTGGCCAGCAACCTGCGCTACGGCAACCCGGACGCGACCGACGAGGAACTGTGGCACGCCCTGGAGGTGGCCCAGGCGCGTGACTTCGTCGCCGAGATGCCCGGTGGCCTGGACGCCCCGATCGCCCAGGGCGGCACGAACGTGTCCGGCGGGCAGCGGCAACGCCTGTCGATCGCCCGGGCGCTGGTCCGCAAACCCGACCTGTACATCTTCGACGACTCCTTCTCGGCCCTGGACGTCACCACCGACGCGCGGCTGCGCGCCGCGCTGGCCCAGGAGACCGCGGACGAGGCCGTGCTGATCGTCGGCCAGCGCGTGTCGACCATCGCCGGTGCCGACCAGATCCTGGTCCTCGAGGACGGCCGGATCGTCGGCCGTGGCACCCACGAGGAACTTCTCGCGGACAACCCGACCTACCGGGAGATCGTCGAGTCCCAGCTGAGCGCCGAGGAGGCCGCGGCATGAGCACCCCAGAGTCCGGACGGACCCGGTCCCGCACGTCCGCCCCCGAGCGCCCGAAGTTCGGGCCTCAGGGTGGCCGCGGTCCCGGCGGCGGTCCCGGCCACATGATGGGTGGCCGCCCGACGGAGAAGGCGACGAACTTCGGCCCCTCGCTGCGTCGACTGCTCGGCCACCTGCGGCCCGAACGGGCGCTGATCACCCTGGTGATGGTGATGGCCGCCACCGGCGTGGCCTTCAACGTGATCGGCCCGAAGCTGATCGGCAACGCCACGAACATCATCTTCGCCGGCGTGATCGGCAAGTCGCTGCCGGCCACCGTCACCCAGGCGGGGCAGACCGTCGCGGTGACCAAGGACATGATCATCGAGGGGCTGCGGTCGTACGCCCAGGGCGGGCCGGCGATGCCCGGCCTGGCGGGCGGCGCGGTCACCCCGAGCACCGCCGGCCGGTTCGCCGACATGCTGCAGAACATGAACGTCGTCCCCGGCCAGGGCATCCGGTTCGAGGACCTGGCCGCCGTGCTGGGGCTGGCGCTCGTCCTGTACGCCCTCTCCGGCGTGCTGATGTGGGGCCAGGCGTACCTGCTCAACGGCGTCGTGCAGCGTTCGGTCTACCGGCTGCGAGAACAGGTCGCCGGCAAGATCAACCGGCTGCCGCTGTCGTACTTCGACCGCCAGCCCCGCGGCGAGCTGCTCAGCCGCGTCACCAACGACATCGACAACATCGCCCAGACCCTGCAGCAGACCCTGTCGCAGTTGCTCAACGGCCTGCTGACGATCATCGGGGTGGGCGTGATGATGTTCGTCGTCTCCCCGGTGCTGGGCTGGATCGCCATCGCCGCGATCCCGGTGTCGGTAGTGCTGGTCTCGATCATCGGCAAGCAGTCGCAGAAGCAGTTCGTGCTCAACTGGCGCTACACCGGTGAGCTGAACGGCCGGATCGAGGAGGCCTACACCGGCCACGCCCTGGTCAAGGTGTTCGGCCGCCAGCGCGAGGTGGAGGCCGCGTTCGCCGAGAGCAACGACCAGCTGTACGGGGCGGGTTTCAAGGCCCAGTTCATCTCCGGCATCATCATGCCGACGATGTTCTTCGTCGGGAACCTGTCGTACGTGCTGGTCGCCGTGGTCGGCGGCCTGCGGGTCGCCAGCGGCCAGATGCAGCTGGGCGACGTGCAGGCGTTCATCCAGTACAGCCGGATGTTCACCCAGCCGATCACCCAGGTCGCCTCGATGGCCAACCTGCTGCAGTCCGGCGTGGCTTCGGCCGAACGCGTCTTCGAGGTGCTCGACGCCGAGGAGGAGCCGGCGGACCGCGACGGCCGGCTCAACCCGACCCGGGGCCGGGTCGAGTTCGAGTCGATCGACTTCTCCTACGACCCTGCGCAGCCGCTGATCACCGACCTGTCGCTGGTCGCCGAACCGGGTCACACGATCGCCATCGTCGGGCCCACCGGCGCCGGCAAGACCACCCTGGTGAACCTGGTCATGCGGTTCTACGAGCTGCAGGGCGGCCGGATCACCCTGGACGGGGTGGACATCACCTCGGTGCCGCGCCACGAGCTGCGCCGGAACATCGGCATGGTGCTCCAGGACACCTGGCTGTTCCACGGCACCATCCGGGACAACATCGCGTACGGCCGTCCTGACGCCACCGAGGAGGAGATCCTCGCCGCGGCGCGGGCCACGTACGTCGACCGGTTCGTGCACTCCCTGCCGGAGGGCTACGACACGGTGATCGACGAGGAGGGCAGCAACATCTCCGCCGGCGAGAAGCAGCTGTTGACGATCGCCCGGGCGTTCCTGGCCGACCCGGCGCTGCTGATCCTCGACGAGGCGACCAGTTCGGTCGACACCCGCACCGAGCTGCTGGTGCAGCGCGCGATGGGGGCACTGCGCAAGGACCGGACCAGCTTCGTCATCGCCCACCGGCTGAGCACCATCCGCGACGCCGACACCATCCTGGTGATGGAGCACGGCCGGATCGTCGAGCAGGGCAACCACCAGGAGCTGCTCGCCCGCGAGGGCGCGTACTACCGGCTCTACCGCTCGCAGTTCGAGGGGGCGATCGAGGCGGAGGTCGGCTGACCCGCCGCCCACCGGAGGCCGGCGGTCCGGGGGCGTACGCTCGCGTGCGCACCCGGACCGTTCGGCGTCCCGGCCGTTCCACACCCGGCGACGCACGATTTGCACGCGGATACCCCCGGGGGCATTATGGAGGTGTTCCCACCCCTCCCCGAAGGAGAAACCCCATGTGCCGTCCCGTCACCTGCTCGTCCTGCGGCAAGACCACCTGGGCCGGTTGCGGCCAGCATGTCGACCAGGTCAAGGCCTCCGTGCCGGCCGGCCAGTGGTGCACCTGCGACCGGAACGCGACCTCGGGCCCGTCGACCTCCGGCGGCTTCATGTCCTTCTTCCGCCGCTGAGAACCGGAGGGCACCGCAGCCATGTCTGATCGTTCCCGCACGCCCGGTTCCGGCACACCCGGTTCCGGCACACCCGGTTCCCGCACGCCTGGTTCCCGCAAGGTCGTCATCGTCGGCGGTGTCGCCGGCGGCATGTCCGCCGCGACCCGACTGCGCCGCCTCGACGAGCAGGCCCGGATCGTCGTGTTCGAGCGCAGCGGATACGTCTCGTTCGCCAACTGCGGCCTGCCCTACCATGTGGGCGGCGTGATCGAGGACCGCCGGGCACTGCTGCTGCAGACCCCCGCGTCGCTGGGCCGCCGGTTCGGCATCGACGTCCGGGTCGGCCACGAGGTCATCGCGATCGACCGGGCCGCGAAGCTGGTGACGGTGCGCGACCTCGACACCGACCGGGTCACCACCGAGTCGTACGACACCCTGGTCCTCTCCCCCGGCGCCTCGCCGTTCGTCCCGGACATCCCGGGCAAGGAGCGGGCGCTGACTCTGCGCAACATCGCCGACGTCGACGCGATGGTCGCCGCGGTGGCCCGCCGGCCGCGCACCGCGGTGGTGGTCGGCGGCGGCTTCATCGGCGTCGAGATGGCCGAGAACCTGCGGCGGCGCGGGATCGACGTGACGATCATCGAGCTCGCCGACCAGATCCTGCCGCCGCTCGACCCCGAGATGGCGGCGTACGTCGCCCGCGAACTGGTCGACAACGGCATCGACGTGGTCACCGGCAGTCAAGTGACCGCGATCGGCGAGGACACCGTCACGCTGGCCTCGGGCGAGCAGATCCCGGCCGACCTGGTGGTGATGTCGATCGGCGTACGGCCCGATTCACACCTGGCGCAGGAGGCCGGCCTGGAGGTCAACCCGCGCGGCGGCATCGTCGTCGACGAGTTCCAGCGGACCTCCGACCCGGACATCTTCGCCGTCGGCGACGCGGCCCAGAAGCGCGACGCGATCACCGGAGAGGCGACGATGGTGCCGCTCGCGCAGACCGCCAACCGGCACGGCCGGCTGGTCGCCGACGTGATCGTCGGTCACCGGACCGCGTCGAAGCCGGTGCTCGGCACCGCCATCGTCGGGGTCTTCGGCCTGATGGCCGCCTCGGTCGGCTGGAACGAGAAGCGGCTGCGGGCCGCGGGCCGCCACTACCGGGCCATCCACGCCCATCCGGGCTCGCACGCCGGCTACTACCCCGGCTCCGAGACGCTGCACCTGAAGCTGCTGGTCGACGCGGACAGCGACGAGATCCTCGGCGCCCAGGCGATCGGCCGGGACGGCGCTGACAAGCGGATCGACGTGATCGCCACGGCGATGCGCGGCGGGCTCAAGGGCGCCGATCTGGCCGACCTGGAGCTGGCGTACGCCCCGCAGTTCGGCTCGGCGAAGGACCCGATCAACATGCTCGGGTTCATCGACGACAACGTGGTGAGCGGGCAGTCCGAGCTGGTCCAGTGGGACGAGGTCGAGGCCGCCCAGCAGGCCGGCACGCCGCTGGTCGACGTCCGCACGCCCGACGAGTTCCGCCGCGGCCACATCCCCGGCTCGCTCAACCTGCCGGTCGACGAGCTGCGCGACCGGCTCGACGAGGTGCCGGCCGGCGAGCTGCTGATCACCTGCCAGGTCGGACTGCGCGGCCACGTGGCCGAGCGGATCCTGCGCCAGGCCGGGCACCATGTCCGCAACCTGACCGGTGGCTACCAGACCTGGTCCACGGCCACCGAGCCGATTCCCCGGCCGGCCCGGAACACGACGCCCGACGGGGTCGTGGCCGCCCACTGACCCGAGCCGATCAGGCCATGGCGGCGTCCGCCGTGCTCAGGACCGGGTGGCCGCCGAACTGGCCGCGCAACGCCGACACCATCTGCATCGTCGGGCTGTTGTCCTGCCGGGAGGCGAACCGGGCGAAGAGCGCGGCGGCGGTGACGGGCATCGGCACGCCGTTCTCGACGGCTTCCTGCAACGTCCAGCGGCCCTCACCGGAATCGGTCGTGCAGCCGTCGATCCCGGCCAGGCCCGGGGACTCCGCCAAGGCCTTCACCAGCAGGTCGAGCAGCCAGGACCGGACCACCGTGCCCCGGGTCCAGGCCTTGAAGCAGCCCGGCACGTCGGTGACCACGCCGGTGGCGCCGAGCAGCTCCCACCCCTCGGCGTAGGCCTGCATCAGGCCGTACTCGATGCCGTTGTGCACCATCTTGGCGTAGTGCCCGGCGCCCACGCCGCCGGCGTGGACGAAGCCCTCGTCGCGCGGCCCCTCAGGTCGCAGGGCGTCGAACAGCGGCAGGGCGCGGGCCACCAGCTCAGGCACCCCGCCGACCATCAGGCCGTAGCCGCCCTCCAGCCCCCACACGCCACCGGAGACCCCGCAGTCGAGGTAGCCGACGCCCCGCTCGGCGAGCAGCGCAGCGTGCTCGGCGTCGTCGGTGAAGCGCGAGTTGCCGCCGTCGATGACGAGGTCACCGGGCGCCAGCAGGTCGGCCAGCTCGGCCACGGTGCTGCGGGTGGGGGCCCCGGCGGGAACCATCACCCAGACGGTCCGGGGGGTGGCGAGCCGGCCGACGAGCTCGGCCAGGTCGCGGGTGTCGGACACCTCCGGGTCGCGGTCGTAGCCGATCACCTCGTGGCCGGCCCGGGCGAGTCGCTCGCCCATCGGGTGGCCCATCCGGCCCAGGCCGATCAGTCCCAGCTGCATGTTCTTCTCCTCCAGGTGTGCTGCGGCGCCCGGTCGTACGACGGTGCGTACGTCCGGGCGCCGTGGGTCGGGTCGTACGGTCAGACGACGAGGCTGAGCAGCATCACCGAGGCGATGCCGATCACGGACAGGACGGTCTCCATCAGCGACCAGGTCTTGAAGGTCTCCCCGACCGTCAGGCCGAAGTACTCCTTGACCATCCAGAACCCGGCGTCGTTGACGTGGCTGAGGAAGACCGAGCCGGCGCCGATGGCCAGCACCATCAGGGCGGTGTGGGTGGGCGTCAGGCCGACGGCCAGCGGCGCCATGATGCCCGAGGCGGTGATGGTCGCCACGGTGGCGGAGCCCGTCGCGAGCCGGATCACAACGGCCACGATCCAGCCGGCCAGGAGCGGCGGCAGAGCTGCCTCGACAAGGCCCTTGGCCAGCAGGTCGGCGATGTGGGAGTCGACCAGGGTCTGCTTGAAGCCGCCTCCGGCGCCGACGATGAGCAGGATGCCGGCGATCGGGCCGAAGGAGGAACCGACCAGCCTGTCGACCTCCTTGCGGGACTTCTTCAGCCCGTAGCCGAAGACGAACATCGCGACGACGGTGGTGATGCTCAGGGCGATCAGCGGGGTGCCGACGAAGCCGAGGATCGCACCGAGGGGGTTCTTGGTGCCGATGGTGGTCTCCGCGATCGTGGCGGCGAGCATCAGGACGACAGGGAGCAGGACGACGGACAGGGAGGCACCGAAGCCGGGGCGCTGCGCCCCCTCGGCCGGGCTGTGGCCGAGGAAGTCCTCACGCACCTGGTGCGGCACCCAGCGGGCCATGATGCGGCCGAGCACGGGGCCGGAGAGGACGACGCACGGGATGGCGACGATCAGGCCGAAGGCGAGGGTGAGACCGAGATTGGCCTTCAGGGCGGAGATGGCGATCAGCGGTCCCGGGTGCGGCGGCACGAGGCCGTGCAGGGCCGACAGGCCGGCCAGGGCGGGGATGCCGAAGAGGACCACCGGGACCTTGGCCCGCCGTGCGGCGAACATCACCACGGGGATCAGGATGACGACGCCGACCTCGAAGAACAGCGGGATGCCGACGATGAAGGCCACGAGCGCCATCGCCCAGGGGAGTCGCTTCACCGGGGTCCTGCTGAGGATGGTGTCGACGATGACGTCGGCACCGCCGGAGGACACCAGCAGGGTGCCGATGACGGACCCCAGCGTGATCAGCAGACCGACACCGGAGATCGTCGAGCCCAGCCCCGTGGTGAAGCTGTTGAAGAGCTTGGCGTACGGGACGCCGGCGGCCAGGGCCATCACCCCGGAGCCCGCCATCAGCGAGAGGAACGGGTGGACCTTGAGCCAGACGATCAGCAGGACGATCGTGGCGATGCCGGCCAGTGCGGCCAGGACGAGCGACGTCATTGTGCACACCCCTTGACGAGTCGGTCAGTGCTGGTGGTGAGGGCCTCGACGATGCAGTCCAGCATCGGGTCGACGGCCTGTTCGATGTCGACGACGACGCCGTCCTCGTCAGGCTCGAGCGGCTCCAGCGTCGCGAGCTGCGACGGCAGCAGCGAGGGTGGCATGAAGTGGTCCGTACGGGCGGCCAGGCGAGCGGCCAGGACGTCGGCCGATCCGACCAGGTGGATGAAGACGGTCCGGCCGGGGGCCGTACGGAGCCGGTCGCGGTAGACGCGCCGCAGTGCGGAGCAGGTGACCAGGGTGGGCTTGCCCGCACGGTCCTGTTCGGCGGTCCAGTCGACGATCCGGTCCAGCCACGGCCGGCGGTCGTCATCGGTGAGCGGGTGGCCCGAGGCCATCTTGGCGATGCTGTCCACCGAGTGGAAGTCGTCCCCCTCGGCAACCGGCCACCCCAGGCGGGCGGACAGCCCGTGGGCGATGGTCGACTTGCCGCTGCCGGCGACTCCCATCACCACGACGTGTACTTCAGTCATCCTTGACCCTTTCTAGGAAGCATCTTTGCTTCAACGCAGAGGACGCTACACCACAAAGAGACTCTTTAATAATCGAGTGTGATGCAAAGACCGGCAACGAGGCTGCTGCTGGGGTGGGGCGCGGCTAGGCTCCCCGAAGGACCCCGAAGGAGGAGATGGGATGACGACGAGCTCCGAGCGGCCACTGATGCACCACGGGGTGGCGCGCGAGCTCGGCACCGAGATCATCGAGGGCCGGTGGCCGGTCGAGGAGGCGCGGACCCTGGAGGAGATCCAGGAGCGGTTCGGGGTCTCCCGGACGGTGGCCCGCGAGGCGTCCCGACTCCTCGAGGCGATGGGGCTGGTGAACACGATGCGCCGGCGCGGGATCGTCGCCCTGCCGGCCTCCGAGTGGCATGTGCTCGACACGACGCTGATCGACTGGCGTCTGCACTCCGACCGGCGCCGCGAGCAGTTGACCTCCCTGACCCAGCTCCGGTTGGCCGTCGAGCCGGCGGCCGTGCACGGGATGGCGCGCTCGGCGTCGATCCACGACCGGGCCCTGCTGCTCCCGCTCGCGGCGGAGCTGCGCCGCACCGGTGAGGCGGGGCTGGCGGCGGAGTTCCTGCAGCTCGACATCGAGTTCCACCGGCTGATCCTCACCAACAGCGGCAACGAACTCTTCGCCGCCCTCAGTGCGCAGGTGGCGTCCGTGCTGGCGGGGCGTTCCGAATTCGGCCTGATGCCGACCCGGCCCAAGCCGGAGGCGCTGGACGCTCACGAGGCGGTCGCCGAAGCGGTCTTCCGTGGGGACGCCGCGGCAGCGAAGGACGCCATGCAGGTGATCCTGGACGAGGTCGACGAGACCCTGGGTGAGATGCGCGGACAGCTGGAGCAGGCCGGGCGGGCGGCGACGGCCTGACCGTCGGACGCGACGCTGATGTACGCGACCCGGACGTACGTCCGAAGATCCGCGTCAGGCGAGGGAGAGGAAGAGCTTCTCCATCTTGGAGGTGTCGAGGTTGCCGTCCTCGGCGATGACGCACTGACGCATGCCGGCCGCAACCACGGCGAAGCCGGCACGGTCCAGCGCCTTGGCGACAGCGGCGATCTGGGTGACGACCTCCTCGCAGTCGCGCCCCTCCTCGAGCATGTCGATGATGCCGTTGAGCTGGCCGCGGGCCCGCTTCAAGCGATTGACGATGGGACGCATGTCCTCGCCGGGCAGCTCCATGGCGCCCCTCCTTCTCGTGCTTTGAACCCGAATAATACCCCCATGGGGATACGGCGGGCCGGACCGGCGCCGCGACGCGGCACGAAGGGCCCGCCGACAACGGCAATCGTACACCTTTTCGAAATTGTCAGTGCCTGGTCGTAGCGTCAGGGGCATGGAACGGGAATGGAGGACCCCGACCGGCGCCGTCCTGGCCGGGGTCCTGGAACTGCTCGACGGACTCGAGGACGACCGCGGCCTGGCGACCGACGCCGAGCGCGTCGCCCTCGCCGACGCCGCGATCGAGGCCGCGGACCGACTCCGGATCCTCGCCGGCCTGCTGGTCGCCGAGACCGAGACCCGCGGATCGGACACGGCCACGACCGGTCTGGGCATCGTCAGCTGGCTCGCCGACACCCGCCGGATGACCCGGCGCGAGGTCTGGAGCCTGCTGCACCTGGGCCGTGACCTGGCCCGGTTCCCGGTCCTCGCCACCGCGGGTCTCGCCGGCGACCTCTCCCCTCAGCAGGTTCGCGCGGTCAGCGAGGTGCTGACCGGCCTGCCCGACGACCTCGACCCCGCCCTGATCACCCGGGCACAGCACGACATGGTCCACCACGCCGGCCGGCTCGACTCCCACGGGCTGGCCGTGGTCGCCGAGCACCTGCTCGAGATCCTCGCCCCGGAGACCGCCGACGAACTCGAGGCCAAGCGCCTGGAACGGGAGCGCCGTCTCGCGGCGCGCAACCGACATCTCACCATCACCCCCGACGGGCACGGATCAGCCCTGATCCGCGGCAAACTGCCCATCCTCGCCGCCCGGACCCTGATCGTCCAGCTCGAGGCGCTGGCCGACCGCGACCGCCGCAGGGCCCTGGACGCCCTGGACCCACTGGCCGAGGCGATCACCCCGCCGATGCGACGCGCCGACGCCCTGGTCGCCCTCGCCGAGGCAGCCGCGCTGCACCGCGACGCCCCCTCCCACGGCGGCGACCGGCCCCGGATCGTCGTGATGATCTCCGAGGAGCGACTCCGGGACCTGGCCACCGGTGCGAGCCTGATCGGGCCCGGCGAGCGGATCTCCGCCGGCGACCTGCGCCGGCTCTGCTGCGACGCCGACCTGGTCCCCGCCGTCCTCGGGACCGCGGGTGAGGTCCTCGACATCGGTCGCGAACACCGCCTGGTCACCCCACCCATCCGGACCGCACTCACCGTCCGGGACCGGGGCTGCGTCTTCCCCGGCTGCGACCGACCACCCGCCGCCTGCCACGCCCACCACGTCGTGCCCTGGCAGGCCGGGGGCCGCACCGCCCTCGACAACCTGGTCCTGCTCTGCCCCCACCACCATGGGATCGTCGAGCCCGGCGCCGACCCACCCGGCCGACGCTGGGAGATCCGGCTGGGCCCCGACGGCGTGCCCGAGATCCTCCCGCCGACCCACGTCGACCGCAGCCGCCGGCCCCGACGTCACCAACGGTTCCGCGACCCGACGGCTGCGTGATCGGCGTGCGGGGTTCAGAGCGGCCGCGTCGTCGGGGGCCGGTGGCCGGCCGGGGCCGGGGCGTACGCCGACAGGTCGACGACGCGGTCACACGCGTCCCGGACCGCGGGGTCGTGGGTGATGACCAGCATCGCCGCACCCTCGGTCGCCGACCACAGGTCGGCGACCAGGGCTTGCGCGGTCTCCTCGTCGAGGTGTTCGGTCGGTTCGTCGAGGATCACCACGTCGGC
>CAYOBI010000072.1:0-13226 GCA_964402325.1 uncultured Propionibacteriaceae bacterium | reverse complement strand
CGGCGCCCCCAGCACGTCCTTCGCGGCGATGCCATGAATACTGACGGGGCCCACATCCCGGAGCGGATTGACCAGGGTCGACCACTCCCCCAGCAACCGACCGGTGTCGTCGACGCGCACCGCCCCGATCTCGACGATCCGGTCACTGCCTCTCGGATTCAGACCGGTCGTCTCCAGATCGACCACCACATAGCCGCCGCCCATCATGCCCCCCGATTGATCTCCCGGGCTGTGATGCTATTGGCTCAGCCGGCGGTTTCGGGCCCACAGCGACCGGCATCACACCCAGCGCCCGCGCCGAGTGCCTTGTCGGCGCCCGCGGCCACGAACTCCACCGCAGCCCCGTGTCCACCGCGCACCTCCATCCCGGACGGCGCCAGCGGGCGGAAGACCTCGGCGATCTCGTGGGTGTTGCGCAGGTTGTGGTCGAGCATCAGCGGCACCAGCCCGAGCGGGGGCCGCCCGAACCGCGGGAACACCCGTTGCTGCTCGTCGTACGGGGTGACCAGCAGGTGCTCGACCCGCACCAGCTGACGCTGCCAGCGCTCGTCGTTCTCCAGGTAGCCCCGCAGGGCGTACGCCCCTTCGCGCAGCTGGCTGACCGGCCGGGTCGCGCGCACCCGGCCGCCCTGGCGCATCACGAAGCGGCCGTGATCGACGCCGACCCCACCGCCCGCTCGGACGCCGTCGCGTACGACGGCGACTCGGGGATCAGCTCAGCACCCATGGGGTCAATCCAGGCAACCGCCGGGCCGGAGGCCGGCTACTGGAGCGCGGAGGTCAGTCGGGCGAGGTTGTCCAGGAGGCGGGTCGCGACGTTCTGCTGGAGGTGTTCGGGCAGGGTGAGCTCGCGACTGGCCTGGCGGTAGTGGTCCTCCACCGCGCGCATCGCGGTGGTGCCGCTCTCCCCGTACGTCATCATCGTGACCTCCAGGTTGAGGCCGAACGAGCGCATGTCCATGTTGCTGGAGCCGATCACCGCCACCTCGTCGTCGATGGTGAAGTGCTTGGCGTGCAGGATGTACGGCGCCGGGTAGAGGTGGATCCGCACCCCGGCACGCAGCAGCACCTCGTAGTAGGACCGCTGCGCGTGGTGCACCATCCACTGGTCGCCGACCTCGTTGACGAACAGTTCGACCTCCACCCCGCGCTCGGCCGCGGTCGTGATGGCCATCATCAGCGACTCGTCGGGCACGAAGTAGGGGCTGGCCAGGCTCACCCGACGCCGCGCCTGGTAGATCAGCGAGTTGAACAGCTTGAGGTTGTTGTCGTTGTCGAACCCCGGGCCGCTGGGCACGACCTGGCACTGCAGGTCACCGGCCCGGGCCGCCGGCGCGTCGGTCGGCGGGGTCAGTTCCTCGAGGATGTCGCCGGTCTCGCTGTACCAGTCGGTGAGGAAGACCACGGTCATGGACCGTACGGCCGGCCCCTCGACCCGGGCGACCAGCTCCAGCCACTTCAGGCCGCGTTTGACATTGCGCGGCTTCTGGTAGCTGCGGGTGATCATGTTCAGCGACCCGATGAACCCGACCTCGCCGTCGATGACCAGCAGCTTGCGATGGTTGCGCAGGTCGGGGCGCTGGTACTGACCGCGCAGCGGCAGGACCGGCAGCATCAGGCGCCACTCGGCACCCATCTCGTCCAGCCGCTGCTTCGTCTTCCGGTAGCCCGGGTAGGGTCGCGAGCCGATGTGGTCCAGCAGCACGTGGACGGACACCCCCCGCTGCACCGCCCGTTCGAGGGCCGCGAAGAACGGCTCGGTCGTGGCGTCGATCGACATGATGTAGAACTGGCACAGCACGTGCCGCTCCGCCGCGTCGACCGCGGCGGCCATCTGCAGGATCGTGTCGTCGTAGTCCTCCAGCAGGGTCACCGCGTTCCCGGCGACCATCGGCAGCGCGCCGAGGTTGCGGTTGAGCGTGGCGACGGCCGCCATCCACTCCGTGTCGGCCGCCACCAGTTCGCCGGGTCGGGTCACCATCGCCGGCAGCGCCCGGGTGCCCTGGTCGACCATCGCGTTGATCTCGCGCTGCTGGGCCATCCGCCGCTTGGGCAGCTTGGGGTTGCCGATCAGCAGGAACGCGATCACCCCGACGTACGGGATGAGGAAGATCGCCAGCAGCCAGGCCATCGCCGACGACGGCCGGCGGTTCACCGGCACCAGCAGGATCGCCACCAGGCGTACGGCCAGACCGAGCAGGTCCGGCGCCAGCGAGCCGTGCAGCAGGAAGTAGAGGAAGCTCATCGGCCCTCACCCACCGCGATCAGGCCCGCACGGGGTCCGGGAACGGCGGTGGCGTCCGTGATGGCGTCGAGCGGTCTCTTCACAGCAGGATTCCTTTCCGAGGCCCCCCTATTCCACCAGCCGGCGGACCACGGCGCACCGGCGGCTGTCGGGAGACCACTTCTTGGGATGCCCCCTACCGTGGAGGGATGAACACCCTCGGTCGGACGCGGATCCCCGACACGGTGCCCCGGCCCGTGCTGGTGGTCGCCCGGACCCACCTGGTGTACAGCTATCGCCACCCCGGCGCGGTGCGTGGCGTGATCGTGCTGTCGGGGCGCCGGCGCGCCGGTCGCAGGCCCCGCCGGCCGGTCCTCGGCGGCCTCGTCCTGGCGGCGCTCACCGTGGCGGCGACGAGCATCGTACGGTCCTCCTCCCCCGCCGACGCCTGGATCCCGGTCGCCATCGGCGTCGGGCTGGTGGTGGTGGGTGCCGGGCTCGTGCTGGCCGGCTGGTCACGCGCGGCCCGGCGGGTGGCGGGGCCCGGTTCGTTCATCGTCGTCGGGCCGGACCATCGCCTCGACCTGGAGGCCATCGACCGGGTCACCGCGACCTGGTCCGACCGGGAACGTCTCGAGACCCTCGAGCGCGCGGGCCGCGATCCGCGATGGGCCCGATGGACCGCCGAGGGCATGCGGGAACGGGGCGAGGACGGCCACGTGAGACCAAGCTGAGCCGTCACCGCGTGCTCCTCCCCCGCGGCCCTACCGCCGGACACTCCACCGGGAGAACAATGAAGTCAGGCAAGCCTTACCTGAAGACTTGCGGTCCGAAGGAGGAAACATGACACTCTTCGCGGTAGCCATGCCGCTGGTCCCGGGGAAGACCGAGGAGTGGCGGGCCTGGCTGAAAGAAGTGCTGGGGGCCAGGAAGGCCGAGTTCGTCGCCTCGCGGCGTGCCGTCGGCGCACGGGAACGTACGTTCCTGCAATCGACCCCCATGGGTGACATGGTCATCGTGACCCTGGAGGCCGACGACCCCGCCAGTGCGTTCGCCAGGATGGTGGCCGCCGACGACGACTTCAGCCACTGGTTCATGGCCAAGGTCGCCGAATTCCACGGCGTCGACCTCACCCAGGGGTTGCCCCCGAACATGTCCACCCTCGTGATCGACTCCGAGGCCTGATCCCGCACCGACCGGAGCACTGACCCGGCGGCCGGCGACCGCCGGGCACGTCCCTCCCGTCCGCAGCTTCACACATAACTCTCAACATCTCTCAACCCTGGTGAAGTTGGGTGTTAAGCTTGTGTCAAGCTGATGACAGGAGGGCCATGGACATCCCCCGCCTTCTCGAGAACCTCCGACTCGTGGGCACCGACACCGCCACGGTCGAGGTCAAGGCGGCCGCGGGTGGCTTCCCCAAGACCGTCCCCGAGACTTTGAGCGCCTTCGCCAACGGTCGTGGGGGCACCATCATTCTGGGCGTCTCCGAAGCCGGGGACTTCCGCCCAGTGTCAGGGTTCGACGCCGTCAGGATCCAGGAAGCCCTGGCCGGCGCCTGTGCGGACAAGCTCCAACCGCCCCTTCGGCCCGAGATCCAGATTGTGGACCTCCCGGAGGGCCAGGTGGTCGCAGCGGAGATCGAACCGCTGCCCCCGTTCGACAAGCCCTGCTGGGTCAAGAGCAAGGGCCGATACGGAGGCAGCTTCATCCGGACCGGCGAGGGTGACCGGCGGCTGAGCGAGTACGAGATCGACCGCCTCGTGGAAGAACGGCGCCAGCCGCGCTTCGATGAGGAGGTCATCCTTGAGGCGACCGAGTCCGATCTCGACCAGACCCTGATCGACAGCCTCCTGACCCGTCGCCCCCGGGCGCTGGAGAACGCCGATCGCCCCACAGCCCTCCAGCGTCTCTACGTCCTTCGACCGGGCCCCGACGGAACGCCGCACCCCACTCTCGCCGGACTCCTGGCACTGGGCGCCTATCCGCAGGAGTTCTTTCCCCGCCTGACGGTGACCTTTGCGGCCTACCCCGGCGTGGACAAGGCCGGCGTACTGGACGGCAGTCTGCGCCTGCTCGATCGGGAAACCTTGTCGGGACCGATCCCGGCTCTCGTCCGCGACGCGGTCGCCGCGGTCGAGCGCAACATGCGGACCGGCGCCCTGGTCGACGGCGCCTTCCGGCGCGACGTCCCGGACTACCCACCCACCGCAGTGCGGGAGGCGGTGACCAACGCACTCATGCACCGGGACTACTCACCCCTCGCGAGGGGCACGCAGGTGCAGGTGAACATGTATGCCGATCGGCTGGAAGTGCTCAATCCGGGTGGACTCTTCGGCACCGTGACCATCCGGGACCTGGGTCGTACGGGGCTCAGCTCCACCCGCAACCAGCGACTCTCAGCACTGCTGGAGGATGTCCAACTGCCCGGGGGCGGCATGGTCGCCGAGAATCGCGGCACCGGCTATGCCACCATTCAGGCCCAACTCGGCGCGGCCCTGATGCCGCCACCCCAACCGGTGGACAACATCAGCTCTTTCGCGTTGACCTTCCTGCGTCGCCATCTCACCCAGGACGAACGCGACCACGACCGTGACCCCGGGATCAGGGCCGCGATCCTGCGTGAGGTGGATGCCCACGGCTCGGTCACCACTCGGGAACTCATGACGGCGTCCGGCCTGTCGCGCACCGCGGTCCTGCGCCAGATCAACACCATGATCGACGAGGGAATCCTGAGCCCCACGGAAGCCCTGCGCAGCCCACGTCAGCGTTACCGGAGGGCCTGAATCCCGCGAGGGCCACCGCTTCTTCGCACATAACTCTCAACATCTCTCAACCCTGGTGAAGTTGGGTGTTATGTTGCGCGGTGACCTGCGACGGTGATCCGACGCCGTCGGGGAGAGCTCTACGCGGCAGCCTTGCGGCTGGCCAGCCACTTGTCGACCACGTACGCCATCAGCAGCCAGCCGCCCAACGCGGTGACGAGCCAGACCAGCAGGGCCGTGACGAACCACGTCGACAGCCCGGTGATGGTCAGCCCGTTCGACACCAGCGTGGCGACCAGGAGGGCGAGCAGCGTGGAGACGATCCCGACCCCGCCGAGGACCGCGTTCGCGTAGCGGCGCGCCATGTTGAACACGAACGGCGCGAGGATCGACTGGGCCACGGTGAAGACGACCACCGCCGTGATGAACCCGGCGATCCGCAGACCGACCCCCGGGATCAGCCACCAGGCCACCAGGAAGGCGATCGCCGACCCGACGAGGTTGACGACGACATTGGCCAGGAACCTGATCATGCGAAACCCTCCCGTACGGGGATGCGGCCGACCGGGCTGGACAGTGCCGGCTCCCCGCGGCGCCAGCATAACAGTGGAGGTCCTGACATCTGCGGAGCCCGATGCGGCCGGTGTCGGCCCCTGGACAGGTGGTGCGGGCCCCCGCCCGCCGCGGTGGGTCAGATCGCTGCGGTCGTCGCTGCGGGCCGGGCACCGGACCCTGACGTGCGCCGTGCCCGCCCAGGATGAGCCGTGTTCCGTGAGAGATGAGCGGATCCTGACAACTGGCACGACGCCCCGGCCCCTGCCGACCGCGGGAACGGCGCGAAACCGTGGGTCGGCCCGCCCGGTCTCAGCCCTTCGCGAGTCCAGTTGTCAGGATCCGCTCACGCATCGCGGGCAACAGGCCTACCGGAAGCCGAACAGCGGCGGGAACGCCAGTGCCACCACCAGCACCCAGGCACCGAACACCGCCACGTAGCGGCCCTGCCAGCGTTGCAGGGCCGCATACGGCCCGCGTCCGCGCAGGAACCGCAGGGACAACCAGCCGGTCCCGGCGAGGTTGACCAGCAGCACGATGTTCTCCCCGAGGGCGGCCAGCTTGTTCGGGCTGGCGCCGTACTCCCCGATCCGGCCGGCCATCGCGGCGAGCACCACGACGTCCACGACCAGCGCGGAGGCGATCAGCACCACCTGGAGCACGTCGGTGGCCCCCGGCGCGGCGAGCGGGTCCCGGGCGGAGACCGAGAACACCACCAGGGCGAAGACCACGGCCAGCACCACGTCGTAGGCGATCAGCAGCCGGCGGTCGGCGTCGACCGGCCCCGCCGAGGCGGCCAGCGTGACCAGGAAGCTCAGCAGTACCAGCGTGAACAACGGGGTGAACACCGCCGACAGCACCGACGCGATGTTCGGCAGGGCGCCGACCCGGGCCTCGACCAACCACACCGCGACGACCATCGCGCCGGCGGCCCCCATCGGGACGGCCCAGGACACCACCGTGCCGACCGTGGCGGCCGGGACCCCGACGAAGCCGAACAGTGCCAGGCTCAGGCCGACCAGCACCCCTCCACCGAGGGCGATCAGGACGTAGAGGATCGCCAGCTCGCCGCTGAACCGGATGAACGCCACCCACCGCTCGTCGCTCCGCCAGGCCCGACCGAGGTAGCCGGCGCCGATCACCACCCACAGGGCGATCCCGAGGTGCAGGAACGCCAGCAGACGGGTGTCGTACGGGGGCCGGAACGGGTAGAGATTCACGACCAGCAGCGCCAGGGCGAAGACGGTGCCCACGATCGCGTACACCACCGGCGGGGCCGGCCGACGCAACCAGCAGACGTACGCCGCCACGACCGCCACCGCGCCGATCCCGCACGTCGCCAGCACCGCTGGAGCCGGCGCCCCCGGCCCCAGCGTCTCGGCCAGGGCGTACGGCACCCGGGCGACCAGGCCCGCGACGACGGCGAAGGCGAGCATCACCCCCGGACCGCCGCGGCCGACTGCGGACCACCGCCAGCGGGTCGACTCCTCCGCCGGGCCCTGTTCGCCGAGCACGAGGTCACGCCAGAGGCGCTCGGCGTCGGCCGCCGCGACCCCATGCGACCAGCTGTCCGAGGCTGCCAGGCGCTTGACGGCGACCAGGAAGGCCTCGTCCGGCTCCAGTCCGCGCCCGACCAGGTCCGCGACCTGGCCGTGCAGCGCGACACCGGCCTCCGCCACCCGGGCGGGACTGATCCCCGGGCGGGCACGGAGCGCGTCCTGCCACCGCGCCACCCGCGCGGCGGTCGGTCCCCCGGGTCCCGGGTGGTCCCGGGGCAGCTCCGGAGCAGGGGGTGCATCAGCGGAACGGCGGGTGGCGGTCAGGTAGAGCCGATGGGCGGTGATCACCATGGCGAGCCAGGCAGCCCCCAGCAGCCACGCCGCCAGCACATCGGTGAGCCAGTGGTGGCCGAGGAAGACCCGGCTGAGCCCGATGGAGAAGGCGAAGAGCCCCGCGGCCGCGATGGCGAGGAGGCGGGACCGACGCCGGTGCTGCCGCAGGACCAGCAGGTAGGCGATGATCCCGGCGATGACCAGCGACAGCAACGAGTGCCCGGAGGGGAAGGCCGGGGAGTACTCGTACGGCGGCACGGCGTCGACCAGCGGCGGGCGCGCCCGCCCGACGAGCTGCTTGCCGGCCAGGGTCATCAGCAGGGCGCCGACGCCCGCGGAGGTGACCAGGATCACCGGTGTCCAGGAGCGTCGCCGTACGGCCAGGACGACCATGAACACGGCGGCCAGGATCGGCAGGCCGACCGGGCCACCCAGGTCGGTCCAGGCGGTGGCGAACGCATTCAGGCCGGGAGAGCGCAGCCGCAGCATGGCCTCCAGCACCGGGTGATCCAGCCGGGCGACCCCGTCGGCGGCGATGACTGCCTCGTAGATCTCGGAGGCGGCCCAGGTCAGCGCCGCGCTGATCCCGGCCCCGATCGCCAGGATCAGCACCAGGGCCTGCCGCGGGCCGAGGGCGACGCTGATCCGGTGCACGATCCCGGCCGACCAACGCCCCAGCGGCGACTCCCACCGGGTCAGGTCCCGCCCGCCGACGTGATGGTCCTCGGGCCGCTCCGGGCCGCGGCCGGGGCCGGAGTCCGTGGGTCGGGGGCCGGAAGGCTCAGAGGTGCTCACCCCCCGATTCTGGTCCTGTCCCGGTCGACCACCGACGCGGCCCTCGGCGACCGGCGCGGCGCGCCAGGACACCTCCGCCTTCCCTGGACGCCCGCACCCGTCGTCGAATATGATCTGGATCACCCCCAGCACCCACTTCTGTCGCGGTTCCTGACCTCCGACGGCCCAGGTGTCCGCCCACGATGCAGTCCGTCGTGCCCGACGACCACGGTCGCCGTCGTTCGTCCACGCTGTACCAGCAGGCAGGACCCGGGTCCCATGACCGACATCGCGACGGGCTTCCTCCAGGCCATCGAAGCCTTCCTCACCACCCGCCTGGGCCGACAGGCCAGGACGACGTGGAGCGACACCGGACCGCTGCTCGGTTCCGTCGTCACGTTCGACTCCGACGCGCGCAAGGCGAGCTTCGACCGGCTGAAGGCCGACATCGACGCGATGAAGCCGGAGATCCAGGCGATCGCGGACCGGATCAAGCAGCAGACGACGCTGATCGGCAAACTGGCCGGTGACGCGGCGACCGACGTCGAGGCCGACGACT
Organism: uncultured Propionibacteriaceae bacterium; assembly: GCA_964402325.1. Taxonomy (GTDB): domain Bacteria; phylum Actinomycetota; class Actinomycetes; order Propionibacteriales; family Propionibacteriaceae; genus Raineyella. The sequence continues at coordinate 4,520 of CAYOBI010000072.1, read as the reverse complement.
TCGACCTCGACGTGGCGGCCCGGGTCTCGATCCGGATCGGAATGGCCCTGTCCGCCGCGGACGAGGCGTACGGCATCATCGCCACCGAGCTCGCCAAGGACACCAACGGGGTCGTGGACGACGCGGTCCGGACCCGGCTGATGGGCCTGTGGTCACCCTGGGCCCAGCCGTTCAAGGATGTCGGCGCCGGCGGGGCCAACATGCTCAACAGGTTCGGCAGGCTGTTCGGCGTCGATGACCTGGTCGGGGAACTGGGCACGGTGATCACGCTCGAGCACCCCGACCCCGGCAAGCAGGGCACCTGGCTGCTCTCGGCGACCTTCGCGACGTCCGGCAGCGTGGTGCTCGGCGGGCTGACCCTCGACCAGCTCTCGTTCCAGGCGTTCCTGCAGTTCAGCGATCGCGAGATCGCGAATCCGACCGACGAGGAGAAGAAGGGCCTCGTCCATCGCGGCGAGAAGTGGTACCTCGGCGACGTGGCGATCATCGGCCTGCGGATCCGCACGATCCTGCAACCGGGCCTGACCACCACCCCGATGCTGAAGCAGATCATGCCCGGGTCGCCCGAGCCGAAGGCGCAGACCATCACGGCCGTCTCGCTGGACACCGGCCAGGGCTTCTACCTCGGCGACGGGCGGGCCAACGAGCGGGCCGTGCTGCCGGTGCGGTACGCGTTCCCCGGCGTCGAGCTGCGGGAGATGGCGTTCGGCCTGGTCCGCGACCGGTCGACCCGCGAGGTCACCGCGTTCGAGCTGACCACCTCCCTCGCCGCCCGGATCGGCGACGTGGTGGGCCTGCAGGTGGTCGGCGCCGGCTTCGTCGTCACGCCCGAGGGCGTCGCGGAGCAGCAGGCGATGTTCCAGCTCCCGGTCTCGTTGCGCTGGCCGGACGGGGTCGGGCTGCGGATCAAGGCCGGCCCGGTGACCGGCGGCGGGTTCATCCAGCGCGTCGAACGTACGTACAGGGTCAACGGCGCCGACGTGAAGCGGATCGAGTTCGGCGGGGTCGTCCAGCTGAAGATCCTCAGGCTGGGGCTCGACGCGATCGTCATCTTCTCCCCCGACCCGTTCTCGCTGGTGCTGGTGATCGGGATCCACTTCCCGGTCGCCGTCGAGGTCGGCTTCGGCTTCACCCTCAACGGCATCGGCGGCATCCTCGCGATCAACCGGACCGTCGACGTCGACGCCCTCCAGGCCGGTCTCAAGGAGCACATCATCGACCGGATGCTGTTCCCCGACGACCCGATCAAGGAGGCCCCGACGCTGCTCGACAAGGTCGCGCACGTCTTCCCGGTCCGGGACGGCGGGTTCGTCGTCGGCCCGATCGTCGAGCTCGGCTGGGGCTCGCAGGCGAAGTTCATCACCCTCAAGCTCGGCATCGTGCTGGCCCTGCCCGACCCGTCGATCGTCGTCCTCGGGTCACTGCGGATCCGGGTCGCCGAGGAGAAGGCGCCGATCACCGACATCCGGGCCGACCTGTTCGTCGCGGTGACCGCCGACCACCTGCTGATGTTCGCCAGCATGCGCGACTCGCAGATCGCCGGTTTCGCGATCAGCGGCGACCTGGGTCTCTACCTGCAGTGGAGCGGCGGTGGGGCCTTCGAACTGTCCGTCGGCGGCTTCCACCCGGAGTACGAGAAGCTGACCGGCGGCAAGCCGAAGCTCGGGGCGATGGAGCGGGTCACCCTCGACCTCTCCCCCGGCCCGCACGACCGGAACGGCAAGGCGACCGGCCCGGTCACCTTCGTCGTCAAGGCCTACTTCGCGGTCACCGCGGGGGCGGTGATGCTGGGCGTCGAGGGCCGGCTCGCGGCCGACTTCGGCATCGCCGGGGCCAAGGCCTGGCTGGTGCTCGACATGATCTTCATCTGGACGCCACGGTTCGCGTTCAAGGTGTCGATCGAGGTCGGCGCCGAGGTGGACCTGTTCGGCCACACCTTCGCCGCCATCACCTTCCGCGGCTCCCTGAGCGGGACCCAGCCCTGGTCGCTGGAGGGCCACATCCGGGTCGACGTGTGGTTCCTGCCGACGTTCGACGAGGACCTCGGCCCGATCACCTGGGGCGACGCCCCGCCGCCGCTGGCCGAACGGAAGGACGCCCTGGCGATCGCGGTGGCCGCCCTGAACCAGCCCGAGGCCTGGCGGGTCACCCTGCCCGACCACGCCGCCCAGCTCGTCACCCTCGGCCCGGTGGACGCCGGGCAGGACCGGGTCGCCCACCCGCTCGCCGGCCTGGAGGTGACGCAGAGCCAGGTGCCGCTGAACGTACGGATCAGCCACATCGGCTCCTCCCCCGTCGCCGCCGACATGGTGCTGCTGGGCACCCCGACCTCGACCGGCGCCGTCGCCGCGATCAGCGAACTGCGCACCGCCTTCGCCCCCGGCCAGTACTTCGACCTGGCGGGGGAGAAGCTGCTCGCCCGGGCCGGCTTCGAGGACCTGGTCGGCGGCTGCCGGATCGCCGCGGCCACCACCCCCACCGTCGGCGCGGCCCGCACCGGGACGGTGACGTACCGCACGTACGTCCGGCGCCGGGACACTCCGAAGACGCTCGACCTGCAGGCCGCGTTGCGCTACGCGGCCGTGTCGTCGATCCACGCCGCCGCGACCGAGGTCGGCCGGGCCGGGCTGCGCCTCGCCAACCCGTACGCCACCGGGGTGCACCCGCCCGAACCGCCTGCCCGGGTCGCGGAGCGGGGCGTGTCGCAGGTCACCGACGCCCTGACCGGCGGCCCGCTGCTCGGCGCGATGAGCCAGAGCGAGGCCGCCGCCGTCGTCGACGCCGTCAACCTGGCCGGCCTGGCCGCCACCACCCGCACCACTCTGGAGGGCTGAACGATGGCCGGCATCGAGGACGTGGCAGCGCAGGTGCACCGGACACTGGAGTCGACCGCCATCGGCACCCGGGTGGTGGCGGACGCCTTCCGGCTGCCGATCGCCCCCGAGGACGACTACGTCGAGAGCAGGGTCGCGCTGGAGGCGATGGACTTCGCGTCGTACGCCGTCGGCGGGCTCGGCGCGGTGGCCGGGCCGCCGGCCGCCGGGCAGGTGCGGGCCACCACCCACGTCGACGTGCCACTGGCCGACAGCAACGGCGCCACCGGCAGTGCCGGGATGACCCTGGTGCTGTACGGGCCGGGCGACGTCCGCGGGCTGGAGGCGGCCCAGGTCGTCCGCCGCCATCCCGCCCCGGGCGCGCTGACCGCCGAGGAGACGGTGCTGGCGCACCTCGAGTTCGACCGGCCGGAACTGCCCTGGGCCTTCAGCGCCGCGGCGCCCGGAGCCGGCCTGCGGCCCTGGCTGACCCTGGTGGTGGTCGAGAGCTCCGTGGTCTCCTGGGAGCCGACCACCGGCGCCGGCCTGCGGGTGATGCGGGTCTCGCCGACCCAGCTGCCGCCACTCGGCCAGGTACACCTGTGGGCGCACGCGCAGGCGGCCACCACCTCCGTCGCCCCGGTGGACCTGTCGATCCGGCTGTCACCGGCGTACGCCCCGGTCAACCTGTCCCGGCTCGTCTCCCCCCGGGTGCTGCGCCAGGACACCGGCTACCTCGCCGCTGTCGTGCCGACCACCGACGTGGGCGTACGGGCCGGCCTCGGCCTGACCGGCGGCACGCTCGCCGACGCCTGGACCTCCGGCTCCGACGACCCGGTCCGGCTACCCGTCTACGACAGCTGGGAGTTCCGCACCGGCCCGGACGGGGACTTCCGCAGCCTCGCCCTGCGGCTGGAGGCCATCGCGGCCCCCTACCCGGTCGGCCGCCGGTTCGTCGACGCCTCGGAGCCGGGCCGGCCGTTGCGCCCGCTCGACGACGCCGAACCGGGCCACCAACAGGTCGTCCGCTGCGCGCTCTACTCCCCGAACCCGCCCGAGCCGGGCAGCCCCGACCTCGACGCGGAGGCCTGGCCGGCCGCGATGGTCGACGCGTTGCATCACCAGCTCGACCTGCCCGCGCAGCTCGAGGGGGCCGCCGAGCCGTCCGGCCCGACCGCCGACCTGCCGATCGTGGGGCCGCGGATCTACGCCGCAGCGCACCGCGGCAGCGCCGACGTGACCGTCGGCGACTGGTACGGGGAGCTCAACCTCGCCCCGATGCACCGGATCGTCGCCGGCCTCGGCACCCGGGTCGTGCAGCGCGACCAGGAACACCTGATGCAGGCGGCCTGGGCGCAGCTGGGCGAGGTCGAGCAGGCGAACCGGGCGATCAACCTGGCCCGGTTCGGCGAGGTCCTCGCCACCCGGGTGCACTCCCGGCTCGCCGACCTGGAGCCCGGCCGCCTGCTGCAGCTCACCGCCCCGATGGCTGAACGGATCCGGGTCGGGGCGGACCGGACCCTCGCCGCCGACGTGGCCGTCAGCGCCACCCCGGTGACCGCCGTGTCCGGTGCCTTCCGCCGGGCGACCCGCCCCGACGGGCCGGCCCTGCGTCGCTCGGGCGCGGTGCGGGCCAGGGCCGGGACGCTGGTCGGCCTGGCGCGACTGGCTGCTCGGGGCCCCCGACAGCGGCGGCGGCTGGTCGAC
>CAYOBI010000071.1:6211-13488 GCA_964402325.1 uncultured Propionibacteriaceae bacterium | reverse complement strand
GGTCAGGCGTGGTCGGTCAGGCGTGCACCGGCTCGGCGGCGCCGGCCATGATCAGCAGGGCCGGGTCGCCGGCGGCCAGGGCACGGCCGGTGATCGCGTCGACCTGCCCGAGGCTGGCGGAGTTGGTCACGATCGTCACCACGGTCGGGTCGAAGCCGGCCTTCTCGACGGCGGCGAGGTCGACCAGGGCGAGCAGGTCGCCCTGCGCCACGTGCTGGCCGCGGGCCACCTGCGGGGTGAAGCCCTCGCCCTTCATCTGCACCGTGTCGATGCCGATGTGCACCAGCACCTCGACGCCGTCGTCGGACGTGATCCCGAAGGCGTGGCCGGTCTTCGTCACGGCGATCACCGTGCCGGAGACGGGGGAGACGATCCGGCCGTCGGCCGGCAGGATGCCCAGGCCCTTGCCCATCGCACCGGAGGCGAAGACCTTGTCGTTGACCTCGGCCAGCGGCACCGAGGTGCCGGCCACCGGGGCGGTCACGATCGCGTCACCGGCCGGGACGGTGCTGTCGGCGGGGGCGTTCGCGGTCTCGGGGGCGGCGTCCTGCTCCTCGCGGGGGCAGAAGAACAGGGTGAGCAGGAAGGCGATGGCGACGGCGATGCCCGAGCCGATCAGCTGCAGGGTGAAGTTGCCGACGGCCATGTAGGCGGGCAGGCCGATCAGGGACGGGAAGACGAAGGCGTTGTTGGCGCTGCCACCGGCCGCGGCGATCGCGCCTCCGACGGCGCCACCGGCGATGCCGAAGTAGAAGGGGAGCTTGAGCGGCAGGTTCACACCGTAGATCGCGGGCTCGGTGATGCCGGCGAGCATTCCGGACAGGGCGGCCGGTCCGGCGACCTCACGACGCTTGGCGCTGCGGGTGCGGATGAAGACGGCGAGGGTGGCGGCGGCCTGGGCGAGGACGGCGGCGACCAGCGGGCCGCCGAGCAGCGTGTAGCCCTGGGTGGCGAGGTCGTTCATCATCAGCGGGACGAAGCCCCAGTGCAGGCCGAACAGCACGAACACCTGCCAGAAGCCACCCATGATGGCGCCGCCCAGCCACGGGGCGAAGTGGAACAGGGCGTTCACGCCGGCGGAGATGGCGTTGGCGGCGTAGGTGGTCAGCGGGCCGACGGTGAGCAGGACCAGCGGGACCATCACCAGCAGGACGATCAGTGGGGTGGTGAAGTTGCGGATCGCGTCGGGCAGCACCCGGGCCAGGAACCGCTCGAGGTAGCCCTGCAGCCAGACGGCGATGATGATCGGGATGACCGAGCTGGTGTAGCTCATCATCACCACCGGGATGCCGAAGAAGGTGACCGGGTCGGTCGAGGAGGCCAGTGCGACGATGGCCGGGTAGACCAGCGCGCCGGCGAGCGCCATCGCGGTGACGTGGTTGGCCCGGAACCGCTTCGCGGCGGTCAGCGCCAGGAAGATCGGCAGGAAGTAGAACAGCGCGTCGGCCGAGGCGTTCAGGATGGCGTACGTGGTGGACTTCGCGTCCAGCCAGTGCAGGTTCGTCCCCAGCGCCAGGAAGGCCTTGAGCAGGCCGGCACCGGCCAGCGGCCAGAGGATCGGCTGGATGATCGCGCTGATCAGCTGGATGAAGCGGTTGAGGATGTTGCCCTTGGGGGCGTCGACCGGGGCGGCGTCGTCACCGCCGATCCGGGTGAAGCGGGTCAGCTCCTCGTAGACCTTCGGGACGTTGTTGCCGATCACGATCTGGTACTGGCCGCCGGCCTGCATCACGGTGATCACGCCGGGGAGCTTCTCGACCGCGGCCGTGTCGGCCTTCGCGGTGTCCTTCAGCATCAGCCGCAGCCGGGTGGCACAGTGCGTTCCGGTGGCGATGTTCGTTTCGCCGCCGACCTTGTCGACGATCTGGTGGGCCAGATCGGCGTAGTTCACGGTCCCCATCGGGAGTCCTCCTTGACTCTGTGGCGGAGAAACAAAAAAAGACCTGAAGCGCACTGGCGTGCACTTCAGGTCTTGCCTCCGCGGAGTAACAATCCTGGTGAGCGGGAGACCCGCTCGTGGAACAGAACGCTCCGCGACGGAGGGGCGGAACGCAACCCCTCTCAGACGTTGATCCGGTGCACCTGGGTGCGGGTGTTGTTGGCGAGGTAGTTGCGGACCGTCGGGTAGGTCGCGATCGCGAACGCGACCGTGACGGCGGGAAGGATGAGGGCGCTGATCCTGGTCATGTCGGTCTCCTGGGTGCTGGGTGCTGGGTGGATGGTCAGGCGGTGGGCTTGAGGCTGGCGGCGCGTTCCTCGGCGGCGTCCTCGCACATCGAGCGCCAGGTGGTGAGGGACACGTCGGGGCGGTAGAGGCGCTCCGGCGGGGCGTCGGTCTCGTCGACCATCCAGGCGTCCTGGGCGGCGAACAGGCCGTGGAAGAACCAGCGGATGAAGCCGAGGTACTTCGCCCTGAACAGCAGGCTGCGGACACCGGAGTCGAAGTTGACCATCAGGCCGACGTAACGGTGGTGGTCGGCGTCGTACGGCACGTAGAACTCGTAGTGGATGAAGTCGGGGTAGACGACGCGCAGCACGCCCGGCAACGACACCGAGACGAAGCCCGGGTACTCCTGCGCGGCGATGTGCGGATGCGGGGCCTTGGGGTTACCGGTGTTGCTGATCGACTGCTTGCCGTCGGTCGACGGCTTGATCCGCCACCGGCTCTCCCGCTCCGGGGGCCAGGTACCGAAGCCGGGGAACTCGGCGGTCCAGTGCTGCTCGGTCTGCACCCGGAACAGCCACCTGCCGTGCTTCTCCAGCTTGGTCAGGTTCCACACCGGCATCGACTTGAACCGGCGCCACATCGCGTTGCGGTGCAGGAACTTGGCGTGGCCCTCGTCGAAGCCGTTCTCGCAGGTCAGCCGCCAGTCACCGGGGCGGACCTTGATCCGGCCGCCGAGGTTGAACGAGACGCCGCGCAGTTCCTCGGGGATCTGGTCGAGCAGCGGGGTGGGCTCCTCGCCGTCCGCGCCCATGTAGATCCAGACCAGGTTGAGGTGTTCCTCGACCGGGTAGGTCGCCACCGACACCTTGCCGCAGATCGGCGAGTCGGGGCCGTCGGTGATCACCGCGCCGAGCTTTCCGGTCGTCGTGTCGAAGGTCCAGCCGTGGTAGGCGCAGCTGATGCTGCCGTCGAACTCCTGGCTGCCGCAGGACAGCGGCACGCCTCGGTGCGGGCAGCGGTCATAGAGGGCGTGCAGGCCCTTCGAGTCGCGGACCAGGACGATGTTCTCCCCGCACAGGGTGATCTGCACCGGACGGCCGTCGATCACGTTGCTGGACCAGGCCACCGGGTACCAGTAGCCGCGGAAGCCGAGCGTCGCCTCGTCATACGCGGGCCAGGCGGCCCAGGTCTGGCGGCCGGGGTAGCGGGCCTGGCGGCGCTTCTCCTCCTCGCCGGCGTGGCTCACCCGCTCCGGCGCCGGAGCGTCCGTCTGCACTGTCATGTCTGGTCTCCTCGGTCGTGTTCTGTGCCGGCTCCCGAATGGTGGGGGTGCGGTGAGTATTGCCGGGGCCGACGCGAAATGGCCCGTCCCCGGGTCCGATGAGTGAACCGAAAGGGGAGATCCTCCGGAATTACTTGCCGACGATAGGGATTCGCGCCGGAAATGTCCGGTCCGCGTCGTCCGCACCGGAGGAATCACATGGATGTCACCGCCCAATTCGTCGGCGGGCTCGCCGGGCTCGCCGCCGCCCTGGTCAACACCGCGGTCGGCTCGGGGGCACTGGTCGCCCTGCCGATGCTGGTGGTCCGCGACGTCGACCCGCGGGCCGCGGTGATCGCCCTGTCGGTCGGCCTGCTGCCCGGCACCGTCTCGGGCACCTGGGCGTACCGTCGCGAACTCGTCACCGTCGGCCGGGAGGCCTGGGCGCTGGCGCCGGCCGCCGCCCTCGGCGGGGCGCTCGGGGCGGGCCTGCTGGTGGTGATGCCGTCGGCGGTGTTCGCCGGACTGGTGCCGTGGTTCATCCTCTCCGGCGCGGTGCTGATGGCGTTGCAGCCCCGGATATCGGCGTCGTTCGGTCGATCGGCGTACGCCCTGCCGGGCTGGCTGACCCCGCTGCTGTTCGTCCTGCTGGGGGTGTACGGGGCCCTGCTCGGGGCCGGCCAGGGCCTGCTCACCCTCGCCCTGCTCGCCGTCCTGGGCAGCGGCCTGCAGGCCGCCAACGCGGTCAAGAACCTCACCAACGCCGCCACCAACCTGGTCGCGGCGACGCTGCTGGTGCTGCGCGCCGAGATCCCCTGGGCGCTCTGCCTCGGCATCGCCGTGGGGGCCGTCGTGGGCGGTCTGCTCGGTGCCCGGGTGGCCCGCCGGCTGCCCGACCGGGTGCTCCGCGGGGCCGTCGTCGGGATCGGACTGGGCACCGCGACCTGGGCGTTCATCGCGTGGTGACACAGGCCGGCGGATTGTAACAATCCCGGCACACGACGGAAATGGAAATGACCGAAGTCAAATGCGGTTCGGTCACCGGACCCGGCGGCGAGGCCGTTCCCGGAACACCCGGCTAGCTTTCTCGGCAATCCCGTCCAAGGCGGGCCCCCCAGCGATTCGGAGTCGACAGCAATGAAGTCCTTCCGCCCCCTCAAGACCGCCGCCGTCGTCGCCTCGGGCCTCGTGCTCGTGGGCTCGATGGCCGCCTGCTCCCGTCCCGCCGCCAACCAGGCCCAGGCCGCCACCGACCAGACCACGCTGCGCGTCGGGGTGGGCATCGACGCGGCGTACGCCCCGTTCTTCGTCGCCGACGCCGAGGGGATGTTCACCAAGGCCGGCCTGAAGGTCGAGCTGGTCCAGTTCGGCCGCGGCGGCGAGGCCGTCGACGCCGTGAACGCCGGCGAGATCAACATCGCCGGCAACTCCGACACCACCACCACCGCCCAGATGGCCTCCAGCGACGAGCTGCGCGCCATCGCCAGCTACGAGTCGTCCGGCCAGTACATCAAGGCGGTCCTGCGCAACGGGGTGTCCGGCGCCAAGGACGTGAAGAAGCTCGGCTACGTGCAGGGCCTCAGCCAGATCGCCACCAACAAGTACCTCGAGGCCAACGGCGTCGACCCGAAGAGCGTCCAGATGGTCACCGCCGCGCCGGCCGACATGCCGGCCCTGCTGCGCCGCGGCGACATCGACGGCTACGTGATGTGGGAGCCGTGGCCGCAGACCGCGCTGGACCAGAACATCGGTCACGTGGACGCGGTCTCCTCGGCGTTCGGCTTCTCCTACCACCACTGGCTGGTCACCAACGAGGCCTGGCTCTCCGGCCACCAGGACGCCGCGCAGAAGTTCACCAAGGTGCTCGACGAGGCCGCCAAGAAGACCGAGGCCGATCCGGACCTGGCCGCCACGGTCACCGAGAAGGCCGTCAAGATCAAGCCGGCCGACACCAAGGTCGCCGTCGACCAGATCGACTTCGCCGTCAAGAGTCTCGACGCCGGCTCGGTGACGTCCACCACCGAGATCGTCGACTTCTACCAGAGCGTCAACGCCATCAAGGCCCGCCCGGACCTGTCCAAGGCGCTGGTGCTCAACTGGTACAAGGCGGCCTGACCGATGAGCACCGTCATCGACCCGCCGGTCACGGCCCAGGGCGTCTCGCTCCGGGTCCGGGACGCGGCGATCCGGTTCGGGGCCTTCACGGCCGTCAGCGGCGTCGACCTGGACGTCGAGCCGGGCGAGTTCGTCTGCCTGCTCGGCCCCAGCGGCTGCGGCAAGTCCACCCTGCTGTCCGCGCTGGCCGGCTTCGTCCGCCTCGCCGACGGCTCCATCCACTGCGCCGACGAACCGGTCACCGGCAACAACGACCACGCCGGGATGGTCTTCCAGAGCACCGAGGTGCTGTTCGACTGGATGACGGCAGCCCAGAACGTGGCCTACGGTCCGCGGATGCACGGCGCGAGCGCCGCCGACCAGGCCCGGATCGCCGACCACTACCTGACGATGGTCGGCCTCGGCCACGCCCAGCACAAGTACCCCGGCGAGCTGTCCGGCGGCATGCGCCAGCGGGTGCAGATCGCCCGGGTGCTCGCCAACGAGCCGCGGCTGATCCTGATGGACGAGCCGTTCGGGGCCCTCGACGCCCAGACCCGGGTGGTCATGCAGGAGGAGCTCAGCCGGATCTGCAGCCGGACCAACAGCACCGTCGTCTTCGTCACCCACGACATCGACGAGGCGATCGTGCTGGCCGACCGGATCGTCGTGATGACCGCGGGCCCGGCCGCCGGCATCAAGAGCGTCTACCGGGTCGACATCGACCGGCCGCGCGAGCGGCACACCCCGGGCGTCACCGAACTGTTCGACCAACTGCACGCCGACATCAGCGTCGAGGTGGAGCGGAGCCTGGCCGGCCAGGGTCTGGAGGAGAGGGAATGAGCACCACCACCGGCACCACCCGTACGATCACCCGGACGAGCGCCCGCCCGGCCCGGCCGGCGCTGCCGGCCTGGGCCCGGGTCCCGGCGATCTGGACCGTCTCCCTGGTCGGCGGCCTGCTGTTCTGGATCTACCTGTCCTGGTGGTTCGGGCCGACGATCATCGCCTCCCCGTCGGAGACCGCCGGCGCATTGCTCGAGCTGGGCGCGAACGGCACCCTGGGCGCCTCGATCGGCGCCTCCAGCGGCCGGATCCTGGTCGGCTGGCTGGCCGGTGTGGTGATCGGCGCCCCGATCGGCATCCTGATGGGCCGGCTCACGTTCGTCCGGGACCTGCTCGACCCGTACGTGGAGTTCTTCCGGTTCGTCCCGCCGATCGCCTTCGTCACCCTGACCATCGTCTGGTTCGGGATCGGGGAGCTGAGCAAGGTCGCGCTGATCTTCTACACGTCCGTCTTCATGGTCGTGGTCAGCACGATCCAGGCGACGGTCGCCATCAGCCCGCTGCGGATCCAGGCCGCCCAGAACCTCGGCGCCTCCCGCTGGCAGCTGCTGCGGACGATCATTCTGCCCTCCACCATCCCCGGCATCGTCACCGGCGCCCGGCTGGCGATGGGCAACAGCTTCCTGACCATCGTGTCGGCCGAGATCGTCGCCGCGAACGTGGGCCTCGGCTCGCTGATCTGGTCGGCCCGCAACTACGGCCGGATCGACTGGATCTTCGCCGGCATCCTGGTGCTCGGCACCCTCGGCTTCATCTTCGACCGGGTGCTGCGGATCGTCACCAACCGGCTGTTCCACCGCTACGGGGTGAAGTGATGACCGACAGCCCCCTGACCGACGCCCCTGTCACCGACACCCCTGTCACCGACACGCTGGCCCTGGCCGCGATCCCCGCCCCGCCCACCGGGCT
>CAYOBI010000071.1:0-6111 GCA_964402325.1 uncultured Propionibacteriaceae bacterium | reverse complement strand
CCCCTGTCACCGACACGCTGGCCCTGGCCGCGATCCCCGCCCCGCCCACCGGGCTGCCGCTGGCCGAGGAGCTGGAGCGCCGGAAGAACGCCGTCGTCGGCGGCTACCGGATCCTGTCCGCCTTCGGCCTGGACGAGGGCATCTCCGGGCACATCACCTGCCGTGACCCGTACGATCCGGAGACCTTCTGGACCGCCCCGTGGGGCCGGCACTTCTCCCTGGTCCGCCCCGAGGAACTGCTGCACGTGGACGCCACCGGCCGGGTCCTGCCCGACGGGGGCCGGGGCCCGCTCAACCGGGCCGCCTTCATCATCCACTCCCGGGTGCACGCCGCCCGCCCCGAGGTGATCGGCGCCGTGCACGCCCACGGGCTGCACGGCAAGACGTTCTCCGCGCTGCACCGGCCGGTCTCGCCGATCACCCAGGACGCCTGCGCCTTCCACGGCGACCAGGGGCGCTACGACGAGTACCACGGCGTCGCCCTGCTCGAGGAGGAGGGCGAGCGGATCGCCGCGGCCCTCGGCCCGCACAAGGCGGTCATCCTCACCAACCACGGCCACCTCACCGTCGGCAGCACCGTCGAGAGCGCCGTGTGGTGGTTCGTCTCGATGGAGCGGTCGATGCAGTCCGAACTGCTCGCCCTCGCGGCGGGCGACCCGGTCCCGCTGGCCCCCGACACCGCCGCCGAGACGTACGCCGCCGTCGGTGGCGAGGACGTCGGATGGTTCGCCTACTCCACGATCATCCAGAAGATCGCCCGCCACGAGCCGGACCTCTTCGGTCACTGGCTGCTGACCCCTGCAGGAGAGTGAGACCGAGATGTCCACCGCAATGACGCGCCGCGACCGGCCCACCACCTCACATGTCGACCTGCTGGTCGTCGGCGCCGGCCCGGCAGGCCTGTACGCCGCCTACTGCGCCGGCTACCGCGGCCTGCGGACCGCCGTCATCGACGCGCTGCCGGAGATCGGCGGCCAGGTGGTCGGGATGTACCCGGAGAAGGCGATCCTCGACATCGCCGGGTACCCCGCGGTCCGCGGCCGCGACCTGATCAACGCGCTGGTGCTCCAGGCCGAGACCTTCGGCCCGGAGTTCTGGCTCGACGAGGAGGTCCAGGGCCTGACGTCCACCCCCGGCGCCGGCGAGGTGGTCCTGACCACCAGTGCGGGACGTACGATCCACGCCGGCGCGGTCGTCCTCGCCGGCGGGATCGGGACGTTCACACCCCGCCCGTTCACCCCCGGCCTGGACTGGCTGGGCCGCGGGGTGAGCTACTTCGTCCCCGACCTGACCGTGCACGACGACAAGGACGTGGTGATCATCGGCGGCGGCGACAGCGCCTTCGACTGGGCGCTGCACCTGGAGCCGATCGCCCGGTCCGTGACGATGGTGCACCGCCGCGACCGGTTCCGGGCCCACAAGGGCTCCATCGACCGGGTCCGGGACAGCAACGTCCGGATGCTCGTCAACGCCGAGGTGACCGCGGTCCGCGGCGAGGGCTGGGTCAGCGGCGCCGACGTCCGCGTGGCCGGCGAGGAGCCGGTCTCGCTGCCCGCCCAGTCCATCGTCGCCGCGCTCGGCTTCACCGCCGACCTCGGGGCGATGAACGCCTGGGGCCTCGGCCTGGTCAACCGCAGGATCCCCGTCAGCACGCGGATGGAGACCGCGATCCCGCGGGTCTACGCCGCGGGCGACATCACCGACTACCCCGGAAAGGTCCGGCTGATCTCGGTCGGGTTCGGCGAGGCGGCGACGGCGGTCAACAACGCCGCGGTGCTGCTCGACCCCGGACTCGACCTGTTCCCCGGCCACTCGACTGAAGGAGACTGACCATGACCTACGTGATCGGCGACGGCTGCCTCGACCACATGGATCGCTCGTGCATGGAGGAATGCCCGGTCGACGCCATCTACGAGGGCGGCCGCAAGCTCTACATCAACCCGGCCGAGTGCATCGACTGCGGCAACTGCGAGGTCGCCTGCCCGCACGGCGCGATCGCCGTGGACCGCAAGGCGGCCCCGGAGTGGAAGGCCGACAACCGTGCCTTCTTCGAGATCGTCCTGCCCGGCCGGGACGCCCCCCTCGGCAACCCCGGCGGCGCGATGAAGACCGGCGTGATCGGCGTCGACACCCCGCTGGCGGCGGGTCACTGATGGTCCCGAGCGTACGGATGGCGTACGTCGACACCGGCCTCGGCCAGATCCACTGTGCCGAGGCCGGAACCGGCCGCCCGGTGGTGCTGCTGCACCAGACCCCGCAGTCCTGGGACGAGTTCCGCGATGTGCTGCCGCTGCTCGCCGCCCGCGGGCACCGGGCGATCGCGGTGGACATGCCGGGCTTCGGCAACAGCCCGCGGCTACCCGCCCCGCAGACCATCGAGCAGTACGCCGACGGCGTCGGGCAGTTCCTCGACGCGCTGGACCTCGGGCCGGTCGCCCTGGTCGGCCACCACACCGGCGCCGCGGTCGCCCTCGAACTGGCCGCCTCCCGGCGCGACGTCCGCGGCCTGGTGCTGTCCTCCTGCCCGTGGACCGACGCCGGCTTCCGGACCGCCCGGGCCGGGTCGCGCGGCGTCGACGACGTCGACCGCAGCCCGGCCGGCACCCACCTGGCCGACCTGTGGGAGGGCCGCCGGCCGTACTACCCGGCCGGTGACGTCGCCCTGCTCGACCGGTTCCTCGCCGACGCGCTGCGCCCCGGCCTCGACCCGGCCGAGGGCCACCTGGCCTGCGCCCGCTACCGGATGGAGGACCGGGCCGGCGCGGTGCTGGCGCCGGTCCTGCTGATGGCCGGGGGCGCCGACCCGTTCGCCCTGCCGGCGCTGCCGCACCTGGCCGCGGCGCTGACGGCGACGACGGTCCGCGGCCCGATCGTCGTCGAGGGCGGCACCGTAGCGCTGCCGCAACAGAATCCGGATACTGTCTGCGGAATCATCGCGGACTTCCTGGATGAACTACCCGACTGAGCCGGGTGGCCGTCCGGTGGGGGGATGGCCGACCCGACCCGAACCCGGAGGTGACAACATGGCCCAGCCCGTGGAGGAACAGGCCGCGGGGCGAGACGTCCTCACGCTGCTCGACAAGGTGGCCCTGATCCTGTCGACGTTCGACGACGACACCTGGCAGCAGAGCCTCACCGAGCTGACCGCCCACAGCGGCCTGGCCAAGGCCACCGTGCACCGGCTCGCCGGCGAGATGGTCGGCGTCGGGCTGCTGGAGAAGACCGGCATCCACTACCGTCTCGGATTGCGGCTGTTCGAGCTGGGACAGCTCGTCCCGCGCCAGCGGACCCTGCGTGAGGTCGGCCGCCCCTTCATCCGCAAGCTGATGGACCTCACCCAGGAGACCACCCACCTGGCGCTGCGCGACGGCCTCGACGTGATCTACGTCGACAAGCTCGAGGGCAACCGGGCGCTCGGGGAGGTCTCCCGGGTCGCCGGTCGGCTGCCCGCGCACGCCACCGCGACCGGGAAGGTGCTGCTGGCCCACTCCAACCGGACGGTGCTGGAGGACCTCGCCTTCCGCGGCCTGACTCCGCTGACCCGGCGCACCACCTCGTCCTTCGCGGTGCTGCGCCGCCAGTTGGACCGGATCCGGGTCGAGGGCTTCGCCCGTGAGGTCGAGGAGACCCGGCTCGGCTACATGAGCATCGCGGTGCCGGTGTACCGGGGCGAGCGCGACGTCGTCGCCGCGCTGTCCGTCACCGGCACCGTCCAGCGGCTCAGCCCCGCCCAGCCGCGGCTGATCCTGCAGCTGCGCCAGGCTGCTGCGGGGATCTCCGCCGATCTGGCCGGTCGGGCCCAGTAGCGAGCCCGGCCTGGTGCCGGGCCACCTGGCCGTACCAGTCCGCCAACCCCGGCCCGGTGCCGTGGGCGGCGATGCCGACGGCCAGCGCCAGCTGCGCCCGCGCGGTGCCGAGTTCCCCGCTGTCCAGCACGGGGGTGGTGTCCAGCCAGCGGCCCGACCCGGGCCCCCCGCCGTAGCCGCGGTGCACCGGCCCGACCCCGGCCCGGGAGGTGACCGTCACCGGCACACCCAGGGCGAAGGCCCGCTCCAGCCCGGTGACCGCGTCGGGCCGTACGTGTCCCGCCCCGGTGCCCTCGACCACCAGCCCCTGCACCCCGGCGTCCAGCAGGGCGCCGATCACCGCGCTGCCGTGGCCTGCCCAGGCGGGGACGACGCCCACCTCGGCCGGCGTCCCGACCGGGCCCGGGTCGGCGAACGGCCGGGCGGGCGGCCGGGTGAACCGTACGGTCGGGCCGGTGAGCCCGCCGACCGGCGACGCGCCGGGAGAGGCGAAGGCGTGCAGCGCACTGGTGTGCGACTTCACCACCCGGGTCGCCGGATGGATCTCGCCGTTGACGACGAGCAGCGCGCCGTGGCCCGCGGCGTCCGGGTGGGCGGCGACCCGCAACGCGTCGAGCAGGTTGCGCGGGCCGTCGGCGCCGGGCTCGGCGGCGTGCCGCATCGCGCTGGTGAAGACCACCGGCCCGCCGGACACCGGCAGGGTGAGCAGGTGCGTCAGCCAGGCGGAGTCGGCGACGGTGTCGGTGCCGTGCAGCACCACCACCGCGTCGTACGCGCCGGTCAGGGCCGTTCGGGCGCGGCGCGCCAGCTGCAGCATCGCGTCGGGGCCGATGGTGTAGCTGGGGCGGCGGAACGGCTCCTCGACGCTCACCCGCAGGGTGTCCCGCAGGCCGGGGTCGTCGGCCAGCACTCCCTCGACGAGTTCCGCCCCGGACAGGGCGGGGGCGACGCCGTCGGTGCCGGGCCGGCTGGCGATGGTGCCGCCGGTGGCGAGGACGAGGATGTGGGTCATCGGGACCTCCAGGTGTCGGGGCCGAGGCCGCGGGAGCGCAGCGCCGGGCGGTCGGGTTTCTCCGAGGCCGTGACCGGCAGCTCGGCGAGCACGTCCACGTAGCGGGGGACGGCGAACGGGGGCAGGTTGGCGGTGGCGTACGCCAGCACGGCGGCCAGGTCGAAGTCCTCCCCGGCGGGCGGGGCCGGCACCAGGAAGGCGTGCACGTCGGTCTCGGAGCCGTCCCGGTGGCCGACCACGCAGGCCTGCGCGACCAGCGGGTGGCCGGCGAGGGTCTCCTCGACCTCGCGGGCCGCGATGTTCTCCCCGTGGCGGCGGATCACGTCGGTCAGCCGGCCCTCGAAGCGGTACCAGCCGTCCTCGACCCGGACCAGGTCGCCGGTGCGGAACCAGCCGTCCGGCCCGTACAGTCCCTCGCCGAGGTAGCCGGTGGCGAACCCGCCGGGGGTCTCCTCGGCCAGCAGCAGTTCGCCGTGGCCGGGGTCGTCGTCGACCGGCTCGAGCCGTGCCCGGTAGCCGGGCAGCAGCCGGCCCATCCAGCCGGGGCGGGCCCCCTGCGGCGGGCCGCCGATCACGTAGTTGGTCTCGGTGCTGCCGTAGCCGTCCAGGGCCCGGACGCCGAACCGGTCGGCCAGGTCGGCCGCGGCGGCCGGCGGGATGCCCGGCGCCAGCATCCGGGTCATCCGGTGCGCCCGGTCGGTGCCGGCCGGCCGGGCGGCGAGCAGGCGCGGGACCAGGCTGCCGAGCAGGTAGCCGACGGTCGCGCCGTGCTCGGCGGCCCGCTGCCAGTAGGTGGACACCGAGAACCGTTCGCCGACGACGATGTGCGCGCCCCAGGTGAGGGCCTGGACCACGGCGTTGAGGGCGTTGGTGTGGTGCAGCGGCAGCGTCGTCCAGAGCACGTCGTCGGGCCCGAGCCCGAGGTGCGCCCCGACCGTGCTGCCCCAGACCAGCAGCTGGGAGTGCGGGCAGACCACCGCCTTGGAGGCGCCGGTCGAGCCGGAGGTGAACAGCACCGCCGCCGGGGTGTCCGGCGCGACGGCGGCGGCCGGTACGCTCCCCGGCTCCACGGGCAGGGGGTGGGCCGGGAGCAGATGGTCGGGCCGGGTGGTGGCCAGTGCCCGGTCCAGGCTGGCGCCGCGCAGCCCGGGGTCCAGCGGCACCAGCGCCGCGCCGAGCCACAGGCAGCCGAGCCACGCGTCGAGCACCGCGGGTCCGTTCGGCGCCGCGATCGCGACCCGGTCACCGGCACGGACGCCCCGCGCCGCCAGCGCGACGCCGGACCGGGCGGCG